>NZ_JAKDJE010000097.1 GCF_030454045.1 Psychrobacter sp. | reverse complement strand
AGTAAGGTGTTGCTTATTTTTTTCAATGTTTTCTCAATTCTATACAGCCCCTATTTTTTAAGCTTTTTATTCAGAAAGTTGCTTTTAATTTTCCGTAATTACCGTCAAGGTGATGATCTTTCACAGTGTGTGATTTTTAATAGTATGCAGTTTTTAATAAAAGTAATCATATACGACTTTACTTCACTTTGAAGGCTTTATATAGGTTATTAGCACCCGAAAATCGCTACTTACGAGTGACAGCATAGTTATCGCACTTGAAGATGCGTATTGAAAAGCGCTACGGTTCCTGGCAGCACCCTACTATAGCACTTACGAATTATTTGTTATACTGGCGCGCATATTAGCCAAATTGGCATGAATACATGAGACAAGGTAGATGAGTATGCAAGCTTGGGTGATCGGTAATTGGAAACAAAATCCAGCAACTAGCCAGGAGGTCAATGCGCTGTTAGACGACCTATTATCTAGGGTTGATGCTGGAGAACGAGCCAAGACACAAGCGTCAAAAACTCAATGCCACTTAATGGTTGCACCAAGCAATATACACTTGGCTACCGTTCATACACGCTTGGCAAATAGCGCATTACTTTGTGCTGCTCAAGACGTTAGTGCTCATAGTGAAAGTACAGGCGCTTATACTGGAGACTGCTCAGCACAGCAAGTGGCAGATGCTGGAGCCACTTGGACACTGCTTGGTCACTCTGAGCGTCGTCAGTATCACAATGAGTCTCACAATTGCCTATTAAACAAGTTATCTCATGCATTCTCTCAGAATTTAAGCGTGGTGTTCTGTATTGGTGAAACGCAAGAACAGTACGATAACAATCAAACATTTGAAATCATTGATACGCAGCTCTCAGTGATCAAAGATTTACTGGCGCAGCAGCCAGATATTACAGCTTCTTTGTCCGAGAGATTGATTATTGCGTACGAGCCTGTCTGGGCGATTGGTACAGGTAAGGTGCCTACTGTGGCAGAAGTGAGTAAGACTCATCAGCATATCAAGCAAACCGTTGCAGGTTTTGCTGATATGGCCGATACAGTCACCGTCTTATACGGTGGTAGCGTCAATGCTGATAATGCAGAAAGCTTTGCGGCTGATACTATGATTGATGGTGCATTGGTTGGCGGCGCCTCGCTAAAAGCGGACAGCTTTTTAGCGATCGCTGATGCTTTTAGCCAAGCGGATACTGAATCGAATAAATAATCCTCAGATATCAAGATTATATCTTCTTGATAGGCTGTCTTTATCCGTTAGCAAAACTAGGTTTAACAGTACCCTTGCAATCGTGTACAATGCGCCTTATTTATATAATTGATGTGGCATTATTAAAATGGGTGGTGTTCTAAAAAGTATGCTGGCGATAAAAGTCAATAAAAGATCTATGCTAAGTTATCTGATTCTATAGGGCTTTCAAGGCTTCAAAAATTGTTCAAATTTTAATCAGCATACTTTTTAACACACCACCTTAAAATGAATGCCAATCATCCTGTTAGTTAACCTTATGTATTATTTTCCGTTATCAGTCGTCATTACGCGGCAAAAGAGGCCACCATGTTTACGTTTATATTAGCCCTTCATATTATTGTGGCCATTGCCATGATTGGCTTGATTTTGATACAGCATGGTAAAGGGGCAGACGCTGGGGCTTCTTTTGGTGCTGGTTCATCAGGTACCGTATTTGGTGCGGCAGGAACGGCTAACTTTTTGACCCGTGCGACGGCGGTATTGACGGTCATATTTTTTATTACCAGTATGACGCTTGCCGTTCATGCTCGTAAGCAGGCCGAAGACCAGTTTCGTCTAGACGCGCCAGTGTCAGCACCGCAAACGCCGCGTCCATTGACACAGAATCCTGAGTAATCGTCTTTTAAGCAGGCAGCACTTGCTATTTTTTTACGTTAGATTTACAATGCTCCCCTGTTCTGACAAGCCGATCATACCGATGCCTACCTTAAGCATCATTTATTGTAGATTGGACGATAGGATCAGAGTAGTACAATGCGATTGTGGTGGAATTGGTAGACACGCCATCTTGAGGGGGTGGTGGCGCAAGCCGTGGGGGTTCAAGTCCCCCCAATCGCACCAAGTTTTATAGACGTAGCATAGCGTCAGGTTGGATTTTTAGTAGACAATACTTATTTGATAATTAATTTCAAAAAAGTATTGACACTTCTAACAAACCTCCCTATAATATGCGTTCTAGATTGATGCGGGGTGGAGCAGTCTGGTAGCTCGTCGGGCTCATAACCCGAAGGTCGTTGGTTCAAATCCAGCCCCCGCTACCACTTTTTATACTGATGTTTTTTACACTAAATTTGTCAGTACCGATTAACCCACCATAATGTTTGTGGGTTTTTTTGTATCTGAAGGTCAGTGTTATCGCGGTATCTATTCTACTTGTGCTAAGCTCTAGATCTATAGAGTACGATATTACTCGTCACTGGTCATCATCGGCCGCTACCGGCACGATGCTCCTTAAGCAACACTATCTTTTATTCCTCACGCTTTTATCGATAGTAGTGCTTTATTAATAATAAAAGCATTGTTTGACTGAGCTTGATGTTTTTTGGGCTCATCCCTATATAAACGCACAACACATATCACATGTTTTGTGGTTTACCATTATATAATGACCGCGGTTCTTGCTATATAGGTAGGAGAGAAGCAGAGACTTCATGCGGTTGACTAAGTACGATAGATAAGTGAATAGGAAAATATAAAAAGATTATGAAGCTTTCGACTAAAGTTGCAGAACTGACTAATATTATTGCCCCTGCTGTGGCCGCTTGTGATGTGTCATTATGGGGTATAGAATTTGCGCCACAAGGTCGCCGCTCTTTACTGCGTATCTATATTGAGGCATTGCCAGAAGATCAAGCCCAAGATAAGCAGGTTACTATCGAAGATTGTGCCGCAGTGAATCATCAAGTAAGCGGTATCCTCGAAGTTCATGACCCTATTGCTGGCGAATATATTTTAGAAGTGTCTTCACCAGGCTTTGATCGTGCCTTTTTCTCAGATGAGCAGATGCATGCCTATGTTGGTCAAACTGTCAGCTTGCGCTTGATTCAAGCCATCGGTACAGGTGATCAAAAACGACGTAAAGCGACAGGTAAGCTCGATAGTATTGATGAGACGTCTTTGAAGCTAACGGCAAGTGATGGTGAGCAGTTTGAGATTGCATTAAGCAATATTGATAAAGCCAACTTGGTTTATGAAGACGCCTAAACGTATATGGTGATGTGATTCTGTAAAGTAGCACTTTATTCTCAAATACGTTACGCAATTTATCCCCACTATATATAGTAGCAACATATAAATTATAAAATTTAAGTCAATCAAAAAATGATAGGACAGGTATAGCATGAGTCGTGAAATCTTAACGGTAGTAGAAACTGTCAGTAATGAAAAGGGCTTAAATCCTGAAGATATCTTTGAAGCCATAGAAGACGCTTTGGTGGTATCGACCAAGAAAAAAGTATATACCGAGCAGCCAGAAGTGGCGGTTAGGGTATCGATTGATCGAGCAACTGGCGATTATGACACTTATCGCTATTGGACAGTCGTTGCAGATGAAGACCATGAAATGCCAGCTTGTCAGCTTGCCATTACAGATCTCGATCAAGAAGAGTGGTCAATTGGTGATATCAAAGAAGAGCAAATTGAATCCATAGAGTTCGGTCGTATTGCGGCAACTCAAGCAAAGCAGGTCATCATCCAAAAGATTCGTGAAGCTGAGCGCGCACTTGTGGCAGACGCTTTCGAGCCACGTGTTGGTGAGATGATGTATGGCGAAGTCAAAAAACAGACACGTGATGGTTATATCATCGACTTAGGTGACAATGCTGAAGGGTATTTGTCACGCGATCAGATGTTGCCACGTGAGCAGCTACGTGCCAAATCTCGTATCAATGCTATCTTATACCATGTAAATCGCGAAAATCGCGGTGCACAGTTATTGTTGTCTCGCACGCATCCTGAAATGCTATCAGCATTGATGCAAAAAGAAGTGCCTGAGATTGCAGAGCAAATTATCGAAATCCGTAACGTCGCTCGCCTGCCTGGTACTCGTGCTAAAATAGCCGTAAAGACCAACGATCATCGTATCGATCCTGTTGGGGCTTGTATCGGTATGCGTGGTACGCGTATCCAAGCAGTACAGCAAGAGCTCGATGGTGAGCGTATCGATGTTGTGGTTTGGTCAGATGATCCAGCCCAATTCATCATTAGTGCTTTAGAGCCAGCAGACGTAAGCAGCATCATCTTAGATGAAGACACTCAAACAGCAGATATTATCTTTAGCACCAATGATCAGTTGGCGCGTGCTATTGGTTCTCAAGGTCAGAATGTACGCTTGGCCTCTGAGTTGACTGGCTATAAGCTTAATATGATGCTCGAAGAAGAGTACAAACAGCGTCAAGAAAATGAGTCAAAAGCATTTATTGAGTTATTCTATGAGCGCCTAGAAGTTGATCAAGATCTAGCGCAGGCGCTGGTTGATATCGGTTTTACCAGTATCGAAGAAGTGGCCTATGTGCCAGTCGATACCTTCTATGACATTGAAGGGTTAGACGATGAAGCAATCGACATGATTCAAGAGCGTGCTAAAGATGTTGTCATTGCTGATGAGCTGGTCAAACAACAGAACATGAAAGAGCCAAGTCAAGAGCTTCAAGAGCTTGAAGGTATGACAGTCAGCTGGGCCTATAAAATGGCACAAAAAGACATTATTACCGTGGATGATTTGGCAGAACAAGCCGTCTTCGATCTAGAAGATATCGAAGGATTAGACTCCGAAACTGCAGGAAAACTCATCATGAAAGCTCGGGAATCTTGGTTCGATGAATAAGCGGTAACTGCATATCGCTGTCTTTTGGTGATATGCTATTGAGAATAAAGTGCTGGTGTCTACATACTGTAAATACTGGCCTTAACCCAATCATTTGTAGCCAACAACTGAATTGAACATATAGCAAATAATAGACAGTAGGTGATAATAAATGGCAGATAAGACCGTCAAAGAACTGGCAGAAATGGTAGGCAAAACTACAAGTGCTGTAAAGCAGCAACTAGTAGATGCTGGCCTGCCTGCTCGCGCAGAGGATGACCTAGTCACCGAGTTTGAGCAAGAGAAGTTGGTGACGTATTTAAAACAAAGTCATGGTCAAAACGAAAAGCGTCGTATTAGTCTCAAATCTAAGACAACGAGCACCGCTCGTGTGACTGGCTCTTCGGGTAAATCTAAGAGCGTTAATGTTGAAGTACGCAAAAAGAAAGTATTTGAGAAGCCGGATCCAGAAAAAATGGCTGAAGAATTAGCCGCGCGCGAGCAGGCTCTCATTGAGTCTCAAGAGCGTGCTGCTAAAGAAGCAGAAGAACGTGCTGCGACCAAGAAAAAAGCAGAAGAGCGCCAAGCGGCAACTTTAGCTGCAATGCGTGCAAGCTTAGGCTCTAGCAAAAAGTCAGACGACAAAAACGATGATATCTCCACTTCAGTTGTCGTTAAAAAAGGCGGTAAAGCGAGCAAGGCCACCGTTGAAGTTAAGCCTAAAGAGCAGCCGAAGAAAAAGGTTACTGCTACTAAGCCTAAAGTTGAGACAGCTGCTGAGCGTAAAGCTCGCGAAACTCGTGAGAAAGAAGAAGCGCGTTTGCGTGAAATCGAATTAGAAACTCGCCGTACTCAAGCAGAAGAAGCGCAAAAGCGCACGCTTGAGCAAATGCGTAAAATGGCTGGCAAATATACCGATCGTGAGCCTGTTACCGAAGTGCGTAAAGATGAACCATTGGCTGAAGGTCTGGTCGGTGATGCATTAGAAGAGTCATTTGAAAAAGAACGTCGCGAAATTAAGCGCGGTGCAAACAGCACTGGTGCTCGTGGTCGTCGTCGTAAAAATCAAGATGAGCGTGAAATCAAAAACCGTAAAAACGGTTTGCGTTCAACACAAGCATCACAGCATAAGTTTGAAAAGCCAGTTGAAAAAATTGTCTATGATGTTGAGATTAGCGAGCAAATTTCAGTTGCTGATCTGGCACAGCGTATGGCGGTCAAAGCTCGTGAAGTGACTAAGTTACTCATGAAAATGGGTGAGATGGCTCGTGAGTCTGATACCATTGATCAAGCAACAGCAAGTCTGCTGGTCGAAGAGATGGGTCACAATCCAGTACCGGTCAGTGATACCAAAGTGGAAGATGATCTACAAGACGCCGTTGATGAGCGTAGTAGTAATGTTCAAACACGTCCACCAGTTGTCACTATCATGGGTCACGTTGACCATGGTAAAACATCACTGCTTGATAAAATTCGCGAAACCAAAGTGGCCAATGGCGAAGCAGGCGGTATTACCCAGCATATCGGTGCTTATCACGTAGAAACCGATCGCGGTGTGATTACTTTCCTTGATACGCCAGGTCACGCAGCCTTTAGTGCTATGCGCTCACGCGGTGCTCAGGCGACTGATATTGTTGTACTTGTTGTCGCAGCTGATGATGGCATGATGCCGCAAACGGCAGAAGCGATTGATCATGCACGTGCTGCTGGTACGCCGATCATTGTCGCTATCAATAAGATGGATAAGCCAAGTGCTGATCCTGACCGTGTTCTGAATGAATTGACAACGAAAGAAGTCATCTCAGAAGAATGGGGCGGCGACACACCAATGGCACGTATTTCAGCCAAGACAGGCGAAGGTATCGACGACTTATTAGAATTTATTAGCTTGCAAGCTGAGCTAATGGAGCTAGAAGCACCGTTAGATGGAGCAGCACAAGGTGTGGTTATCGAATCAAGACTAGAAAAAGGTCGTGGTCCTGTGGTTAGTGTCCTAGTCAAAAAGGGTACCCTAAAACAAGGCGACTTGGTTCTAGCTGGTGAGCACTACGGTAAAGTACGTGCACTAACGGATGAGAATGGTCAACGTGTTAAATCAGCTGGTCCTTCTATCCCTGTGGAGATTTTAGGTCTGCCTGAAACACCTGCGGCTGGTAGTGAATTCTTAGTAGTAACGGACGAGAAGAAAGCCCGTGAAGTTGCGGCCTTTAGAACCAACCGTGAGCGTGAGCGTCAACTTGAGCGTCAGAATGCTATGCGCCTAGAAAGCATGTTCGATCAAATGGGTCAAGGCGATGTGTCGTTCTTGAACATTGTATTGAAGACAGACGTACGCGGTTCACTTGAAGCATTGCTGGCGGCATTGAATGAGTTGTCGACTGACGAAGTAAAAGTCAGAGTGATTAGCTCAGGCGTTGGTCCGATTTCTGAATCTGATGTGACACTTGCTGAGTCTAGTGAAGCGGTATTATTAGGATTTAATGTTCGCGCTGATGCTACCGCACGCCGCAAAGCCGATACTGCTAACATGGATATTCGCTACTATAGCGTCATCTATGGTTTGATTGATGATGTCAAATCAGCAATGAGTGGTATGCTTGCTCCTGAACATCGGGAGAAAATCCTTGGTGTTGCAGAAGTTCGTGAAGTATTCCGCTCTAGTAAGTTTGGTGCGGCTGCTGGTTGTATGGTGGTTGAAGGTACAATCTATCGCAACAAACCTATCCGCGTATTGCGTGATGACCAAGTTATCTTTACTGGTCAGTTGCAGTCATTACGTCGCTATAAAGAAGACGTCAATGAAGTACGTACTGGTATGGAATGTGGTCTGGCCGTTCGTGGCTATGATGTCGAAGCTGGCGATAAGATCGAAGTCTTTGAAATTCAAGAGTTCGCCCGTACTATCTAAAACCGCTGTTCGATAGTAGAGTATCTAGTGATGCAATGCGCCAAATGTGCTGAGCTTGTTAGATATTTTACTAATATTAAGCGGTACTTAGGCCTATCAGGTACACCCTGCTAGGCCTTTTTTAGCAGATATCAGCCCCAATTTTCTCAACAACCAAATTTATATATCAATAAAAATAGGCCCATTAAAGTAAGGTAATAAAATGAATCAACGTTTACAACGCTTATCCGATCAGATTCAGCGTGAGCTTGCTGTTCTTATTCGTGACGAAGTCAATGACCCTCGTCTGACCGGTTTTGTCACAATCTCTAGTGTGAAGGTTAGCCCAGACTTAGGTTATGCTGACGTCTATGTCACTATCATGGAGCCTGAGCTCAATGACGCTATGACTAAAACCAATCATGAAGACAGTATCAAAGTATTAAATAAAGCGGCAGGGTTTTTGCGTACTGAGCTGAGCCATAGTCTAAAGACACGTACCACGCCGCGTCTGCGTTTTCATTACGATGAAGTGACTGCTCGTGGTAACTACATGATGGACTTGATCAGTAAAGCCGTCACCAAAACTGAGCAAAACGAGAATGACGAGTAAGTAATTATTATGTCTATATCGCCTAAGCAACCTCAAAAAAAAGCCAATAAAACGTCTGATAAAATAAAAGTGTCAGGCGTTATCTTGGTGGACAAACCTAAAGGTATGACATCCCAGCAAGTTGTGTCAAAAGTGAAATATTTGTTTAAATCACCCATACATGACAGCAAAAAGGCGGGTCACACAGGTACGCTTGACCCAATGGCAACGGGCTTGTTACCCATTTGCTTGGGTGAGGCGACCAAGTTTAGTCATTATCAACTGGATGCTGACAAGTCATATCAAGCGACTATCTTACTTGGTAGCCAAACCGATACAGGCGATGCAGACGGTCAAGTGGTGGCGCAAGCAGCAATTCCAGCATTCGATAATGCTTTATTGGCTACTATTGCCCAGCAGTTTTTGGGTGATCAGCAGCAGATACCACCAATGTACTCAGCATTAAAAAAAGATGGTAAGAAACTTTACGAGTATGCTCGTGCTGGTATCAAGATTGATAGACCACCAAGAGATATCACGATCAAAGCGATCAATCTACAAGCAGTCGATGATGTCCAAATTCTCTTGACAGTCACTTGTACCAAGGGCACTTACGTGCGCGTATTGGCAGAAGACATTGCAAAAAAGCTAGGAACGCTTGGACATTTAACGGCACTACGCCGCACGCAGGTGGGTAACTTTAGTATTAGTGATGCTATTGATTTATCGACTTTAGAAGAAAGTGATTTGGATAAACGTCAGCTACAGTTACTCCCTGTTGATGCCTGTATTGATATCGATGCTGAGATGACATTGACAGATGAACAGTGTACCCGTGTCCATATGGGCCAGCGCTTAAATGTATTTGAGAGTTTGACCGGTAAGCTTAGAGACTATGTTGTAAATAAGGTTGCAAGCATGGCTGGTTGTCAGATGTCTAACGATAATGCAGACCACACCGAGATTGCCGATACTCATAGTGCGGGTCAGAGTGATTGTGTTATGGATACATCTCAGTCTCTAGAGCACGAGGTACCTGTTGATATACGCTTGATCAACGAGCAAGGGGCATTTCTTGGATTGGGTGCTGTCAGCCTCAATGGACGCTTACAGCCCAAAAAGCTTATCCAACGTTGAGGCTGTATTAATAAATGCTGATCAGTAGGCAACGGTTTTTGTCTGCTTTACTAATGGTTTACACTAATCACATACCGTCACATTTTATTGCAGGTTTCGCCTATGGTGAAACCTGTTTTTTTTATACAGTGTATATACCAGTTAAGGACAGCTGCATAAAATGGAAGTGGACGACAATAATAACCAAAAAATAGAATTATAACCAAGGACATTTTCTAATAAGCATAAAACCAGTCAAGGGAAGACTATTAACGATGCATAACATTAGACCTCTTGCAAAAGTCATAGGTTAAGCTCGGAATTAATGATACCAGCAAA
>NZ_JAKDJE010000017.1 GCF_030454045.1 Psychrobacter sp. | reverse complement strand
GTATCAGCAAGCATTTAATCTAAACGGCAGTTACACAGAATTCGGGATGGTCTCCTATTGGGAATATATACAAAATTTCAGTAATTCACAATAAGTATATTTCACAAGCTTTTTGTAACAAAATATATATGAATGCAACTACTCAGTATCAAACAGGTAATGTTTTACCCACAGTAAATATCGGATATATGGGCAGTTATACGTCAATTTTGTTAAATCAACAACCTTTATGGTGATTTAAATGCTAAAAAATATGGCTGATTGCTAATATTTCTTATCTCAATAATGATTTTGTCCTCATATGGATTCGAGTATAACGGTAATCGGACATTGTAGGCAAATTATTACTAATATCGTATTTTTAATTGAAATAAAGGTGATATTCACTATTTAATAAAACAAAAGTTAATTTTTGCGTATGGATACAAATGAATACGGTTATAAAATAGCAGCAATAAATTGAATGTATAGATTTTATGGTTCATAGAATAGGTAAAAAAAGAGATAAGCTGAACAAAATAGCCGCGCTTTAGTCAAAATACCGCCACTTATCGCTAGACTGTACTTCAGAAATGGCCTTCGTCTTTGTGCAGCGAACAATAACCATCAAGCAGTCATCATGATGTTTTTAAGACATGGCTCACTGTAGCCAACTCTCAGCAGCGATTGTGCTGATTGTAAAATCAGCTTATAGAACGGAAAACCATCTTTAATCCTGACAGCTGTGTGAAGCCGAAAGACGAGGCCAATCATCATGCTTGGATGGATTAGATTCTATTCTCAGAGAGTTTAGAGTTATAAGTAGTAGGTCAATATAGTCTGCTTAAACGAAAAAACCGCTCTTCTCTTTATACAGAGAAGAGCGGTTTTTATTGATCTTTATGATGTAACATCATCTTTTACATGTTTGGATAGTTAGGGCCACCGCCACCTTCTGGGGTTACCCACGTGATGTTCTGTGATGGGTCCTTGATGTCACATGTTTTACAATGCACGCAGTTCTGCGCATTGATGACGAATTTGGCGCCTTCAGCATCTTTGACCACTTCATATACACCCGCTGGACAATACAAGCGTGCAGGCTCAGCATAGAGCGGTAAGTTGATAGAGATAGGGACGGTTGGATCAGTCAGCTTCAGATGCGTTGGTTGATCCTCTGCGTGGTTGGTATTTGAGATGAATACCGATGACAATTTATCAAACACCAGCTTGCCATCAGGCTTGAGATAAGTCGGCTGATAAGCATGGTTGGCGCGCTCTAACTGATCGTAATCTGGTACATTATCATGCAAGGTCAGTGGCATTTTGCCTTTTAATAAGTTGTGCTCGATAAAGGTGAAAGCACCGCCCATAAACAGACCCATGCGGTGGATTGCAGGAGAAAAGTTGCGTGCCTCATAGTTGTCTTGATAGAGCCATGATTCTTTGTACATGGTGCTATAAGCCACCACTTCGTCATGCTGACGCTCTGCCTGTAATGCCTCAAAGATCGCTTCGGCGGCGAGCATGCCTGACTTCATCGAGGTATGGGTGCCTTTGATTTTTGCGGGGTTCAAGAAACCAGCATCATCACCCACCAATACACCGCCTGGGAATGTGAATTTTGGTAATGAGTTAAGCCCGCCTTTAGTCAACGCTCGGGCACCATAAGAAATACGCTTACCACCTTCTAGAACACGCTTGATAACAGGATGGGTCTTCAAGCGCTGCATCTCATCAAATGGCGACATGTAAGGGTTGTGATAAGACAGATCCGCCACTAAGCCAAAGCTCACTTGGTTGTTTTCATCGAAGTACAACCACCATCCGCCAGTTGAGCCGGTTTCGGTCAACGGCCAGCCAAGACCGTGCATGACCACGCCTTGCTCATGCTTATCAGGCTCAACTTCCCACAGCTCTTTTAGACCGATACCGTAATGCTGAGGATCAGAGTCTTTATCTAGATCAAAACGGCTAATTAAGCGCTTGCCCAAGTGACCACGGCTGCCTTCGGCAAAAATAGTGTATTTGGCCAGTAGCTCATAGCCAGGCTCAAAGCTTGGCTTGGCTTCGCCATTGGCAGCCACACCCATATCACCAGTCAAAATCCCTTTTACCGAACCATCGTCATTGTATAAGATGTCATCGGCAGGGAATCCTGGGAACATCATCACTTCAAGCTCTTCTGCCTGTACAGCCAACCAACGAACCACATTGCCCAATGAGACAATGTAGTTACCGTCATTATGCATTGGGCCTGGAATCAATGAGTGCGGTACTTGAGTTGAACGTGTGGCAGAGTTTAGATAATAAAACCGATCTTCCGTCGCTGGTACGTTAAGTGGGGCGCCTTTGTCTTTCCAGTCTGGAATCAGCTCATTTAAGGCGCGTGGTTCGATGACTGCACCTGATAAGGTATGAGCACCAAATTCGGAGCCTTTTTCGACCACACACACCATAAACTCATCGTTGCCTGCTTCGATAGCGAGCTGACGTAAACGAATAGCAGCAGAGAGACCTGCAGGCCCGCCGCCAACGATGATGACATCGAACTCCATGGACTCACGCTCGATCTCAGGTTCCGGTTCTACGACTACTGGCGCTGCCGTCTCTGTTACTACTGGTGCGTCAGCGTCTACAGTAGTGCTGTCTACAACTGGCGCTTGATTGTCTTGCTCTTGCATACCTACTCCTAAACTTTAGTGGCTTATCTCAGGGCATCATTAGCTCAACAACCGAATAATAGATTTGCGGCGCTAACGTCACTCAGACATATGGCTGCCCGATAAAAATGTGTCATCAATACAAAATCCACTTGACCATTTCAATAAAAAATCGTTACTCATTATAAAAGAAAAGTCCTACAAACACGATACGCATTTATGAGCAACGGTGTTAAGGTTATATTGAAACAATAAGGGTGTTTAGATGATAAAGCTTCATCATACCCGAAACAAAAATTTATAGTAATAATAGATTTGCCAAACTTTGAATACTAGATAAAGGATTGTGCGATGAATAATGATAACAATGATACTGATGGGAATAACGAAAATAATTTGGAAGCCCCAGTCAATAAGACCTCCAGTCTAAATAATATGAATGCCCTCAGCCAATATCTCAAATCAACCGCTGCCACTCGTGAAGGGCGAGAAATACCGCCGCTTGATAAATGGCATCCAGAAAATATTGCCGATATGGATCTGGTGATAAAAGCAAATGGCGAGTGGTGGCATGAGGGTGGGAAAATGACCAGACAGTCACTCGTCAATCTGTTTGCAACCATCTTGTGGAAAGAAGAGAGTGACGGTGTAACCGAATATTTTTTGAAAACTCCTGTGCAAAAAATCCGTATTCAAGTAGAAGATGTGCCATTGCTGATCAATGATGTCGGTATCGTAAAAGAAGGTGAGGTGAGCTGGTTGGAGTTTGTGACCACCACCGGTGACGTGGTGCGCTTGGACGATGAGCATCCCATTAGCTTACAAGCATATCAGCCTGATAATGCCGTAGACCGTATAGATGAGTCGCAAGTACGCCCTTATATGCCAGTAAGAAATGGTCTGAGCGCGCTGATTGGACGAAATACCTTTTATCATTTGACGGAGATTGGTGAACTAATAGAGCATGATGGTAAGACGATGTTGACCTTACAAAGCGGTGGGAAATCTTACTCTATGACTATGCCAGACCATTAAACGTTAATACATCAACAGCAGCATTTATAGATTATGACAATAAAATCCATTTCATCAGTGGAGATGTCATAATATAAGAAACGCAGATATCTCTGACTGAGTAGAAATCAGAGATAATATAGAGATGATGATATGTATCTAAAAGTGGCGGTGAAGTAACGATGGCGAGTGCTGCAAATCAGATGACAACAAGTCAAGCAAATATAGAACAAACAAATATTTTGGATAGTCATGTGCTGTCAAAGACTTCTATTAACAACGCTGGCATGAATGCAATGGTTATCGATGCAACCAGCACTGATGATGCCCAGCGTGCTCCGATAGGACTATTCGATTCGGGGATTGGCGGCTTATCGGTTTATTTGCATTTAGCCCAGCAACTACCTAATGAGCGCTATATATATTACGCTGATACCTTAAATGTCCCTTATGGCAACCGCGAGAGCGATGATATCGAGTCGCTCACGCTAAAAGCCGTTGAATGGCTGCATAAGCAAGGCTGTAAGCTGATTGTGATCGCTTGTAATAGTGCGTCAGCTTATGCTCTAGATACAGCGAGACGCTCTTATCCGAATCTGCCTATTGTAGGTCTAGTACCAGCGTTAAAGCCTGCGATATTGGCAAGCAACAGCGGTCATGTCGCGGTATTGGCCACGAAGGCGACGCTCAATGGCCAGTTGCTTAATGATGTTATTACCAATTTTGCCAATCCAAATGGTACGGTGGTGACAAAATATTTTGATCCACAGTTGGTACCTTGGGTTGAGGCTGGCATGCCAGTACGAGATGAGACGGCGCAGCGCTTGCGCCAACAAATACAAGTATTTGCAAGTGAAGGAATTGATCATCTCGTGCTAGGCTGTACACATTATCCATTTTTTAAATCTTTTTTATTAGACGAAATTGCGCAGCAGCAGTTGGCCATACAGGTGGTTGACTCTGGGCAAGCCATTGCTGAACGAGTCAAGCAACTTTTGAGCGAAAATAAACTCGCCACGGCTTTTTTGGACAAGACAAGTATCCATAATTTGAATACAATCGATAGGACAAATGTCGATATTAGACAGCCATTAACTTTCCATGCGACTAAATATAGTGATAGACTAAGCGCTTTGATTGAACGCTTACTTGGTCAAGAGACTATACTGCAATACTATTCTGAGTAATGGTTAGCAAAGATATTTATGCAAAAACCTTGATTGCAGCATGGATTTAGTTAAAATACGTCGAATGTATTTTCGCAAGACTGTGCGAGTTGATATAAAACAAGATATTTGTGCTCTATTTCGTTTTATCCCCTTTTATGCCGCAACCTAAGCTCAGAGGTAATCGTGCCACATCGCCGCTATCACATTCATGTTATATGTGCTGATAATGATCAATTATTGGTCTTGGACGGCGTGGCGATATTTTTTCAGGCGCGCGCATTTTTGACTTACGACGTATCTAGCAAACTGCCAAGGGCCTCATTATATGGCCGACAATGTATCGACTCGTGTGATTATGCATTGATGATCATTGGAGACAGTTACGGAGCCGTACAAAAGACAGGCGTGAGCCAAATGCATTTGAGTTATTTGAATGCCAAAGCCAAACTAAAACCACTACTGATTTTGGTCAAAAACCATTACCAAGAGACGGGTGTCAGTCGCCAATTACAAGAACTGATTAAACTCGTCTCTAGGCAAGACAATCAGATTTATTACTATGATACAGAGGATGATATTGAGCCACTGCTAGTACGGGCTTATTACAATACACTGGCCAACAATAAAGTAGCAGGCGGCTGGGTGAGAGCCACTGAAGAGATGATTAAGTTCAATAATCAAACAGTTGCTGAAAGGTTTGCTGATCTTTTGTCTAAAAATAAAGACGCAAAAAAAGAATGTGCTGTGGAAGAAGATTTTGGCGCGGATAATGTCAGTAAATCCATTCCACTGACAGAAACTTTTGAGGTTCACTATAGTGCCCAAGCCTACGAAGGGGGCAACTTAAAAGATGTCATTAGAGAGGTCACACTTTCTTGGCACGAAATATTAACTGCTTTGGTAAAAATACCGTCGACATTTTCGAGCTATGGGTTACAAAATGCGGTCAATCGCTTAATCGCGCCAAAAGCTGAGCTTGATATCAAAAACGATATGCCGAACGTTCACGCTGTCTCACGCTGTCAAATTTTTCAAGATGATCTCAATAACCTACAACGTCAGCTAGTAAGCGCCAACTGGATACAATTAACAACCTATGGTACTCGGTTATCACAAGAGCTTTGGAAGCTTACTTTTCATGCCAGAGGCCTACTAGAAGCTGAAAACGTTCAGACAGATGAATGACATCAGATTTTGGCATATGTTCACCTTTTAGCGTTCCGTAATATATGGGCAAAAATACATCTTATGCTCCTGACTACGTTCTGTAATACAAAGCATACGCGTCAATGGTTGTGAATTGACTCAAGACTCGTGATAATAATAGCCATCAGATACGAGAATTTGTGTCAGAATTAAAAATACATAAGACGTACTACACTATTGAGCGATTAAGGAGAGCGCATAATGAGCAACGCTAAAAATGACGAGTTATTAAGAGAGATTGATGGTCTAGAAAAAAGCATGCATGATGCTGACCAGTTCCATACGCTAGAAGAGCAAGTGGCGGATATGAAACGCCGCGGTATTGACCCTAGCCAAGCCTACAAAGATTTGGATAGGAAAGCGGAAGATGAGGACTGGGGCGATGAAACGTGGAAAGAAAATGGTAAGTGGGAACCAAAGACCGCTGCTGATCTAGACGAAAAAGCCCGTGAGAACTGGAGTGGAGACAACGGTGAGCCAAATCCACCACCTATTGTATAAGCACTTTTTGGACACTGATATCATAGATACACAATGTCCATAAATATAAGACCTAAAAAAGCCACGCTATGAGTAGCGTGGCTTTTTTTATGAATAAAATTATAGAGGCTTTATCCTATCACGAGCCTTCGTCAATACGAACCAGCTTGATCGTCCCATCAGCACTAGTCACGCGGCGATAACGCGCATTGCCAGCGGTCGAAGAATTCATCGATGGTTGAGAGGTGTAGCTGCTAGGCGTTGTGGTTTTCTGCTCAATTAGCTGTTCCATGCGATCAGCAGGCGCAGGGTTCAAAGGACGGCTGTTTATCGGCTGACCGTACTGCCCTTGAGTTGGCGATGCGTTACCAATGATGGCGCGATAGAACTTTTGACCTGCGCGTCCATCTGCTGGGAAAATGCCACGACTGGTCTGATATTGCTGAATAGCCGTGCGCGTGTTGTCCCCAATGATGCCATCAACACCGCCAATATCGTATCCTGCATTTAACAAGGCTTGCTGAATATCTTTTGCTTGTTGGCGACTGATACCAGGATCGTCTGTTGGCCACGCGGTGATAAAGTCCGTTTTGCTACTGTCTTCACGAGTGATCAAATCTGATAAATGCGCGATCGCCAAAGCATAGTTTTCTGAGGCGTTATAAGAGTAAAAAGTATCAAAGTTTTTGCCCACCAAGAATGCAGGACCGTCAATACCAGCTGGTAGCAATAAACCCGCACGACTCAAGTCATAAGGCAGCGGGCTACCGTTGGCGAGCGTTAGACCTTGATTGCGCCAATGGCTGATAGACTTTTTGTCTTTGCGGTTGGAAGCCGCCCAAAATCCATCAGGTAGTTTGACTTCATAACCCCAAGGCTCGCCCGTGCGATAACCACGTTTGTCTAAGAAATTTGCAGTAGAGGCGAGCGCATCGGGCACACTATTTACGAGGTCACGACGTCCATCACCATCACCATCCACTGCCAGCTCCAAAAAGGTACTTGGCATAAACTGGGTTTGTCCAAATGCACCTGCCCATGAGCCCGTCATATCATTGGGCGCGATATCACCATTTTGTACGATTTTTAGGGCATTGGCATACTCACCCTGAAAGTAGCTTTGACGACGATCAAAACAAGACAATGTCGCTAACGATTCAAACAATGGCTTTTTGCCCAGCGTCTGACCAAAATTAGACTCTACGCCCCACACGCCAAGTACATGCTCCGCTTTTACGCCATAGCGCGATTCGATTTGGCGCAGCGTGTCACGCCACTGGCGCTTGGCACGGATGCCATCTTCGACACGCTCTTTGTCTACTAGCGCGGATAGATAATCCCAGACGTCTTTTTGAAACTCTGGCTGATAGTTGAGCGACTGAATGACACTAGGATCAGGCTGGCTTGGACGATAGTTGTTAAATGTATAGCTATTGACACCACGAAACTTGCTCGAATTTTTTAGGCCATCCAAGCATTGCTGAAATTCACTATTGGACAGATCTGGAGCGGGCGGCTGAGCTGCTTGGGCAGTGCTCGCAAGGCTAATGCCAACCGCAACACTAAGCAATGACAAGGTAGAAAAAGGAGTCAAACGCATGAAAATATCCTATAAACGTTAAGTTGGTTGCTAAGAGACAAAAATCAAAAGGCTAAAAGTGGTATCAAGGTAGAGTAACCAATCCCAATAATAAAGAAAAGGTATCGCAGCACTCAGTTACTATAAGCTGACGTTCGCGTGAGGTTATAAGAGCATTTCATTAGAGACAAAGCGCAGCATTAACTGGTACTTAACTTTAAAAAGACTGTAGCAAGCAGAAAAGACTCAGTTAGCCAGCTCACCGTCTAACGCGTCAATAAAGCCATGAATCCGCGCCGCATTTTTACCCAAATCACTACCACCAATCCGTGATTTGCTGCGTATATCGACCAGACGTTCATTTTCATTATCGGTGATACGTACGACGACATCGTCTTTAAAACCGAACCAAGCAGTGGTATCCGTCGCTTCTATAATGCCTTTCTCCGCATCAATATTGACCAGCTCCCAGCCCAAGTTTTCAGTGGCTTGGGTGCATCAGCGCGTAGTAGGGCAATCGCCACAAATTGAGGTGGGTTCATCAAGTCGGTAGAAATATCATGGATGGGCGGTACGTTTTTGGCGGTATTCATCATGCTGAGTGGTATGGCAATGGCAGTGATATCAAGCACTGCTGAGATTAACACACTACCAATGCTCGCTGTATTTCGCTTAAACAATAGCTGTATGGCTAATAGTATTAATGCCGCAATACCAGCAAATAAAATACCCCAAATTTAAACCCTGTAAACGCATTCGCTAACTCAATCAAGCCAAACTTATAAAGTGACCCTGCAAGCGCGACCAGTAAGACAGCAATCAAACTTATCAGATCAACGAATATTTTCATTGCGCTTCTTCCTTGTGATTGAGTACTAACTCATTGCTGCGCAAACTAATTCTTTATTGCTTATTTCAATAGCCAAATATGCTCTGTTACTTTTAGATTAGGTGCAGACCCTATAGAAGAAGGTTCGCTTGATAGCTCACAGATCTGATAGTGACTGCCATAATATTGC
The DNA here is from genome assembly GCF_030454045.1 of Psychrobacter sp. GTDB lineage: Bacteria > Pseudomonadota > Gammaproteobacteria > Pseudomonadales > Moraxellaceae > Psychrobacter. Next base: position 38,815 of record NZ_JAKDJE010000017.1, on the reverse strand, counting down.
TGCACTTGCTCATGATTGATAGAGAACGGCGGTCCATCTTTTTTGTTTTGATCATATTCTAGCGTGATCAATAGTTGCGGCGCGACCTTATTATAGCTATCAATATGCTCAACTTTATCAACATTACCACTAAGCTGTCGTATCTGTTCGCTATATTTTGTTCGCATATCAGCTGGCAAGGCTATCAATGCCGCTTTGTCGTATACTGCATCAATAGTACCAATATCTGTAGATGTTAGCGCAAAGATATCCGCGACCCATAGGGTAATAGTTTGCTGATTCTCACCATTTATTAGCTGCCCTTGATAGCATTTAATATCTGGGTTTTCTGCATGCTGAGAGACAATAGATTGGATATTTTGTTCAGCAAAGAATTCTTGCACGGCTGTTTCGACCAATTCAACGCCTACCACGTCACAACCTTGTGCTGCGAGCCAAACCATATCAATAGATTTGCCGCAAAGAGGCACAAAAACGCGGCTACCCGCGGATAAATCCAATTGGTCAAAGTAATTGACTAATAACGAGTTCACCGCAGACTGATTAAATCCGATACGCTTTTCTTGCCAGCGTTTGTGCCAAAATTCAGGAGTCATAATTTACGCCTACTTAGTTTACGTTTATAAGTATTTGCTAGTATCACTATCATACTGCCTTATTTGGGAATGTTTAACCCAATAAAAAGCCAAACACCTATCATATAAGTGTCTGGCTAATATCGAGTATCATGCTAATGATCTTTTGAATGAATAATATACTAGTCACACTAGCGTTTAGCTGACCATATATTGACTAAACTCTTTACGCAGTTTGGCAAGCTTGGGTGGTATGGCAAAATTGCAATACGCTTGTCCTGGATTTCTGTTAAAGAAGTCTTGATGCGCCTCTTCTGCGCGGTAAAACTCAACGGCAGGGTGTACTTCTGTGACAACATTGATGCCCATATCACGCAGCTTATTAATGGTACGATCAACCGTTGGTTTTTGATCTTCTTCGGTATAAAAGACCACGCTGCGATACTGACTACCAACGTCATTGCCTTGACGATCCATCGTGGTGGGATCATGGGTGGCAAAGAATACATCGAGGATCACTTCTAACGGTACGACAGAGTCATCAAACTCGACTTTGATGACTTCGACGTGTCCAGTATCACCACCGCATACGGCTTCATAATTGGCTGATACTGCATCGCCGCCCATGTAGCCAGATACGACAGACTGCACGCCTTTTACGGATAAAAAGACAGACTCGGTGCACCAAAAGCAGCCACCGCCTAATACGATTGTTTGCATAATTTTTCCTATTTTTATAAATATAGAGGTTAAGCTAATAGCGATCTGCCTGACTGTTTTTTATTGGGCACACGCTATTTAGCATTGTCATTTAGCTTAGCAGGCCATCTGGTGGCGATAAGTAACAAACAGTAATGTTATAATGGGCTTTTGCTACGTGTGGTATGACCGCAGCGCTGATAAAAACGGTGCGGTTTGCCCATCATTTTATTTGAATAATGAGTGTGACCATGAGCCAGCCAACGCCCGATACTGCCCCAGCCATCCAGCATGATACGCTATTTACCACACCGCTGGATAAAGCGGCGCGTTTTTCTTTTGATGAGCAAGTGGTGGCGTGTTTCCCTGATATGATTCGCCGTAGCGTACCGGGGTATGGTCAGGTATTGGCGATGCTCCCTATCTTTGCGCGTCGCCATTGCAAGTATCGCCAGCAAAAGGGCAGCGGTCAGCGCGTGAGCCGCGTGTATGATTTGGGCTGTTCATTGGGTGCAGCCAGTATGACGCTGGCGGGCGAGTTTGACCCGCAAGATTTGCAGATCAAAGCCATTGATATTTCGCCTGCGATGACGACTGAAGCCACGACGTTATTGAGTGACAATTATCCTGAGCATGATATCGAAGTCATTACTGCAGATATTCGTGACGTTGAGCTTGAGCCATGCGACATGGTTATTTTAAATTTAACGCTACAGTTTTTGCCAGCAGCCGATAGAGTCGCAGTATTAGAGAAGATTTATGCGGCCTTGAGCGAAGGCGGCATACTGGTATTAACCGAAAAAACCCATGCCTTTGATGAGCAATACGATGCGTGGTTGGTTGAGCGTTATTATGACTTTAAGCGCGCCAATGGCTATACCGAGATGGAAATCAGTGGTAAGCGTAATGCGCTAGAAAACGTGCTAATTACCGATACGCTAGATGAGCATCATGCACGGTTAGATCACGTTGGCTTTAAGCGTCATCTGACGTGGTTTCAGTTTTTAAACTTTGTCTCTATTGTGGCGTTTAAATAATCCTTACTTTTAACACAGTTATTTCTTAATCATTACGGTAATCTGCTTCTATGCTCAACAACACCATCACGCACGCCGAACGCGAACTATATTTAACCCTATTAGAACTGGCAGAGCAGTATCCAAGCGCTTATGAATGGCTGACGCGCTTACCAACATGGTTAAATGCGATCAAAGACAAAGCCAACTACGCGCATGCACCAGCTTACCAAGCATCAGTAGCGCGATTGCCACATTTGACGGTCAATCACGTCGATTTAAATAGTGATACGTTGACGATTGAGGCAAGTCTGAATCAGTCTCAGCATAAACAAACGACCGCGTTATTAAAGCAGCTGATGCCGTGGCGTAAAGGGCCGTTTCAGATTGGTAATGATGAATCAGGTATTAAGATTGATACCGAGTGGCACAGTGATTGGAAGTGGCAACGGGTTGCACCGCATTTGAGCAGGCTTGATGGTCGGCGCGTATTAGACGTAGGCGGCGGCTCTGGTTATCACGGCTGGCGGATGGCAGGCGCTGGCGCAGACACGGTCATTATCATTGATCCGTCTTGCTTGTTTTATCATCAGTTTATGGCGATTCGGCATTTTGTCGGTAGCGCAGATGCTCATGAGACGGGTCGCTACCGTACGCATTATATTCCTGTGCCGCTCGAGGCCTTGCCAGAGCACAGCCAATTGTTTGACACCGTATTTAGCATGGGTGTGCTGTATCATCGTCAGTCGCCGTTTGAGCATTTGCAGCAGCTTAGAGGACAGCTTGTCAAAGGTGGTGAGCTGGTGCTTGAAACCTTGGTGGTCGAAGGCGATGCCAATACCGTATTGGTGCCGCATGATCGCTACGCCCAGATGAATAATGTGTATTTTTTACCGTCAGTCGCTGCACTGACAGGCTGGCTAGAAAAAGTCGGTTTCTCGGATGTGCGCTGCGTGGATGTCGCTGTCACCTCCACTGACGAGCAACGACAGACTGAGTGGATGACCTACCATTCGTTGACAGACTTCTTAGATCCTGATGATTATACTAAAACCATTGAGGGCTATCCTGCACCCATGCGTGCAACCTTGATTGCAAAAAAATAGCATTTATTGTATTAAAAAACAGGGAATGATGATGACGCACAAGGTCGAGTCGGCACTTCAATGGCACTGATCAGTAAGCGTCGCTCAAATCGCCAAACGCCTAAGGCGGCAGTGCCAATGCCCACGATTGAAAAGGCCTTTGCGTATTCAGAAAAAGACAATAAGACGCTCACATCATCAACACTGGCAAATTTTCAAAAGAATATCGATAAATGGGTCAATATCGATTCTAAGCAGCTTATCGGGTCTGGGAACACGGTGGGTGACTGTGAGCTGGTCAATCCAAAAACCGAAGAATATAAGCGAATAGCCGAGTATGGTTCTAATATGCTTGGCTGGGATTTTATACCAGTGGATAAGTCGCATACATTAGCCACTCATCTGTGCTGGTCAGGCCCGTACAACTCGAGTACAGGTTATTGGCTCATCAACAATGACAAGCCTAGCAATCCTGCGCTTATCACGGCAGCAGGCAACGAATATGAGGCAGGTGAGATCCACGCTGTACATAAAGGCCGAGGTATCGGTGACTGCTTGAGTCATGCGACATGGACGTGAGATGGTAAAACGTTTGTTAAGAGCGAAGAGGCGAGCACAGGCCTGTGTCGCGGGTTCGCTGGTGGCGCTTGGGAGCTGCCAACCTATTTGAGTCAGATCATCACAAAATAACGATCAGCCTCTGTACGGATAGCATGACTGGCACCTTGTAGAGGGTGTCAGTCATGACGGATATTTCCCTTTTTTAATCATAGAGCCGCTATCAAGAAAGAGTAGGTTATATCAACCATTTTTTGAACGCGACTTCCATGATTATTTTGAGGATAAAGCCAACTGAGCCTGCACCCAATGCTAAAAATATCCAAAACGTACCAGCACGTCCAGCATCTGACGTTTTAGATATATCCCACATGATAAAAAACAAAAAAGCGATGAATATCGGTAATAAAACGTACAGGCCCCAACTGGTGACAGTACCGGCAGCAATAGCAAACATGGCGTAATCCTATAGGGTAATAAGGCGCCTTCTATGGCGTAGAAGCGTAATAGACGCGCAATGCAAACCGCCATTATAACGTGGAAGCAGTTAGGTATAAACGACTGCTCAGTACTGGACAACAGGAATGCTACAATTGGTAGCGTCATTGGCCAATAAAGTCGCTCGCCTATACAGACCGCATTATGTTGTCCACCTTATATTTGATGAGTCGAACTTAAGGTCATCAACGTTTTTTATCAGGCGTCATCGCTCAATTTAGCCCTTATAACGGCAAGATTTTAGTGCTAATTTTGGTGCAAATAGTGCAATACCACGCAAAGATTGTTATATTTACAGGTTACTTATCTTTTTACATTATTTTGTTCCTGCAATGTCGGTCGCTACTATCATAGGCCGCTATCGACTGCTCGCATTCATACCGTTATTGTTGTTTATTTAATTGAGTTCAAATCCCTATGTCACAAGCCCAAATTGATACGCTTGCATCCCTATTTAATGATGCGATTCAAACCCTACAAGCAGATGGTACGCTACCAAGCGACTGGCAAAACAACAGCCAAATCACCCGCACCAAAGACCTTAGCCATGGTGATTTTGCCAGCAATATCGCGCTGACGGCGGCCAAAGCGGCCAAGGCCAATCCACGCCAACTTGCCGAAAAAATCGTCAATGCACTCCCTGAGAATCAAGACATTCGCCAAGTAGAAATCGCAGGCCCTGGGTTTATCAACGTATTTTTAAACTCGGAAGCTAAGTTTGCGGTATTAGACGATATTTTTGCTCAGCAAGATCGTTTTGGTTTGAGCAACCAGTTTGACGGTCAAAAGATACAAGTCGAGTTCGTTTCTGCCAATCCCACCTCAAGCCTGCATGTGGGTCATGGGCGCGGTGCAGCGTTTGGTATGAGTGTGTCAAACTTGCTAGAAGCCATCGGTTACGACGTCACACGTGAGTATTATGTCAATGACGCGGGTCGTCAGATGGATATTTTGGCGACCAGTACCTATTTGCGTTATTTAGAATTGAATGGCGAAACGGTCACTTTCCCAGTCAATGCCTATCAAGGCGACTACGTTCGCGATATCGCACAGACATTAAAAACGCAGCATGGTGACAGCTACGTTCATCGTTTTGCCGATGTTGCCAAAGACGTACCAGAAGACGCAACGTTTGAGATCAATGCGGATGGCGAAAAAACGCTCATTTCAGGTGACAAAGAAGCGCATATTGATGGCTTGATTGCGAATAGCAAAGCCTTGCTTGGTGACAACTATGCGCTGTTTTTAAATGCCGCCTTGAGCAGTATTTTGGCCGATATCAAAGACGATTTAAACGACTTTGGTGTGAGCTACGAGTGCTGGTTCAGTGAAAGATCGATTGATAGCGAGATTGAGCCTGTACTGCAAATACTCGATGACAAAGGCTACTTGTACGAAAAAGACGGCAACATCTGGTTTAAATCGACCGATTTTGGTGATGAAAAAGACCGCGTGGTTCGCCGTGCTAATGGTCAGTCGACGTATTTTGCCTCGGACATTGCTTATCATAAAAACAAGTTTGATCGCGGCTTTGATAAAGTGATTAACGTTTGGGGCGCAGACCACCATGGTTATGTGCCACGCGTAAAAGCGGCGCTGCTCGCGTTGGGAATCGATGCAGAACGCCTTGATGTTGTATTGGTACAGTTTGTGGCATTGTGGCGCGGCAGTGAAAAAGTACAAATGTCCTCGCGTTCAGGTCAGTTCGTCACCTTGCGTGATTTGCGCGCAGAAGTTGGCAATGATGCGGCGCGTTTTTACTACGTGGCACGTAAGCCTGAAGTGCATATTGATTTTGACTTAGAGCTTGCCAAGTCACAAAGTAAAGATAATCAGGTATATTATATCCAGTATGCGCATGCTCGCGTTTGTCGCGTGCTTGAGAAGCTACAAAATAGTGGGCTTATGGTAGATGATGCGGTTGGTTTGGCACATCAAGAATTGCTTAATGCGCCCAATGAAAATGAGCTAATTAAGCTATTGGCAGGCTATCCAGCCACCCTCCTGCGCGCTGCGACGGGTTATGAGCCACATGTCTTGACCAACTACCTAAAAGAGCTTGCGGCTTTATTCCACGGCTGGTACGACACCAATCGTATCTTGCCAATCAGCGTCACTTCAGGGGAGACGCCAAGTGCTGACGAGCTTGAATTAATGCAAGCGCGTTTGCGTTTGTCCAAAGCTGTTAGACAAGTACTGGCAAATGGCTTGGGTCTACTTGGCTTGTCTGCGCCCTCTGCTATGTAGTCACTTTTTGCTATATACAACACGTATAGACAGCTGATAGCAGTAATTCGATGATGACCGTTAAATTCAGTAGGGAGAACGAGATCCATGCTAGCCAAAAAACCGAAAGGCGCAACAGAAAAGCGCAAATCAAGTAGCGTATCGGGCTTATTGTGGATGTTTGTTGGGGCCATATTGACCCTTATGATCGGGGTATTTATCTACCTCTCACCATTATTTAACTTTAGTCCTGCCGATGGTAGCGCTAAGAGTGATCCTGACAGGCAAGTGCAACCGCGCGTAGATACCGATACCGATAATGGCGATTATGAGTTCTACGATATTTTGCCTAATCAAGAGATGGCAACGATTCCTGATGAAGATATCGCTGAGATTGATAACGATCAGATAGGAGATATTGGCGCGTTTGAGCCGGATGTTGTGGTGACACAACCAGAGACGACAGAGACCGATGGTACGGGCAGTTTTGGTAATGCCGAGCGTACTATAGTTGAGCCTGATAGTAATGAGGGAGGCGACGATATCGTTGTGGTCGAAGAAGATGCGACTTATGATGGTACGCCACCTGCTAGCAACAATAGCGCCGCCACTCGCAATAACAACGCAGGAGCTGGTACAGCGAGTATTCAAGCGGCTAAACCTGCTGCAACCTATATTTTGCAGATCAATAGCTTTAGTGATGCAGATGAAGCCGATCGCCGCCGCGCGCAAGTACTGATGGCGGGTGTGGATGCTAGAGTGATCAAAAACACGACTGGCAATGGTTTGCCCATCTATCAGGTAATCTCACGTCCGATGAATAACCGTCAAGCGGTGACCACGGCACAGCAGCGTCTACAAAACAATGGTATTGATTCTATTATCGTTGAACAGCGTCGTTAGTCCAAGCACTATGTATAATAAGCGGTATATATAAGAAGTCTTTGTGATCATAAAAAAGCGTCGTCATGACGCTTTTTTTATCTCTTTAATTTATTAAGCACTCTATTATCTTTTCTTCTTAATCAAAATATTCATAAAGAGTATGGTTATGACAGCATCTCCCTCAGCAGTACCGCAAGCAGGTACTATCAAAGCGTTCTTTCAAAAGTATTTTATCGATGCCTTTACGGGCATGGCGTTAGGGCTTTTTGTCACCTTGATTGCAGGTCTGATTATCTCGCAAATCGGTGGTTGGTTGAATTTGCCCGCATTAATCGCCGTGGGTAAGCTTGCCTCAATATTGATGGGGGCGGGCATTGGGGTAGGCATTGCTTATTATTTAAAAGCGCCAACGCTGGTGATGCTTAGCTGCCTTGTAGCAGGTATGTTGGGTGCGCATTCTGAAGCACTAATGGCAGGTACATTGTTCACCCCTGTTGACGGTGCGCCGGCGACCTTTACCGCTGTGCCTGGTAACCCGATTGGGGCATATTTGAGCGCGGTGTTTGCTTATCGTGCAGGCTCGTGGGTGGCGGGCAAAACCAAGCTGGACATCTTACTGATTCCATTGGTGGTCTGCGGCGTGGCGCTCGCTGTGTGCGCGTGGCTCAATCCACCAGTGGTGGCCGCCGTCAATGCTATTGGCTATGGTATCCAAGCAGCGACTGAGCTACAGCCATTGTTGATGGGTATCGTCATTGCAGTTGTGGTCGGTATTTTGCTGACCCTGCCGACATCGAGCGCCGCCATTTGCATTGCGATTGGACTTGGTGGTGTGGCAGGTGGGGCTGCTGTTGTTGGCTGCGCGGCGCATATGGTGGGCTTTGCCGTTGCCAGTTATAAAGACAATGGCGTGAGCGGCCTGATATCGCAAGGTTTGGGCACAAGCATGCTCCAGATTCCAAACGTACTCAAAAAGCCGATTATCCTGCTGCCTGCGGTGGTTGCCAGTGCCATTGTCGGGCCGATTGCTACGGTTGGCTTTGGGCTGGCGTGTACAGCGACAGGGGCGGGCATGGGAACCGCTGGTCTGGTTGGTGTGTTCGGCGTTGTTGAAGCATCACAAGAAATCATGAGTACGACCCAATTATGGACAGCGATTGTCCTGCTGATGTTTGTATTGCCTGCCCTGATTGCATGGGTAACGGCCTTTGTCATGCGCCGCGCTGGTCTGATCGTTAATGGTGATATGAAGCTGCCTTAATGGTTTGATGTCAGTTTTTAAAATCGCTATCAGTCGCCTTATAAATACTATTCATGTAAAAAAGCCCAGCTACGCTCATAGCTGGGCTTTTCTTATGAGTGATCTTTGTTGGCTGATCCTACAGAGGATGTATAACACGATTCCGTTATGTCGCTGCCTTTGATGTTTTATGACGACGTGGTTTTAGTTTGCGTGATAGGCTATTAACGTCATTGAGCACTTGGCTGTAATGCGCTGGAAAGACCCGCTGAACGGCATCAACAAATTTGGCATCGTTACCAATTAAGCAGCGCTGTTGATTGGTCGCGGCGGCCTGCAGGATAATCCAAGCTGCTTCGCTGGCATCGAATTTTAATAGCTTATTAAAGCTTCTAATGGCCTTGTCACCAGTAGGCATACCGACGGTACGGGTACTGTCATTGCCCCGCGCACTATTGGCGATATTGGTTTTGATACCGCTCGGATGGATGCAGGTCGCTGACACCCCGCAGTTTTGAATGTTAAGCTCTTGACGCAAGCTCTCTGTAAAGGCGCGTACGGCAAACTTACTGGCATTATAAGCAGAATATGAAGGCTGAGCGGTCAAACCAAACAGGCTGGAAATATTGATAACATGACCATGCTCTTTAAACTGGTGGGGTTGATCGTCCTGATTATCACTCGTCACTTCGCTTTGTTTGACACTATTTTTGATTAATGGCAAAAACGCTTTGGTGCCATAAACCACGCCCCAAAAAGGGTAGGTGCTGACGTAATGAGGACGCCATCGTAGTTATATTGTTAAGCATAATAAACAGTCCTTTGTATTATTCATGATGGGCATACATCGTTGCTATTTACATTAGCATGATTAATCATGAGGCTTACATGCGATTGATAAACGCTGCTATCATTTTATTATGCGGTTACTTCTAGAGTGCTAAGGCGCTAAGAATCTGACGGTATTAAGGTTAGTTGCATCATTGAGAAGAGGTTTAGGGGATGAGTAGGCACAAAAAAAGCGCCGTGGCTTAAAAGGCCAGACGCTTTTTTGAATCACTCACTATCGATAATGAGTGACCCAAACCTAATGACGCGTTAAGCAATCTTAGGAATTTTACCTTCATTGATGACTTCAGCATCAACCAAGACCGTTTTGGCATTTTCCATAGATGGCAGTTCATACATGGTTTCAAGCAAAGCGTTCTCGACGATAGAACGTAGACCACGCGCACCCGTCTTGCGCTCCATTGCTTTTTTGGCGATGGCATCAAGTGCTTCGTCTGTAAAGCTGATCTCAGCACCTTCCATATCGAACAAGTACTTGTACTGTTTGACCAGTGCGTTCTTAGGTTCGGTAAGGATTTGTACCAAGGCTTCTTCATCAAGCTCTTTGAGCGCTGCAAGCACAGGTAGACGACCGATCAGCTCAGGAATCAAACCAAACTTGATCAAATCTTCTGGCTCAACTTCTTGTAGCAAGTCTGAGCTACGACGACTGTCGTCTTTTGAGCTGACATCCGCGTTAAAGCCGATACCACCTTTTTCGGTACGTTGCTGAATGACTTTATCAAGTCCTGCAAACGCGCCGCCCACGATGATCAGAATGTTACTGGTATCGACTTGGATCAGCTCTTGCTGTGGGTGCTTACGACCACCGTGCGGCGGAATCGCAGCAACCGTACCTTCGATTAGCTTGAGTAGCGCTTGCTGCACGCCTTCGCCCGACACGTCACGCGTGATCGATGGGTTGTCGCCTTTTTTACTGATTTTGTCGATTTCATCAATATAGATGATGCCTTGTTCCGCTTTGGCCACATCGTAGTCAGACGCTTGTAGTAGCTTTTGTACGATGTTCTCAACGTCTTCACCGACATACCCTGCTTCGGTTAAGGTGGTGGCATCAGCCATTGCAAATGGCACATCAAGCAGACGAGCCAAGGTTTGCGCCAGCAAGGTCTTACCAGAACCCGTTGGGCCAATCAGCAAAATGTTACTTTTTGCCAATTCTACCATCGCGTCATCAGCACCGATTTTGGCTTTTTTGCTGTCATTGGCGAGTGTCTGGCTGACTTTTAGACGTTTGTAATGATTATATACTGCGACCGATAACGCTTTTTTGGCAGCGTCCTGACCGATGACATACTCATCAAGCTTGGCACGCAGCTCTTTTGGGGTAGGTAGCTTTTTGTTGACCCATGAGGTATCTACGTCGCTGTCGTCATCGCTGTGTTCTGCACTGTCTGCGATTAGATCAGTACATAGCTCGATACATTCATTGCAGATATTGGCGTCATCAGCGGCAATCAGCTGCTGTACATCACTTTTGGCTTTACCACAAAACGAACAATGCGGGGTGTTATCTTCTGCCATAAAAGGCGCTCCTAAAGTTTAAAACTGGTTAGTCTATTTGCGACATATCGATGGTTGTATTGGTTGAACGCTCATACCTGCTTACGATCTATCAGGTATGAGCGGCATATTGATTTACCATACAAACAGACTATAACTATTCTTATGATGGCGCACTCGTTTGAGAGGCGTAGCGCTTATTTGAGATTACAAAGATTCAGGACGGCGCTCTAATACTTCGTCAACCAAACCGTATTCTTTGGCTTCCTCAGCATCTAACCAATAATCACGCTCAACGTCTTTTTCAATTTTTTCTATTGGCTGACCGGTACGCTCCGCTAAGATTTTGTTTAGACGTGCACGAGTTTTAAGGATTTCACGAGCATTAATCTCGATATCAGTCGCTTGACCTTGCGCGCCGCCTGATGGCTGGTGAATCATCACGCGAGCATTGGCGAGTGAGTAGCGCTTACCTTTTTGACCCGCGGCCAACAAGAATGAGCCCATGCTATAAGCACCGCCCATACAGATGGTGGATACTTCAGGTTTGATAAAGTTCATGGTATCAAAGATTGCCAAGCCTGCACTTACTGAGCCGCCTGGTGAGTTGATATACAAATGAATGTCTTTGTCAGGGTTTTCAGCTTCTAAGAATAGTAGCTGTGCAACGATAAGGTTAGCCATGTTGTCTTCGACTTGGCCTGTCAAAAAGATCACACGCTCACGCAATAGGCGTGAAAAAATATCAAACGAGCGTTCACCGCGTGAAGACTGCTCAACCACCATTGGTACTAGCGCCGCTTGGGTGGTTTGTACTTCTTTGTGAGCGCTCATTAGCATATCAAAATGTGGGTTAGCAGTGATGCGTTCATAATCTGTCATAGAAAAGTCCTATCGATAAAGGGATAAAATAAAAAACAGTTAAAATGGTTTTATTGTCTGGTATGTTTTGTGCTAATGGGTAGTTTATAGGGGGACTACGCCCACTATTCAAGCCTATAAAACCCGTTTGTGCATAAAATAGGTGAAAAAGTGAGTACGCTCTATTTTTATATATAAGTTGAAAGAATATCCAAAAAAGGCAGATTCTATCTGCAAATCAGGCGTATCCCACAGAAACTTACCCCGATATGGATATCATAGAGCAGTGTCTCACCATACTTTTTAACATAGAATACCTGATTAACTGCCTTGCAATCTACCTATCTTGCGACTCAATTGTGCAAATGTGGGTTGTCAAAAGAATCCTTAAGCGCATTTACTCATAGTTATCCTTATAAGTAGAAAGGGCAGCCTGACATAGTGTGTTAATAGTCCAAGTTTGAATGCTAAAAAATGGTGCATATTAACGAAAAACGCCACAATTTGGTGCAAACCGTTATTTATCTAATGGTTATCAGCGGTAAAAGGCTGATTAAAAAATAGCTAAACCAGCTTTGTCATGTTAGTAAAAAAAATATACAGTCAAAACCAAAGTAAAATCATTATGTTGGGTGTGATGGTGGAGTGTATGTAAGAGTGTTTGCATATGAGTTGGCATAATGCTTGTATAGACAGTGAAATTAACTGACTTTTTGGTCAGGAGCCAGATTACTAGATTGTATTTAATGAGTAAAATGAGCAAATGAGTATATAAAATGAGTTGGGCTTCTTCTTTAACATTGAGTTTTGACACTGTTAAGCGCAAAGATACTGTCAAAAGTATGGCTGCTATCGCTAAGACGCGTCTGTATCATCGCAAGCATACAGGCGCCTTGATGGTACAGCGAGCTCTATATTCTGAGCCGCGTGGGCAGCAGGGTATTTGTCATATAGTGATGCTCTATCCGCCAGCAGGTATCGCAGGCGGTGATACGCTGACGATGGATTTGCAGTTGGATCATGACAGTCACGCTGTGATTACTACACCGGGGGCGGGCAAGTGGTACGGCAAGGACAGTGTTAGCCAAAAGCATAAAACCCTGTCTCATCAGTCAGCTACCTCTAGCCTTGATGTAGATACGATGGCAAAAGTCGATACCCAAGTAAGCACGAACCTGCCATCAAATGAGATGGCAGACTACGCAAGCCAGCATGTGCAGGCGACATTGGCAGCCCATGCGCGCTTGGAGTGGCTACCGCAAGAGAGTATTATTTATAACGAAGCCAATATGCATGCGGTAAATCGCTTTGATTTAGCTGACTCATCTAGCTTGCTGACTTGGGAGATTAGCGTATTTGGACGGCAAGCTTATGATGAACAGTTCTTGCAAGGGCGCTACCATACTGGATTGAATATCTATCGAGATGGCAAAATTATCGTTACTGATCGGGTCAAACAGGCTGCCCAAAGTCGCTGGTTTACATCGAGTCTAGGACTGGCAGATCAGCATATTTATGGGTCGTTTTGGGCAGTGCCAAGTTTGAGCGATGTACATGACAACGCTGCACTGTCTGCCTCTCCCGCACAATCAGACGAGACAGCCTTAGCAACGATGAAGCAGGCCCTAGCTCGCTATTTAGACAACACCATCGTTGCATTACGCCATATGATTGCTGAGGCTAGATTACCGGTTTATTGTACTCACAACGGTCAAGCCATTAATATTCGGTATATCGGTTCAGATGTGCGCGGCTGTTTTGAAGCCTTTTATCAAATCAGAGAAGTCTTGCGACATCATTGGTGGCAGCTTGAGCCTTGCCGTCCGCGTATTTGGGACACCTAAGTCTACGGTTTTTCATAGCTAAGCCACACGACCTGATAATCTGCTATAACTTTTATAATAAATAAAATAAGGATTTGCCATGCATCTGACGCCAACAGAAAAAGACAAGCTCATGCTATTTACCGCTGGCATGGTGGCTGAGCGCCGCAAAAACCGCGGCGTTAAGCTCAATTACCCCGAAGCCATCGCTTATATCAGTATGCTGCTGATGGAAGGAGCTAGAGATGGCAAAAGAGTGGCTGAATTAATGAGTGAAGGGGCTACTTACCTGTCTGCCGATGATGTCATGGAAGGGGTGGCAGAGATGGTCGATGAAGTGCAAATCGAGGCGACCTTCCCTGATGGTACCAAATTGGTCACGGTACACAATCCCATCGTATAGTTCTGTCTATCACTAAATGATCACTCCAAAATAAGGCGGCTCCCATGCAAGCAGGCGAATATAACATCCAAGATGGTGACATTATCCTAAACCAAGGGCGACAAGTACAGACCATCAGTGTGAGTAATACTGGCGATAGACCGATCCAAATCGGCTCTCACTATCACTTCTACGAAGTCAATGATGCGCTGAGCTTTGATAGAGAGCAGACCCGTGGGTATCGCCTAAATATCATCTCTGGAACGGCAGTCCGTTTTGAGCCGGGGCAGTCGCGAGAAGTGGAGCTGGTGGCTTATGCGGGTAAGCAGGAAGTATATGGCTTTGCAGGTCGTGTCATGGGCGCGGTTCAACCAGATAAGACCGATGAAAAGCAACTGGCTACTTCGCAAAAGCGGGTGAGTCGGCAGATTTATGCAGAGCATTTTGGTCCGACTACCGGCGATAAAGTGCGTCTCGCTGATACTGAGCTTTGGCTACAAGTTGAGGCGGATTTAACCAGTCACACAGTGACGGATCAAGCGCAAGGTTCATACAGTGATGAGAGCATTGGCCAGACCACCGAGATCAAGGGTGAAGAAGTCAAATTTGGCGGTGGCAAAGTCATCCGTGATGGTATGGGTCAAGGGCAACTGCTAGGGGCTGAGGTTGCGGATACCGTGATTACTAATGCTTTGATTGTAGACTATACAGGTATCTACAAAGCCGATATCGGTATCAAAAATGGTCGTATCAGCGCGATTGGTAAAGCGGGTAATCCTGATATCCAGCCTGCCATCGATATTCCGATTGGCGGCGCAACCGAAATCATCGCTGGTGAAGGCAAAATCCTCACCGCAGGCGGCGTCGATAGTCATATTCACTTTATCGCGCCTCAGCAGTGTGAGACGGCGCTGATGTCGGGGGTGACCACGATGCTAGGCGGTGGCACAGGCCCTGCCCAAGGTACGCTCGCGACTACTTGTACGCCGGGGGCATATCATATTGCCTCAATGCTACAATCTACCGATAGTATCCCTATGAATATTGGGCTATTGGGTAAAGGCAATGTGAGTGTGCCCACCCCAATTGCTGAGCAAATCGAAGCGGGTGCCGTCGGACTCAAGCTACATGAAGATTGGGGTACGACGCCGCAAGCCATCGATAATTGTCTGAGCATTGCTGACGATTATGATGTGCAAGTTGCGATTCATACTGACACGTTAAATGAAAGTGGCTATCTTGAGAGTACGCTTGGCGCATTTAAAAACCGCTGTATCCATACTTTTCATACCGAAGGCGCAGGCGGTGGCCATGCGCCTGATATTCTAAAGGCCATTGGCGAGTCGCATGTGCTGCCATCTTCCACCAATCCTACTAGGCCTTATACCGTCAATACTATTGACGAGCATCTCGATATGCTCATGGTTTGTCATCACCTGAGCCCTGCTATCGCAGAGGACGTAGCATTTGCCGAAAGCCGCATTCGTCAAGAAACCATCGCGGCTGAAGACATCTTGCACGATTTGGGTGCTATCTCGATGATGAGTAGCGATTCACAAGCGATGGGGCGCGTGGGTGAAGTGGTCATTCGCACATGGCAGACGGCGCACAAAATGAAAGTCCAACGCGGTCATCTGGCTCCAGATGCTACGGCAACGATTGAAGATGAACAACAGTACATCACTTTGACCGATTACGACCAAAGCGCGGACAACGATAACTTCCGTATCAAACGCTATATCGCAAAATATACGATAAATCCTGCGATTACGCATGGTATTAGCGATATGGTCGGCTCCATTGAAGTGGGTAAATGGGCAGATATGGTGCTGTGGTCGCCCAAGTTTTTTGGGGTAAAACCTGAATGCATCATCAAAGGCGGCCTGATCGCTGCGGTACCGATGGGCGATATCAACGCCTCTATTCCCACCCCTCAGCCTGTGCATTATCGTCCTATGTTTGCGTCGTATCCCAAATCGGTTGCTCAAACCAGTATCACCTTTATGTCGCAAGCCGCGATAGACAAACAAGTCGATAAGCAGCTTGGACTGACCAAAGTGATTCAGCCTGTCCATGGGATACGTGAGATTCGCAAAAGCGATATGCGCCTCAACAGCTACTGCCCAGATATGGACATCAATCCTGAGACCTACGAAGTACGCGCCGATGGCAAGACACTTACCTGTGAGCCTGCTGAGGTACTGCCCATGGCACAGCGTTATTTTTTATTCTGATTTCTATTTTAAGATTTAAAGACACATGACCAAAGGCCTGTCTTAAAAAGCGTGTCACAGGCTTACAGAGAGCTGGTTTTGGCGTGATCTTCCCATTGATTGCTGACTGCCATTTTGGGCACTTTTATTATCAATACTATTATTCAATCGTTTGAGCCACAGTAAACAGAGCATTATATTTATGAAAATATTTAATACCCGTCTCCCTACCTTAAGTGATATCCAACAAGCGCAATTGACTGCCCAGCGCCAAGCGGATGACTATCTGCTTTTGGACTTTGATACTCGTCAGCATTCGCGATTTCGAGCTGTGACAGTTTCAGGGGAGGCGGTCGGTATCGATTTGCCGCGTACTGGTGTCTTAAAAGGAGATGACGTCCTCACCAATGCCGCAGGGGAGTTGATGCAAGTCATCGCCAAGCCCCAAGCGGTGACCAAAGTGATGGCAGCCGATGATTTTTTATTAATGAAAGGCGCGTATCATTTGGGCAATCGCCATGTGCCATTGATGTTTGAGCACAGTGCAGCAGGGTACGCGCTGTATTTTGAAAACGATCATGTGCTCGCACAAATGCTAGAAAATCTTGGGCTAAATACTGAGTCTGCATCAGTGCCGTTTGAGCCTGAAACAGGCGCTTATCAGACAGGACACGGGCATTCGCATAGCCATTCTCACGCTCATACGCATTCGCATAATAACGCGCATAGCCATGATGAAAGCCACAGCCACAGCCACAGCCATAGTCACCATAATACGTCCATAGGTCATTCAAATGATGGTTGATACCAGTGCTCAGTCTCATCAGTCTGCCCAACTTGGGCAGATGTTGATGCTGGCCTCTAGTAACTTGCCGATTGGTAGCTATACCTACTCGCAAGGCGTAGAGTCAGCGATTGAGTCAGGCGTTATCTCTGATGAAGCCAGTACGCTTACCTTTATGCAAGACTATCTTGCGCTGGCTGTCATTGGCTACGAGCTACCTATATTGGCACTTATCATGTGTGCGCTTGATCAAGGTGATGAGGTATTAGTGGCAAATCTGGCACATAATTATCATGCAGGCCTTGAGAGTAAAGAGTTTATACTAGAGTCGCAGCAGCTAGCGCAGGCGATGGTGTCTTGGCTCAACGAGGTACTGAATCTTGGTATACCTGCTGAGATACCTGAGGATGGTTATTTACCACTTTTTGCTCACATTGCCCAGCATTGGCAGCTGCCACTCATGCAGTCGATGACCACCTATGGATTTGCTCAATTAGAAAATATGGTGCTCGCTGCTGTCAAAACCGTACCACTCGGGCAAATGGCGGGTCAGCGTATCTTGTGGCAGCTGCAAAGTGATCTTGGCTCTGAAGTTGGAGCGCTGAGCGATAGCATACAGCAAGCCTTTGAGGATTTAATCACGTCATCAAACGCGACCGACACGCTCAATATGAGTGAACATCAGGGTTGTCAAAAGCTGTGCGAAGACCTCTATGACAGGCTCAATATTTCTAATAGCTTGCCCAATTTGGCGTTTCTCTCAAGTATGCATGAGGAGCAATACAGCCGGTTGTTCCGCTCATAACTGTACCTTTATCTCTATTTATCACTATTCCTATATGAAACATTTAAGGAGCTTACCATGTCTCTAACCCCGATCAAAACAAAAAGCACCCAATCTACACCTGACTCACATATTGATAATGACCAGTCAAATCCGCCCGCTTCTTTATCCTGCTTACGCCTCGGCATCGGCGGGCCAGTCGGTAGTGGTAAGACCGCTTTGACCCTAAAATTGTGTCAAAACTTGCGTGATACGATCAATATGGCAGTTGTCACCAATGATATTTATACCAAAGAAGATTCGCAGTTTTTGACACGCAATAATGCGATGCCCGCTGAACGTATTCGCGGCGTAGAAACGGGCGGCTGTCCGCATACCGCGATTCGTGAAGATGCGTCGATAAACCTGACGACCATTGCCGAGTTGCAAGAAACCTTTAAGGGCCTAGAATTGATTATCATTGAGTCGGGTGGTGACAATCTTGCCGCGACCTTTAGCCCAGAGCTGTCTGATCTGACCTTATATGTCATTGATGTCTCAGCGGGTGACAAAATACCTCGTAAAGGGGGCCCTGGTATCACCAAGTCGGATTTATTAATCATCAACAAGACCGATCTTGCTCCAATGGTTGGCGCATCGCTTGAGGTGATGGAGCGCGATGCCAAAAAAATGCGTGGCAATAAGCCTTTTGTCTTTAGCAATATGAAAACTGGTGATGGTCTGGATGAAATTATTGCCTTTATCAAAGAGCACGGTATGCTCGCTTAACTAATAGCCCATCATCAATCATTAAAATATTCATCATAAGGAGTCAACCCCATGACAGAACATACAAAAGAGCATCACAGTCATAAAGCCCGTTTTTCACAGGCTTTATCTTCTCGAAAAATAGCAGCGGCTTCAATGACGCTTGCAACCTTTACGATGGTACCGTCGTTGGCGCAGGCACATTCGGGTCATCTTCACTCGGCTACTATGCAAGCGCCCTCGTTTTTGGGCACATTGCAAGCGGGACTGATGCATCCAGTGACGGGTCTTGATCATCTGTTTTTGGCAGTAGGGATGGGTATGTTGTTTTATGGACTACAAAAGCAGCGCCTAGGTATGATGTCATTGGCAGCTGGATTATCGCTAGGGGCCGTTTTGGGCACTATTGGGGTGTTGGTTGGCGGTGTTGGGTTTGCGGCATCATCTGGATTGATTGAGATTGCCATATCGCTATCAGTGGTCGTATTGGCTCTGATTTTGATGAGTGATAAGAGTCGACAAGAAGCTTTTTCAGCGCGTACGCAGCCAGCGCATACGCCAAGCATCCAGCAACTATCGTTGTTTGGTTTTGGTGGTTTGGCGGTCTTTCATGGATTGGCACATGCCCTTGAAGTACCAGCGAATGCTGGCGTAAGTGGTCAGTTGGGTTTTTATGCAGGGATGCTAGTGACGATGCTGGCGCTATATGCAGTTGGTACGTTGGTCAGCCAGCAGCTACAGCAGCGCCTAGGTAATAACTTATGGTTACAGCGTGGTCTGGTTGTACTCGGACTGGGTGCGGTGTTTGTACCTGCCCTAGTATAGCGCGTATTATCGCAAGACTTTGAGCGTAGTCTTAGCTGATACGTCTTGCGTAACGACCATGCTAGCGATTGGTTAATCAAAAAAGCCATTGAGCGTGCACAAAAAAATACGGCCCCGATCATCAATCGGGGCCGTATTTTTTGATATGTAGAACAAGAGTGCTGTGTGGTCTTATGGTTTAACACCATACAGCGCTCAGTCTAGATTACATACCTTGCTGCTGTTGTTGCTGAGCCGCTAGCAAATCTTGGTAGCTGACTTCTTTGTCAGTCACTTTGCCTTGGCTGATCAAGTAATCTACTACTTGGTCTTCTAGTACCACAGACTCAATGTTAGCGCGTTGCTGCTTGTCATTGGTGTAGTACTCGATGACTTCCGCTGGATCTTCGTAGTTTTCAGCCGCTTCTTTGATGAATGTTTCAACACGCTCTTGATCCACTTCTAGACCTTTGGTGTCGATAACACGGGCAACGATGATACCAAGACGGGCTGCACGTAGCGCTTGCTCTTCAAAAAGCTCATTTGGCAGCATGTCTTTATCGAAGCTATCAGCGCTCGCACCAAACTGCTGAGAAAAACGTTGCATCATCATGTTGCGTTGACGCTCGATTTCTTGCTCTAGCATGGCGCTTGGTACGTCAAACTCGTTCTTTTCTAGCAATGCATCAAAAGTCGCTTGCTTCACTTGGCTACGCGCAGCGTTTTTGATTTCGCGTTCCATGTTTTTGCGTACGTCTTCTTTTAGTTTGTCTACGCCGCCCTCAGTCACGCCGAACAGCTCAAGGAACTCTTCATCGATCTCAGGTAACTTAGGTTTTTCGACCAGTTTGACGTTGATTTTGAACTGAGCTTCTTTACCTGCTAAGTTTTCGGCTTGATAATCTTCTGGGAAAGTCACATCGATGGTCTTTTCTTCGCCAGCTTTCATGCCTTTGATACCGTCTTCAAAGCCTGGAATCATCTGACCGCTACCGATGACTAGTTTGAAGTCTTCAGCGCTACCGCCTTCAAACTTCTCGCCGTCGATTGAACCTTCAAAGTCGAAAGTGACCTGGTTGTCTTTTGCCGCCATGCCTTTTTTCTCAACGTACTCTTGACGCTGCTTTTGTAGGTTTTCGATCATAGTATCGACATCAGCATCATCAACAGTAGCAGTATGACGCTCTACTTCGATCTCATCGATACCTTGTACTTCCACTTCTGGGAAGATCTCAACAGTCGCTTGATACACTAAGAAGTCATTTTCAAGTTTAACGTCGTCGATATTTGGCATACCAACGGCGCGGATGTCCTCTTCTTTGATCGCTTCAAAGACCGTATCACGAATGACATCATTGATCACTTCTTGCTGAATGCCCGCGCCATACTGTGAGCGGATGTGCGACATTGGCACTTTGCCTTTACGGAAACCGTCGATTTTGGCGGTTTTCGCCACTTGGCTGATGCGGCCTTCGACTTTGTTTTGGATTTTTTCTACGGGGACTTTAACCGTCAGCTGAGTCTCTTTATTAGATAGCTTGTTGGTTGTGACTTGCAAATCTGTAGCCATGTTCATTACACCTTTAGGATTAAGTAGTACGTTTGATTAATGAGATAGTACTTAGGGTTAAATGGTAATAGACAAACCGTGCCTCAAATTACGGGCGTGTACGACGGTTGCCGCTGGAATAAATAGGGGATAATGATAAGCCCGCCACTTCAAAATCAGCACCAGTAGCAATCGCCGCTGATACTAAAGGGTGACACTGTCGAAGTTGTCAGGGTTACCAAATATCAGTTATAAACCGTTAATGCACCGCATAATAACGCTTTTTGGTGAATTATACAGCCAAATAACGGCCTTCAACAAAATTTTAAAAGTAGAACAGTATAATCTATCTGCTTATTAAAGTAAAAATTATCTCTTTGACGGCAGGGTTTCTAAGGTTTTTTGCGATTACAAGCGCACTTATTTTACAAGAGAACCTATAACGTTTTTATAAGAGAACCTATAAAGGCAGTTGTGCCAATAATTGCTGAATAGCCTGCCCCCGATGACTGAGACGATTTTTATCAGCCGCGCTTAGGCTTGCCGCACTGGCTTGTAGATTAGGTAACCAAAACAATGGATCATAGCCAAAACCGCCGTCGCCATGCGGTGCGTCTAAGATCTCACCGTGCCATAAGCCTTGAGCAATAATGGGTAATGGGTCATCCGCATGACGCACCATCGCTAATACGCAAACGAACATACCTTTGATCGGAGTGTCAGAGCTAGAAGAACCAGCCTGTTGGTCACGAATAGGCTGCAAGTCAGCAATGAGCTTGGCGTTGTTTTTACTATCGTTGCCGTGTTCACCCGCATAACGCGCCGAGTAGATGCCTGGTGCATTACCAAGTGCAGGCACGCACAGTCCTGAGTCATCAGCAATCGCAGGCAGTCCGCTGATACGGCTGGCATGGCGTGCTTTGATAATGGCGTTTTCGACAAAGCTGAGCCCATCCTCTATCGCATCGTCGATATTGAGCTGACCTTGCGGGACAATCGTCACGTCCAAGTTCGCTTCGGCAAATAGCCGTTTAAACTCAGCCAATTTGCCTTTGTTATTGCTGGCCAGCACCCACTGGTTATCAGAGGTTGATTGGGGAGCAAGTTGTACGGTATCGGTAGTGCTCATAGGGTCGTTCCGTTATATAAAAAATATGAATGAATTAGCCGAGCTTTAACTTTTGGTATTTTTATAGATGCTATAGTTGATCCAATTTAAGAGTGGTACAAGGCAACCGAGTGCAGATGTATACGTCATACTTCAAGCGAGGTTAACGCTGTAACGCTTTTTTAGTGGATTGACTATATATAGATCGACCTAGATAACGATGTTAGTACTGATGGCATAGGGTTTGACGAGATAAAAGGTCATCGTTGAATAAATAACCAGTGACGATGCAGAATATACGAGCTATAACATTTGGTAACTGATATTATTAGGGGCTGTTGTTATAATAGTGACTAAGCTACAGTGAAATATATCTTATAGCTTGTGAATATTAAGTTAATAAAAGTCTACAGAGTCAAACACTTGGCTTTTGGACGAACAATAACAGCTAGGTTAATTTTGGATTCATAATAATACGTGATACTGTGTTAAGCAATAACGTGTATTAAGCGATAACATTCACTTCAAACAATAAACTCAGCCAATTTAGCTCGATACCAAGTGTTTCTATTCTGAAAGCGTATCTATTTTAGGTATGTCTGTATTTAGAGAGACAGTAGTATGAGTGGCCAAATAAGCAAGGATAAAATAATCATGTCAAACATTACATTGCCAGACCTACCATATGCAAAAGACGCGCTAGAGCCACATATCAGTGCCGAGACGCTAGAATATCATCATGACAAGCACCATGCAGCTTACGTCAACAAATTAAAAGATATGCTACCAGGTTCTGGTCTTGAAGATAAGACACTACCTGAGATCATTGAAGCTACGGCAAAAGACGATAGCAAACAAACCATGTTTAACCAAGCAGCGCAAGTCTGGAATCACACGTTCTACTGGAACTGCATGACGCCTGACAATGGCGGCGGCGAGCCAACAGGTGATCTAAAAGGTAAAATCGAAGAAGACTTCGGTAGTTATGACAAATTCCGTGAAGAGTTCAAAAATGCAGCAACGTCACAGTTCGGTTCAGGTTGGGCATGGCTAGTTGCTGATAAAGTTGGCGGCAAACTATCTATCATGAAAACCAGCGATGCAGATAACCCACTTGCACACGATAAAATAGCCGTATTGACTTGTGATGTGTGGGAGCACGCTTACTACATCGATTATCGTAACCGTCGTCCTGACTATGTCGATACGTTCCTAGACAAGCTAGTGAACTGGGACTACGCAAACGCTAAATACAAAGGTCAAGATGCTGGTGTTGAAGGTAAATAAGCTACCTAGCTTTTGATTTGTAAATAAAAAGAGGACGCTGAGAGGTGTCCTTTTTTTGGTTTACTGTTATCAGAAATTAGTTTCTGTAGGGTGTGCCCTGCGCACCATTTATAAAAGTAAATTCTCAAACTAAATACCCTATATCTTAAGTGGCTTCTGCTATTCATATAAAACAAAGGTTAAAACAATCGTTGGTGTGTAGGGGACGCGCTACGTTTTAACATTCAACTTGTTCAGAGTACCTTAAACCCAAAATTACCCAACGCCTCACGCAGCATCGCAATATTATAATAAGCGTGTGCATTGACGGTGTTTTGAAAGTAAATATAAAGCGTATCAAAATGCTGTCGCTGATTGGCAATCGCTTGCGCACAATTCTGCATCTCCGCCTCGCTATAGCGATAATCATGACGATCGGCGGCGCTCATCGCATCCCACCATTTCAGATTGTTGCCATGCATGCGCAGATAGCCTGTACGCTCGGTAAATATCAGGCGCGCAGGCGGCAGCCCGCTGACTTTAGGATAGTCAACGCTGCACCAAATGAGACCTTGCTGTTTAAAGCTATCGACCACTTGCGGGGTGTGCCAGCCATTATGACGAAACTCAATGGCGAGCGGGTAGTCGCCAAACCAACTGACCAGATTGGCCAGATATAGCCGATGCTCGCGAGTACGATCAAAGCCATGGGGGAACTGCAGCAGTAGAGGCGCGAGCGCATCGGCTTCGATGAGTGGGGATAGGGCGTTTAAAAATGCTTGTGCGTGCTCCGCTGTGCCTTTGCGTGCATGGGTAAAGTCTTGATGCAGCTTGACGGCAAACTTCAACTCGCTATCGGCTTGCTCATAAGCCTTATCGATCATACCAGCAAAGGCTTTTTGACCGATAGGCGCATAGAATGTACTATTAATCTCGACCGCGCCATATTGCTTGGCGTACTCACGCAAAAAGTCGGTCTTTTTGGTGCCCGTTGGATACAGCGTACCGAGCAAGTCGGTGTCGCTATAGCCGCCTGTGCCAAGGTAAATACGCGGGGTAGGGGAACTGTCCATGTTGACCACTCGCTATTTTTTAGAATAATGACGCTTATTAAGTTATTTCTTACGTGACCACAGCCATTCAATCAATGCCAGTAGCGCATCATTGTTTTTGACAGTGTTGTCTTGATTATTGCTAAGTTCACGACTGATAGCCGCGCGCCCATCATCAAATAGCGATTGCGCATAGCTGGTCGCGTCATCGACGCCCATCAGCTTTACATAGGTGGATTTATCTAATTTTTCATCGCTACCCGCAGGTTTACCCAGCGTGTCAGTCGTCATGGTGACGTCTAGCACATCGTCTTGGACTTGAAAGGCCAGACCGATATGCTGGGCGCACTCTTGCAGTGCCATACGCTGCGGGGCAGTTGCGCCCGCACAAACGCCGCCCATAAGCATCGCCGCTTCAATCAGTGCGCCTGTCTTATCACGATGAATGGCTTCTAAATCGTTTTGCACAATATCAGTATTGGCTTCGGCATTGAGATCCAGCATTTGCCCAGATACCATGCGACGTGCGCGCGGGGCAAATATGGCCAAAAGCTTACTGGCTATCACCTCATTAAAAGGCGCAAAGGTTGGCATCTCTGCGGTCAATACTTCAAATGCGAGTGTCTGCAATACATCGCCTGCCAGCAGTGCCGTCGCTTCATCAAAAGCGATATGAGCAGTCGGTTGCCCACGGCGCAGCTCGTCATCATCCATACACGGCAGATCATCATGTACCAAGGAGTAAGTATGCAATAGCTCTACTGCGAGGGCGGCGCGGCGCGACATATCATAGTCCGAGTCATTTTCTAGTAGTGAGTCCAGATCGGCATTGAGCGTGTTCATCTCTATGTCGATGTCATCACGATGCGCCTCTGTACGCTCACTATCACCGCTATTCATACTGGCAAAAGCACTGGCGACCATAAGCGGTCTGACCAGTTTGCCTTGACCTGTCATCACATAACGACACGCGTCTGCCAGTGGGCTTGGGAGCTTTGCATACGCAAACAAGACCTCGATATCCTGCGCCAATTGTGTCCGCACCGCACGATGAAATTGCTCTGTATTACGAAAAGAAATGAAGCCAACAGAAGTAGCACTAAAAGTAGGAGAAACCGTCATAATCCAACCATTTATCAGGGATACAATAAAAACTTATCAAAGGAACAGCAAAAACGACATTAGTGTAGCATGATAGGTCATAGTGCTTATGGCAGACACCGTTTCAATCGTTGGTTTTTTGCGTTTTTTGGCTGTGATTTGCCCAAAACTCACTCCGTGCAAGTGCAATATCATGACAATATTTGGTTACGTATTACCGATGTCACTCGTAGGTCGAATATATTTTGATAAAGGCGCAAGCTAAATGAATCATGGCAATCGGACAATACTAAAGGCTGATCACCTTTGAGGTGGTGAGCTGCGCAGGTAAGACAAAATAAACTTCAGCATAATTCAGTATACAAGTATTCACTAAAACACTTTGGGCGTAAGGTAAATGCCTAAAGGGGATTTAAGAGTGACTTGCGAGTATGGTATTAGCTTGTGACAGCTAGGGGCATAATCCCCTACACTAATTAACGTGAAAATGGTTCGATAATGGCCGTATTGGGCGCGACTTAGAGCGCGTAATCGCAAGTGTCAGTATGGGATCATGTCTCAGTCAGTATTTGATATCAGTACTTGCAACATATAAATAAAGCGCCGTGTGATGAGGTACCAGACCCATCAAAATAAGTACCACATCATGAGCGCTGGATAATAAAGACACCTTCACTGATGCGTCATCTAGGTGTTTGTCTTTATGACACCACAGGCGCACAGTGCTATTACCCATTTTACTAACAATAACTGGCTATTTATTTTAATTCAAAACGTAGCTTTCGTTATATAGAAAGGAGTTTCAAATGGTATACCAAGGAAATCGCATCACGGTGACAATGCTAGAGGATGGCATCGCCAACATGCAATACAACGCCGAAAATGAGAGCGTGAACAAATTTGATGCCGAAACCAACAAGCAGTTTGCCGAAGCTGTCACCGCTCTAGAAAAAGCGGACGACGTCAAAGGTCTTATTGTCACCTCAGCAAAAGGCGTGTTTATCGCTGGTGCTGACATTACAGAGTTTGTCGGTTCTTTCAAAAAGTCAGAAAGCGAGATCAAAGAGTGGGTCGTTCATGTCAATGACGCGTTCAATCGTTTTGAAGATTTGCCGTTTCCAAAAGTGGCGGCCATTAATGGCGCGGCAATGGGCGGTGGCTGTGAGATGACCTTGGTGTGTGAATACCGTGTCATGAGTGACAAAGCAATCATCGGTCTACCAGAAACTCAGCTAGGTATCTTCCCAGGATTTGGGGGTACCGTTCGTAGTACTCGTGTGATCGGTATTGATAATGCGCTTGAGCTTATCGCTACTGGCACACCCAAAAAACCGCTTGATGCGTTAAAGCTTGGCTTGGTTGATGCAACGGTACCTGCTGATGACTTACAAGATGCAGCGATTGACTTGGTCAAAAAATGTATCTCAGGTGAGCTTGATTGGCAAGCCAAGCGTGAAGAGAAGCTCGTGCCTGTCAAGCTAAACCAGCTTGAGCAAGCCATGGCATTCAACAGTGCCAAAGGTGCTATTTTCGCCAAAGCCAATCCTAAGCAGTATCCAGCGCCAGCGCTCGCGATCGAAGCGATCGAAAAGCATGTCAATCTGCCACGTGATAAAGCGATCGAAGTCGAAGCTGCTGGTTTTGCCAAAGCGGCAAAAACCCCGCAGGCTGAGAGCTTGGTTGGTCTATTCTTAAACGATCAGCTGGTCAAAAAACTGGCCAAAAAACACAGCAAAAAAGCACATGAAATCAATGAAGCGGCCGTACTTGGCGCAGGTATCATGGGCGGCGGTATCGCGTATCAGGCAGCCAGCAAAGGCTTGCCAATCATCATGAAAGACATCAAATCTGAGCAATTGGATTTGGGTATGGGCGAGGCCAGCAAATTGCTTGGCAAAATGGTTGAACGTAAGAAGATGACCCCAGCAAAAATGGGTGAAACGTTAAGCCGTATTCGCCCAACGTTGAACTACGGTGATTTTAGCGAGACGGATATCGTCATCGAAGCGGTCGTAGAAAATCCAAAAGTGAAGCACGCGGTACTCAAAGAAGTCGAAGGCTTAGTCAAAGAAGACGCGATTTTGGCTTCGAATACTTCAACGATCTCTATTACGCATTTAGCAGAAGTGCTTGAGCGCCCAGAAAACTTCGTCGGTATGCATTTCTTTAACCCAGTACACCGTATGCCACTGGTAGAAGTTATCCGCGGTGAGAAATCATCAGAAGAAGCGATTGCGACCACTGTGGCATTGGCCTCCAAGATGGGCAAGGTGCCAGTGGTGGTCAACGACTGCCCAGGTTTCTTGGTCAACCGTGTCCTCTTCCCATACTTTGGCGCGTTTGACTTGCTGCTCAAAGAAGGCGCTGACTTCGTCCATGTCGATAAAGTCATGGAAAAATTCGGCTGGCCGATGGGTCCTGCTTACCTAATCGACGTCGTCGGTTTAGACACGGGCGTACATGGCGCAGAAGTGATGGCAGAAGGGTTCCCTGACCGCATGAAGCCTGATTATAAAGGGGCGATCGAGCATCTATATGAAAACGAGCGTCTGGGTCAGAAAAATGGTGTTGGTTTCTATAAGTACGAAACCGACAAGCGCGGTAAGCCAAAGAAAGTCGCTGACGACGCCACTTATGAGCTACTTAAAACCACGACAGATAGCGACAAAAAAGAGTTTGATGATCAAACCATCATCGACCGCACCATGCTGGCTTTCTGTAATGAGACCGTACGCTGCCTAGAAGACAACATCGTCAGCACGCCAAGTGAGGCGGATATGGCGATGATTATGGGCGTCGGTTTCCCGCCATTCCGCGGTGGTCCTTGTCGTTATATCGACCAAATGGGTCTCGATAACTACTTGGCACTATGCGAAAAATACGCACACCTTGGCAAAGCTTATGAAGCCCCGCAAAAGATTCGCGACATGGCAGCCGCTGGCGAGACTTTTTACGCCACAGCGTAACGAGCATACCGTATTAGGATAAGTGGGGTGCGTTTGCTGACTTCGCTATCGGTGATAAAAAATAGCAGACGCACCGTTTTGGTCGGTTTTATCAGGTCTGGCCTGCCGCGATAATATCCAGCGCGAAAACAACTAGATAGTTATCGTACTGATGTACGGATCGCGTGATAGATGGCTATAGAGCCCGATTAAATCGACAACACTGACAATAAAAATTGAAAAGGAAGATAGTATGACAACTTTAAGTCCAAAAGATGTGGTCATCGTAGATGGCGTACGCTCGGCGATGGGAAGATCTAAAAACGGTATGTTCCGCCATGTACGTGCTGATAATCTGTCAGCTGAACTGGTACGTGCGTTGGTCGAACGTAATGACTTTGACACCAATGACATCGAAGATATTATCTGGGGCTGTGTCAACCAGACACTAGAGCAAGGCATGAACATCGGTCGCAATATCGGTCTATTGGCAGGTATTCCAAAAACCGCTGGTGGTCAAACGGTCAACCGTCTGTGCGGCTCTTCTATGCAAGCACTTCACACCGCTGCTGCACAAATCATGACCAATCAAGGTGATGTGTTTGTTATTGGCGGCGTTGAACACATGGGTCACGTTGGTATGATGCATGGCATCGATCTAAACCCTGCCGCCTCCAAGCATTATGCAAAAGCGTCAAACATGATGGGTTTGACCGCTGAGATGCTCGGCCGTATGAACAACATCACGCGTGAGGAACAAGATGCGTTTGGTCTTGAATCGCATCGCCGTGCATGGGCTGCGACCACTGAAGGCCGTTTTGATAATGAAATCATCGGCATCGAAGGTCATGATGCAGATGGCCGTCTGCAGCTATGTACCGTCGATGAGGTGATTCGCCCAGATGCGACGATGGAGCAAATGCAAAAGCTACGTCCAGCCTTTGATCCAAAAGGCGGTACGGTGACTGCTGCGACGTCATCTGCACTCTCTGACGGTGCCTCAGCGATGCTAGTCATGAGCGCGCAAAAAGCCAAAGATCTTGGTCTAAAGCCTCGCGCTCGTATTCGTAGCATGGCTGTCGCTGGTTGTGACGCGGCTATCATGGGCTACGGTCCGGTACCAGCCACCAACAAAGCCTTGAAGCGCGCTGGCATGAGCATCGATGACATGCAAACCATCGAGTTAAACGAAGCCTTTGCCGCCCAAGGCCTATCAGTCTTAAAAGCGTTGAACTTGACGGACAAGCAAGATATCGTCAATATCAACGGTGGCGCGATTGCTTTGGGTCATCCACTAGGATGCTCAGGCGCTCGTATCACCGTGACTTTGCTAAATGCAATGGAGCAGTCTGACACTGAAATCGGTCTAGCAACGATGTGTATCGGTCTGGGTCAAGGTATCGCGACTGTGATTGAACGCGTTTAATTTTTGGATTGGTAGATAATTTGTAACATTTGTCGACCAAATATGTTATAAAAAAGACCCTTAGCTATGATGGCTAGGGGTTTTTTGTGAATATAATGAGAGGGTTAATGGCGCACGTCGCAAAGTGTGTGCAAGTAATGACGAGTGTTCAATAAAGCGTATCTCCATTGACGCATTCAAGAAACTGTGACTAAATAAGAGTGACCAAGACACTATTAATATCTATTTATAATATTTATTTAATGCTCATTTAATATTCGTTCTAAAATATTTTTAGTTGCAACTGTCAGCCGTACAAGGAGTGTACTATGTCTACCATGATTACCGACCGCACTTACCGAATCGTTCGTGAAAATACCCAAGCAATGATTATCGATGTACAAGAGCGCTTAACGCCGCATATCTATGATCACGAAAACATCATCAAAAAAACAGTGACGCTCATCAAAGGACTGCAAGCACTCAATATTCCGATCATGCTCAATGAGCAGTACAAAAAAGGGTTAGGTGATACCTTGCCAGAGCTTCGCGATGTGCTAGAAGGCGACAACGCCAAAAGTTTTGAAAAAGTCACCTTTAGTGCCTGTGACAACAATGACACATGGCATCATTTGGCACAGCAAAATCGCAGTACGGTATTGCTTTTTGGCGCAGAGGCACATGTATGCGTCATGCAAACGGCGCTGGATTTATTGGATAATGGTATGCAGCCTGTCATCATCGGTGATGCGGTCGGCTCGCGTTTTCCTTATGATAAAAAACAGGCCATTCGCCGTATACGCCGAGCAGGTGGGGTAATCAGTACGGTTGAATCTATCTTATTTGAGCTGTGTCGCAGTAGTGAGGACCCTGCATTTAAAACCATTATCAATTTGATCAAATAAATGACGGTACGTCATTAGGTATTTATCGATTGACCAAAAATAGCGCTTGATAACTAAGCGCTATTTTACTTTTAGCCACAACCGCCATGTGTAAAACTATTAAAGAGTCAGAGAGAAACATGTCCTCAAACACATCTCCATTATTAACCGATCAAAACGCCGCTACAACCATTGATATAGAAGATGTCACTCATTTCTTATTAGAGTTAGATGCACTAAAGCGCGTCAATTGCCGCAGTTATGTAACCAATACCGATCGCCGCGAGAATTCAGCCGAACATTCTTGGCATCTTGCCATGGCATGCTGGTCGATAGCGGAGCTGTTTGAGCTTGATGTCAATCATGAAAAATTGCTTAAGATGGCGCTGGTACATGACTTGGGCGAGATTGATGCGGGCGATACGTTTTTGTACGCTGACTCGCGTCATGATGCACATGTCGAGGAGCGAGCGGGTGTCGCCAGATTGCAAGGCGAACGCGGCAATGGGATTGGCAATTTGAGTGAGATTTGGGAGGCGCAAGAGACAGGCAGTAGTAAAGAGACTGAGCTGCTCAAAGTGGTCGATCGCTTACTGCCATTTTTGCTCAACTTAAATACTGAAGGCAAAACGTGGCGTGAGCTTGGAGTGACACGTAGCCAAGTCGCAGGTGCGCATGCGTTTATTCAAGACAGCTTTGCTCCTATTCATAAATGGCTATCACACAATATTGACTATGCGACCCAGCAAGGATGGCTGATTGATAAGTAAATTTACAAAAACGCTAGGCATAGAAAAGCCCAGTTGAGCATTGCGATCTATGCTTAACTGAGCTTTTATTTTTTATTATATTAGAGATAAATTACGGTTTCGTGACACCCAGTAATTGACCCATTTTTACAAAACTATTGGCTTTCATGGTCTCTTGCCAGTCGGCTTTTGCAGCCTTTGGTAGTACGACAATAGCGGTAGACCCTAAATAAAAACGTCCAAGCTCATCACCTGCCGCAAACTGCATATCATGGTCTGCCTCTTGTATGTCGTCAGTGCGAGTAATCTTACCTGTCGCGACGGTCTCGATACCCGCGACGATCATCGCGCCGACCATGACGACAGCGGCTTTACCGTATTTGGTATCAAATAGACAGACCAGACGCTCATTACGCGCAAACAAGTCTGGTACGTTTGCCGCCGTGGTATTATTGACCGAAAATAGCGTACCAGGGACATAGCGGGTTTTGGTCAATGTGCCAGCAAATGGCATATGAACACGGTGATAGTTGCTAGGGGCTAGGTAGATCGTCGCAAAGCTACCATCCGCAAAATAACGGCCATCTTCGCTATCAGCCAGCAGTTGTCCGACATCATAATGACGCCCTTTGGCTTGCAATAGCTTGTGATCGTCGATTTGTCCAAGCTGAGAGATGACCCCATCAGCAGGGCTCACGATACCGTCTACAGTGGTATCGACAGGGCGAGCATCTTCTTTTAACTCACGGGTAAAAAAGTCATTGAAGCTCTCATAAGCGTTGAGACTCTGGCGCTCATACTCATCCAAGCTGATATTGTAGGCTTTTGCAAAACCACGAATAAAGGTGCGTTTGACGTAAGGATGACGGCTGGCGGCCAAACGTCCAGCGACTTTACTGAGCTGCTGCTGCGGCACCAGCTGTTGTAAGGTGGTAAATACATTCATAATAAGGCTACCAAAATAGGGTGTGAGGTCATTATTGCCTAGGCAAGTCAATGACCGTATTTTATCATGGACAGCGCATTATTGTCTGACCATAAACTGTAAGCCATTTATAAATAAAGAAGGTCGTAAATGAAAGCACTCATACAACGAGTCAGCTATGCGAGCGTCAGTGTCGATCAGCAATGTATTGGCAAAATAGATCATGGGGTATTGGCTTATATCGGTTTGGGGCATGACGATCGTCTGGTTGATGCTCAGCGAATGATTGATAAAATTCTGACCTATCGCATTTTTGAGAATGACGATGATCCTGCCAAACTTGGTAAACTGGACAAAAATGTGCAACAAGTGGGTGGCGGATTATTGTTGGTGTCACAGTTTACCTTGATGGCAAAGACGGACAAAGGTCGTCGTCCTGATTTTGGTGATGCCATGGCACCTGATGCCGCAAAAGCACTGTTTGAGCAGCTCGTCACTTATGCCAAAACCCAATATCTACATGTCGCCACTGGTCAGTTTGGCGCTGACATGCAAGTATCGAGCGTCAATGATGGACCACTAAATTTTTTACTGCACATCTGACACCAAAGTGTCATCAGTTTGTCATAATTAATCCGTTTAATAGATAGAAACTGGTGAGTATTTATCGCCTTTTTACATGCTGAATTTTGTCCGCTAACATTGAGAGTGTCCTATGTATAATGAGCAAATTTTGATTGTTGAAGATGAGCCTGCGATTCGCGAAATGGTTGTAATGACGCTGGAGATGGCAGGATATGAGAGCTTGCAAGCGGCTGACGTGTCAGAGGCGCATCAGCAAGTGGTGGACCACAGACCGTCGCTGATACTATTGGATTGGATGCTACCAGGAGACAAGAGCGGCGTTGATTTTTGTCGGATGCTAAAAAACGATGAGATGCTCTCTGAGATTCCAGTCATCATGCTCACAGCCAAAAGTGAAGAGGATAGTAAGGTTCATGGTCTAGACGCAGGTGCAGATGATTATATGACCAAGCCTTTTTCAACGCGTGAGCTCATCTCCAGAATCAAAGCGGTACTGCGCCGTAGTAGTGCCATGAATAGCGATAAGCCTATCGAGATTGGTCAGCTAAGCCTAGATACTAAAAGCCAGCGCGTGACTGCGGCAGGAAAAGTCATCGATGTCGGTCCGACAGAATATCGTCTACTGGCATTTTTTATGAGTCATCCAGAGCGTGCTTACACAAGAACGCAACTGCTCGATCAGGTCTGGGGTGGTAACGTCTATATCGAGGATCGAACCATTGATGTACATATCAAGCGTCTGCGCAAATTACTACGTCCTCATGACTGTGATACATTGATACAAACGGTGCGCGGTACAGGCTATCGGTTCTCAAGCCTCATTGAGTCCAATTAATCTTGTGTCAATGTCTCTTGTATAAAACAATGCCACCATAACAATAAATAAAATAGCGACTCGTGGTAAGGATAAGCAATGAACAAGACAGCAACAGCACAAAACGTGCAAGATCAGCAAGACACGCCAGTACAAAACGCTGGCCAAAATACAGCGGATCAACTCGAGAAAATCACAAGTGCGCTGCGGGCACTGCGAGACGCAGTCATCTTACTGAATGAAGATGATGGTTTAGAGTGGTGGAATCAAGCAGCGCAGGACTTGCTATCGTTGCAGCCCGCTGACAAAGGCCAAAGTATTTTTGACTTTATTACCGTGCCTGAGTTCCGCCAGTATTATCAAGACACCACCTTGCCCAATGATGGTATTCATAT
Source organism: Psychrobacter sp. (assembly GCF_030454045.1). Taxonomy (GTDB): domain Bacteria; phylum Pseudomonadota; class Gammaproteobacteria; order Pseudomonadales; family Moraxellaceae; genus Psychrobacter. Next base: position 4,505 of record NZ_JAKDJE010000017.1, on the reverse strand, counting down.
AGAGTCATGGCGCGATCCCAGTCGGTATCTAAAATGTGAGCTCACGCCCTTTGGTGATGAGAAGCTATTGTTTATTTATGATGTGACCCGCGTACAGCATCTAGAACAAATGCGCCAAGATTTTGTGGCGAATGTCTCGCATGAGCTACGCACCCCGCTGACCGTGATGATGGGCTATCTAGAAAACTTCTCTCACCAACCAGACATGCCGCCGCAGTGGCGACGTGGGTTTGAGCTGATGACCCAGCAAACAGCGCGTATGAATCGAATCGTAAATGACTTATTACTGCTCTCCAAGATTGAAATCGAAGAGACGCATGAGTTTAATGATGTCGATATGACCAAACTGCTCACCAATATCTATGACGATGCGCAGGCCTATAACCAAGCATACAAGCACACCATTCATTTGCACATCGATACTTATGATGGGTTATATGGGTCAGAGGTGTACTTGATCAGTGCGCTGTCCAATCTGGTCATCAATGCCATTAAATATACACCAAAAGGTGGCAATATTACGATCAGTTGGACACGGACATCGGATGGGTGCCGATTTGCTGTCGAGGACGATGGACTGGGTATCGCACCAGAGCATATTACCCGTCTGACAGAACGCTTTTATCGTATCGACAAAGGTCGTAGCCGGGCCACAGGTGGTACAGGATTAGGACTGGCTATTGTGAAGCATGTCTTGCACCAGCATGAGGCGCAGCTACAGATAGATTCAGTAGAGGGAGAGGGGTCGATATTTAGTGTGGTCTTCCCAGCCGATTATGTAAGACCAGTTATTGCAAATTAATATGCACATCAATACAGATTATCCATATTTTCAATCTGGCTCTGCTGAGTCTGTTTAATCTTTTTGCAAAAGCGGATAGGGGTTCACAGCGCTGCCATTGATATAGATACCATAATGCACATGCGGCGGTGTCCCTTTTGCGTTACCGCTGTCACCCACATAGCCGATAATATCGCCCTGATTGACCCAGTCGTTGGGAGAGATGTCAGCATAATCCTCTAGATGGGCATAATAATGTCCAGCACCGCCAGGTCCAACCACCACGACCACACGTCCGCCCAACGTATTTTCTCCTACCTTGCTTACGATGCCTTGTGTGGTTGACTGTATTGGTGTGCCACGATCGGCAAAGATATCAATACCTTCATGAGAGCGACCCTGACTGCGCGCCGCCCCCCCACGTATCGGTTAGACGCTTGTCTGGTAGCGGATTTGGCAAGCTGTTCTCTGTTGGCAGTTCTTGTTGCAATAGGCTCATCTGCTGCCATTTGGCAACCACAAACGATTGAGTTTGCTCACTAATACTCGGTAGTAGCTTATCAAAGACAAATAAAAACCCTAGCAATACAACTGCCCTAATCAGAACGCTCAATATGCGGCTGACCAAAGAAGGCTTTGGTGGTTGGCTTTTTCCATCTGCTAGCATTGAGGTCTCTTATCTGTTTGGTATTGTCTGAATCCCTATTATAAAAGCCCTAGTCGCTAAGGTATGTATCGCATTGTTATCTATGGTTTTTATCCCCATAAACACAAGTATGGACGAATAAAGACCCAGCACTATTATTTTATTTACTCAACGCTTGTATTGAGCGGTATTGGTGCTATGGATGGTGATTTTTATGAATAATGCGTTTAGTACAGCGGTTGATACTGAGACAGCTGTTAAGACTGAGACAGCACTGGTTATCGATACCGAAACCGACCAAGGTCGTGATCCAAGACCGATTCAAGTGGCGACTATCAATGTGTCCACTGGGTTTGAGTGGATGAAGTACTTTAACAGTGGTCGTGCTATCTCACCTGTCGTCATTAAAGTGCACGGTATTACCGATGAGGATGTCGCTGGTCTTGAGCGTTTTGAGCTGGATCAGTTTGAGCTACCAGAGTACTTGATTGGACACAATGTCCGCTTTGATTGGCGAGTGATTGGTAGCCCCTCTACCAAGCTCATCTGTACTGTGAGACTTGCGCGTGCTGCTTTTCCAGAATGGCGCGCTTATGGTCAGTCTAGGTGTATCGAGCAGTTATTGGGTAAGGGCGAGGCGAGTACCATGACGGTTGCTGCTCATGATGCGTTGGGCGATGCCCGTATGTGTTATCTACTTTATCAAGCCTGCTGCGAGCGTTTAGAGATTGCGCCGACCGATTTTGCAGCGGCGCATGCCATCTCAAATAAAGCGACACCTGTGAGCAAGATGCCATTTGGCAAACACAAAGGCAAGCCAATCAAAGATGTGCCCATCAGCTATGTCAAATGGATGATAAGCAATATTCATAATATGCAGCCGTCACTGTACTCTGCGCTAAAAAAGCGCTTAGACACCGAAAAAGACTGAATAGCGTCCATAACTGCTTAAGGGTGGTTTAGAGATGCAACTCATTCACCTTTACTAAACCAATCTACTGCCATTTGCCACAGCTCTGGCGCTTTGGCATTGGTTTTGCGACTAAAATAACCCATATGACCAATATGATTCACCCCAAAATCCTCAGGGTTCAAAAATCGCTTTTCGACGGGCATATTGGTGAATACCCGTATCATATCGTCCATGTTTTTGCTATTGGCGATATCGTCATCGCTAAAACCGAGCCACAATGCTGGCATACTCAGTGCATCATAAAAATGGTGGTGGATGCTTTTGCCAAATGCCGTTTTGACATAGCCTGCGCCATTGCACCATTCACGCCATTGACGAGCCACACCGCGCGGCAATGGCTCGCCCATGCCGATTTTGTCTGATGGTGTGTACCCTAAGGTTAAGTTTGATAATGGGATAAAGGCGTCCATAAAGCCTTTTGCTTTGAGCTTGTATGGCATGGCCATATTTTTGATGCGGCCAGAAGAGCACGCAACGTTGAAGACTGAGGCAATCGCCTGATAATTTGGCATCAAACCGATGAGCTGACCACCAGCACTATGACCGACAAGATGATATGACGTATCAGGAAACTCATCTTGCAGCGCATCGAGTACGGCAGGCATATCATGGCGTCCCCAGCTGATGAGAGAGGCATCGCACTTTGCCAGATCGGTCGAGAGCGAATCACCTATCCCTTCATTGTCAAAAGTAAGTACGCCAAAGCCGCTCTCTGCTAAATAGATAGCAAAGCTATGATAAAAATGACGTCTGATTCCTGTGGCAGGCGCAATCATAACCGCTTTTTTGGCACCATCTTTAGGACGATAGACGGTCGCGGCCAACACTCGATTGCGATCAGTCATGATACTCAAAGAATATGTATTGATACTGTCTGCGCCATCATCGATATCGGGACGAATCAATGGGTTGTCAATTATACTTTCTGAATGCTTTTTGGTAGAAGCAGCGTTGTGATTATCCATCGTGATACCTCAGTAGTGGTTATGAGTAGAGACTGATTATTGAACGGCGATGAGCCGTCAATTGCCATCTTTAAAGTGTAGTCTTTGCGTAGTGATAAAGGGTTGTGACTGTGTGGTAGCATAGCTTATGTTAAGATAAATGCTAGCGGGACAGGTGCTCAAATATGACTTCCAAGTTTTATAAGGCTGGGTTGAGCGCATTCTATAAACAACCTACATGACGCTATAGATCAGATAGGCCAGTGGTCGATTTTTACGAATAACAAGTACTCAAAAAGCTGAGCGGTAAATTAAGGAAACTATATGCAAATGAAAATTAACAATGATATGTATGATGTCATTACCAGTAAAGATATTACCGATATAGAAAAGGCAGTAGATAAATCGATATTGACGATGCCATTGGTTGCAGTTTATTGCGGGTCACGTTTGGGCAACAACGATGTCTATGAGCAAGCGGCTCGCGAGCTTGGTAGCGCACTGGCAAACAATGGCATGGGACTGGTGTATGGTGGTGCTAGTATTGGCCTGATGGGGGCAGTGGCCGATGAGGTCATCGAAGGTGGCGCTGAGGCGGTGGGCGTTATTCCAACCTTTATGCTCAAGCACGAAATCGCTCATGAGCAGCTAACTCGCCTGCATTTGACTGATACCATGCACACGCGTAAGACCGTTATGGCAGAGTATGCTGATGCCTTTATCACGCTACCAGGCGGACTGGGCACACTAGAAGAAATTATGGAAATCGCTACATGGCGTCAGCTGTACCAACACGAAAAGCCCATGATTATTCTCAATATCAATGGCTTTTATGATCGTATGATTGAGCATCTAACATACACTGCTGATCAAGGGTTTATGAAGCAAGAAGATTTGGATCGTCTGGTCGTGTGCAATACGATTGGCGAGGCAATCGACATGCTACAGACCGTCGTGACCATCAACGACGAGGTCGATACAAAAAAAATGGCGGGCAGCAACAGCTAAGCTAAGCTTTACAAAATCGAGCAATTAAATAAAAGCAATCACGCCAAAAAGGAGCAGATGACCGAGTAATGGTTGTCTGCTCTTTTTTATAATGGAATTGGGTGTAATGGACAAAATTCATGCTAAAAAGTAGGTGGTAGTCGCTAATGGACA
>NZ_JAKDJE010000096.1 GCF_030454045.1 Psychrobacter sp. | reverse complement strand
AATTTTGGCGTATGGCTCAAAATCGGCCAGCCAGTTTCGGTCTGCCAGTAATGATCTAAAACAGGAACCCCTAAATGCTGAGTCAGCCAATTGGCCGTTGATTCATCTAATGGCTCACCTGCCAAAAAGAACGACTTGACGCTAGACACATCATAGCGCGTCATCCAGCTTTCATCTTGTTTTTTGAGCATACGTACGCCTGTAGGCGCGGTAAATAAGATATTGACCTTATTGGCCTCAACGATACGCCACCAGATCCCTGGATTTGGTGAATGCGGCAATCCTTCATACATAATACTGGTCATGCCTGCCAATAATGGCGCATAAATTGTATAAGAATGTCCCACGGCCCAGCCAATATCTGATATCGCCCAAAACGTCTCGCCCGCTTTGCCATCATAGACATAGTCCATTGATGTTGTCAGCGCGACCGCATGCCCACCTGTATCACGTTGCACTCCTTTTGGTGTGCCAGTCGTGCCCGAGGTATAAAGCAGATAGGAGGGTTCATTGGACTCAAGCCATACTGGTTCAAAGACCGCATTGGCTTCACAGCTATGACGGCGTTCAGTTGCATAATCGACATCGATATCTCGCGGCTCAAACGGCAAAACTCCGCGGTTGACCACCAATACATGCTCAGGCTTGATTGTTGCTTGTTCTACGCCTTGATTGACAAGGTTTTTGTAATTGACAATCTTGCCACCGCGCAAACCTGCATCTACTGTGATCACCATTTTTGCCTCAGCATCATCCATGCGAATGGCCAAGTTGTGCGCCGCAAATCCTCCAAAAACGACAGAATGTACAGCGCCAATGCGAGCACAAGCCAGCATGGCATACGCGGCTTCTAGAATCATTGGCATATAGATGATGACACGGTCGCCCTTGCCAATACCGTGGCGCTGCAAGACATCCGCGAAGTAATTCACTTCTTTATATAAGTCATTGTAAGTCAGGCGGCGCTTGGCATAGTCTGTATAAAACTCTACATGATTGCCCAAGTCTTTAAATGAATCGACAACAGCTGGGAAGGTCTCAAGCAACTCTTGATTGATCTCTGATGATACCCACACAAAGGCATCTTGCTCTGCACGATCTGGCAGGTGACGATCGACACAGTTATAGCATAGGTTGGTTTCACCGCCGACAAACCATCTGGCAAAAGGTAGGTTACTGTCATCAAGTATTTGTTCAGGCTCTTTATGCCAGTAAATGCGCTGTGATTGCTCAGCCCAAAACGACTCTCTATCATTGATGGATTTATGATAAATATCAGCGAACTTGGGCTGTTCTGCCGTTTGAGAGGAGACTGAGTGTTGGGCGTGGTCGCTCATAATAGCTGTCCTTAGCATAAACGAGAAATGAGACAATGTTTTTTATCATTGAACCTTATAAAAGTTGTTAGAGCGTTAGCATTGCTGGACTTACTACTTGCATGCCACTGCTGTTATCAACGCTATATTATTTCAATGATAGTCAGTCATGTCTGAAGAAATACTGGTCATCCTTACCAGAATCAAAAAACCGATACGCTACGTATCGGTTTAAAATGTAGCAGAGCTCACTACAAATATCAACTATTAAGCGTGTAATACGTCCCACATTTTAATGTAAAAATGCGCTCTACTCTTAGACATCCCCCTTTTTTATATCTGGGTTTGATTGGCATACATCTCACGCATGACTTTTTTATCATGTTTGCCGACAGAGGTTTTGGGTAGCTCATCAACGAACTTAAATTGACTAGGAATACCATACTTAGGAATGATGCCGCGCTCTACCGCTTTTTCTGCAATGGCTTTGATATCGTCAGCACTGGTATCTTTGGCATCAGGCTTTAGTACCACTAGCGCCAATGGGCGCTCACCCCACTGCTTATCACGAATGCCAATTACCGAGACGTCAGCTACCGATGGGTGCAATGATAAAATCGTCTCAATCTCAAGCGACGATATCCACTCGCCCCCTGATTTGATGACGTCTTTTAGACGATCCGTGATTTTGATATAACCATCAGGACGTATGTAAGCAATATCCTGCGTATGCATATAGCCATTTTCCCATAGCTCTTTGCCAGCATCGTCATTTTTCAGATAGCTTTGAGTCAGCCAAGGCGCGCGCAGTACCAGCTCACCTGTATTTTCTTGTCCTTTACCAACAGGCTTATTACCTTCACCCCATACTTGCGCATCGACCATAAGTACAGGCTTACCTGTCATACAGCGACGGGCGATGTCTTCGTCCTCAGTCATTTCAGGCTCATTGAGACTAAACTCAGTTAAGCTGATAAGCGGCGCTGTCTCTGACATACCATAGCCTGTGTATACTTCGATACCCTGCGCCATTGCTGTTTTTGCCAAGCCTTCGGTCAATCTTGAACCACCAATGATCATTTTTAATCCATTAAAGCTGGCATCGCGATCTTGCGCCTCTTTGAGCACCATCTGCAAAATCGTTGGCACGCAGTGGGTGATACTCACCTTTTCATTGATGATCAAATCCAGCAAGCTATCAGGCGCATAACGTCCTGGATAGACTTGTTTTAGACCCACCATCGTTGCTGTAAATGGGAAACCCCATGCGTGTACGTGGAACATCGGCGTCATCGGCATATAGACATCGCCGTAGCTGACACCTTGCTTATTTGGCAGCATACCCAAGGTTGCCGCTTCCGCTAGACTGTGCAGAACCAATTGGCGATGGCTAAAGAAAACGCCTTTGGGATTCCCTGTCGTACCTGAGGTATAAAAGGTTGTTGCGATGGTATTTTCATCAAAGTCTGGAAAGTCAAAATGACTATCAGCAGCTTCTAGCAATGCTTCATACTCGCCTGTCACGCGGCTTTGATTACTGCCAAAAACCCCTTCAGCGGTCACACCATTGTCGTCCAGCCAAATGATGTGCTCAATACTAGAGTTTTCAAACTGATAATCTTTGACCAATGGCGCAAACTCAGAGTTGAGCATCAACACTTTTGGCTTGGCATGGTTAATGGTATAAAGGACTTTTTCTGGTGAGAGGCGAATATTGACAGTTTGTAGAATGTACTCTGACATCGGTACCGCAAAATAAGACTCAAGATAGCGATGGCTATCCCAGTCCATAACAGCAACGATGTCGCCTGCATCAAGGTTCAGGTCTACGAGTACGTTTGCCAAGCGATTGATACGCTCAAACAAATCCTTGTAAGTGAGTCGTTTTTTATCCGCATAGATGATCTCTTGATCTTGCGACACAGTCTTAGCACGGCTCAATAACTGTTTGACCAGTAATGGATAATCATAGGCAGATGGGGCACTGTGGTAGATATTTGACATAAACCTAACTTCCTTGTTTGTCGTGCTGATAAATGATAATAAGTAGCAATCAGCTATACTAATACAGAATGAACCGCTATAACCATACGGTTTTTATAATGACGAGTCATTCTGATTTACGCTGATAATATCTTGCTCGGTGCCATTCAGTTTTGGCGCAGTAAGAGCAACGAGCGTCACTGACCGCAATCAGATTGAAGACCTCTTCGATAGTAAGAAAAAACCATCACCATGTAAAGCGACCTTACATTACGTATCATAAGACAAATAGCCAAACAAAAACGATGCTTCACCTATTAAAAAATCACATTTGCATACTATTAAGTGGCACGTCTTGTTGTTTTAATCATCCCAAAACTGGCTATCAACAACGCCAACACCTGTACAAGCAATAACAACCATACGGTAAGAGACCACTGCCCTCGCGCATAGGCTATGCCGCCCAACCACGCGCCAAGCGTACCGCCCGTGTAATAACCCATATAATATAAACCAGACGCCAATGAACGACCTTTTTTGACATTAACCGCTATGTAGCTGATGGTCGCAGATTGTGTAATAAATACACCAGATGACATGACTGCCAATCCGACGATCACCCCCCATAATGGTGCGACCAATGTCAGTAGCACGCCCACCATTGAGATAATAATAGCCACGCGAACAGTACGTGCTGAGCCAAACCGGCGCAGCAAGGTCGTTGATAGTGGCGTAATGATGACACCTAACAAATACACGGCAAAAATATTGGCAAGCGCGCCCGTACCAAGCTCATAAGGCTCAGCTGCCAAATGCAAATTGATAAAGGTAAAACAACCGACAAGAGAGAACAGTACACAAGCACCAAGCAGACAGGCTGTCACCACATAGCGGTTGGTTAAATGCTCACCTAACGTCTGTATCGCTGAACGAAAATTGGGATTGGCCTCGAAATGACGAGACGATGGTAGCATCTTGCCAACCCATATCGCCCCCAACAAAGTCATCGCTGTCATCACATAGTAACCGTCACGCCAGCCAATCAATTCATGCAAATGCCCCATCAAAAACCGGCCCATAAAGCCGCCAAGCACACACCCTGACACATAAAAGGACATCAGCTCGGTCATCGCCCGCCCCTCAAACTCCTCGCCAATATAAGCAATGGTCACCACCGTAATACCGGGTACAGACAGTCCTTGCATAAAGCGCCAAACGCCTACCCATTCAATACTCGAGCTTTGGGCAATCAGCGCTGTTGGTATCGCCAAAAACAATAAAGCACCGACGATAAAGGATTTGCGCCCGACGGCATCTGAGAGCATCCCCAAGAATGGCGACATAATAGCAATGGCCAATACAGTGGCACCAACGATCATGCCCGCTTGTACCTCGGTCGCAGAAAAATCCATCATCATGACGGGCAACACAGCTTGGATAGAATACACTTGCAAAAAGGCAAACATACCGATTAGGCCAACCGTGAGCTTCAATATCCACGACGTAGAGTGACTGGATGAGGCTGCGGTCTTTGGTGCAAAGTTTTGGGTTTTCTCTGTAGAATTATTCACAAGGGCGCTTACTATAATTGATTATGCTATGACAAGGAGGCGTCATTGGCTTGGATAATGAAAGAATATAATGTGACACTATGAAGGAGGTGCACAGCCATACAGGATATCTATTTATCATAATGACCAGAAAAGCATCTTAGCACACCAACCCATATACTCAGGTTTAAATGTGTTATTGACACTTATTTATTCTCAATGACGGTAGATTGCTTTTTTAGTAAAAAAAGCTGCAATCGTCATCTTTGTACCTTAGTTGCTGATACAAAATAGTGATAAATGCCCTATGATGATGACATTTACATAACAACTCTTTTTTATTTTTACACATCTACATTGCTTCTATCTTTTCTATTACAGACTTTGCTGACGCAAAAATCAATAATCATAGGGTGCTATTGATCAACAATCAAAACAAATAAAACAATATTTAAGAGGTAATATCGATGAAGGATGCGATGTATGATTTGGGATCAGGGTTTTGGAGTATTCGAGGGTCATTTATAAAAAATGGCAGGTGGTGTGTTAAAAAGTATGCTGATTAAAATTTGAACAATTTTTGAAGCCTTGAAAGCCCTATAGAATCAGATAACTTAGCATAGATCTTTTATTGACTTTTATCGCCAGCATACTTTTTAGAACACCACCTAAAAAATGGCATTATAGACATCGGGGTACAATGTGCGCTCATCAAACGACCATCAGGGAAGTTTATTTTTTTGGATAGTTATGCTCTAACAGACGACGTTCGTCAGCAAGTCATGGCTCTCACTGACAACGGTCAAGATGTCGAGGCTGTCCTTAATGTGCATCCGTTTCATACGGTATACTGTGCGCAAATGGCTAAAGACTTTCCGCAAGCCACATTTTACGGTAGCAGCCGACACCCAAAGCAAGTGCCAGAGGTTGACTGGGCAGATGATCTGGTAGAAAGTGATGCGGTCGCTGCGCGTTATCCTGAACTCCAGTTCTCCTTACCAAAAGGCATCTACTACATCGCCCCTGATGAGTCAGTCCATGCAAGCTCATTATTGGTCTATCACAAAGCCAGCCAAAGTATATATGTCGATGATACGTTTGAGATACCACCTTCTAAGCTGTTTGATGCCGTACAGCCAAACCTAGGCTTACACCCCACCACCAAACAAGCATTAAAAGATGAGCCCGACGCTGGCAAAGCCTATTGTGATTGGGCGATAGATCTTGCACACGAATGGCGCAGCGTACATCATTTTTGCGGTGCACATTCAGGATTAGTTGTATTTGAAGAAGGCCAATTTGAAGCAGCGTTATTGTCTGCTATTGATAACGCGCGTAGCGAGCTTGAGGCAAAATAACGACATTAAGAAAATGGTCACATCATTTATAACATAAAATTCACGACAAGAAAAACAACTACCTGTTGGTTCAATATATTACATAAGGAAAACGATAAATGTCAGATGAAATTCATGATTTAGGGGCAGGGTTTTGGAACATACGCGGATCATTCCGTATCGGCGGTGTGATAAACATTGGTACCCAGTGCTCACTGGTCAAGCTATCCTCAGGACGCTTTGTATTTTTGGACAGCTATGAATTGACAGGTGACGTTCGAGACGAAGTCATGGCGCTCACCAATAATGGTCAAGATGTCGAAGCGGTGCTAAATGTTCATCCATTCCATACTGTACATTGTGCGCAAATGGCCAAAGACTTCCCTCAAGCCACGTTTTACGGCAGTAGTCGCCATCATAAAAAGATACCAGAAGTACGCTGGGCTGACGATTTGGTAGAGAGTGACGCGGTTGCTGAACGCTATCCTGAGCTTAAGTTTTCAATGTCAGAAGGTATACATTATATCGCACCCAATGAGATGATTCATGCAGGCTCCTTGTTGGCCTATCATCCTGCCAGCCAAAGCTTACATGTCGATGATACTTTTATGAGTCCACCCATGAAGCTGCTAGAAGCGGTATTGCCTGAGCTGATATTGCACCCAACCACCAAAAAAGCACTCAAAAATGAGGCGCATGCAGGCGCACAATATTGCGACTGGGCAACCAACCTAGCCCATGAGTGGCGCGACGTTCGCAATTTTTGTGCCGCACACTCTTATCTTGTTAGGTTCAAAGACGGTGAGTTTGAAACAGCATTGGTTAAAGCTATTGAGAAAGCCCGTCCTAAGTTAGAAAAAGCGTAGTTTTTACATTAACAGATATACTTTGCCAATATAGAAGGGTCGCTGATATGGCGACCCTTTTTATTAAATATAACTGATCACATTACTTATCATTGCAGAGCAGCCACTATCAGAGACACTATCACTATCGCCGTCACATAGGTTCTCACTTTAAAATAGTCCTGCGTGATAATGCGCGCGCGATTGAGCCCATAATCAATCATCAACATGCTGGCAAATCCAATGACCAGTAACCAAATAAAACCGACCACTGGCAACACCAAAAACCCGAGCCACAGAGCAATTGCAATTACATTACTGACTAAAGGCAATCGGATGGCCCATTGATCGTTATCCGCCAAGCTTAAATGATTACCCCACTGCGATCCGGCCATAAACGACGCAATTACCAGACCATAAGCGCTTAATACATCAGCCGTTGCACCCAATATAGGTATGTCACTAATGCCTATAACTAGCAAGAGCGCACAAGCGACAAACGGAATAGCACCTGCAAAGGTCAAATAAGGACTGGGTTTTTTCATAATATGAATCTACCTCGCATTTAGTATATCGATATTTCTAGCATATATGAATGAGACATCTTATTCTAACTCACCTTGCCATTGACGGATAAACTCACCGTTTGGATCGTATTGCTGGGTTTGTTTATCAAGAGCCGACATCCTCTTGGATCCGCCCCCACGCCTGCTAGATATTGCCAATTTCCCCAGTTACTGGCGACGTCATAATCGATAAGATGCTGCTCAAAGTAAGCCGCACCATAACGCCAATCAAGACCCAACTCGTGAATAAAGCAGCTTGCCACTAGCTGTCGTCCACGGTTTGACATATATCCTGTTGTATTCAGTTGATGCATACAGGCGTTGACAATAGGATATGCTGTATCACCATTCCTCCATTGTTCTAATTTTTTCTGATCCAGTTGGGTTGATGGCGTGTGCTGACCAATACCTTTAAACCAGAATAATTTTTGCTGATGGGTGACAGCGTACCAATAAAAATATTCACGCCAAAGCAGCTCAAACCATATCCAATAAGTGGATTCATTTGCGATGACATCACGCTCATAACGGCGCAGTCGATTCAATACGGTGTTGACAGACAACGAGCCATTCGCCAGCCAAGCAGAAAATTTTGTGGAATGCGTCCATTCATCAAGCGCGTTTCGTGTGATTTTATAAGTACTTGGCGCGTCGGAATTAAAATAACTCTTTAAGTGATTTAGCCCGTTCGACTCACCACCTTTGAAACTAGGCGCTTGCTGTTTTTGTTGGGAGATTGCCTGCGCATTATCTTCGCCTGCTTTAAAGAAGTACTCGTACCTATCCACCAGACTCTCAGGTATTGGGGCCAATCGTTCTGGCGTCGCGCAAATAGCGATGTCTTGTGCTGCATGCAATAAATCATAATCTGCTTCAATTTTTTTGCGAAACTGCGTAAAGCTTTTGGGCAAATCATTTAGCGGTAATTCATCAAACAAAGTAGCCGTTGTCTCAATATGCCAACGTATCTGCGGATGTTTATTCTGTAGTCGTACATATATTTGGTTCTTATAATAATCAGCCGTTTGACTCACACAGATATCTGTCACCTGCTGCCCCTCAATGAGTTCATTCAACTGCATGAAGGTATTCGGTGACGTTGGGGTTTTATGTAGATGTAGTAACTTGTTGCCAAGCAGCTCTAATGATGTATTTAAGTCAATCAAACTCTCTTGCAAAAATTGCTGGCGGGCGACGCCCATCGTGTCATAATGATAAGCAGCCTGAGAGTTTTGATTGTCCAATATATCCGTCAAGGATGAGGCATAAACCAGTAATAAACGCCCATCACGCGAGAGCTTGGCGGCTTTCGATAACGTGGCATTGTCCATCACTCGCAGGTCATTGTGAAAGAGAACCAATACATTTTTACCAGATAGCTGATGGGACATGGCATAAACCTCTTATTGTTCGATAGCTTTTAATTAATCTCAATACTCTTTTTTTATTGGGCTTTATTATCTTAAAATAGCATATCTTGCTTACGACAAGTTTGGTATTGACTCATGGCATTAATAACCTACTAGCAAGGTAGTAATTATCCAAGCTAAAATCTACTTATCGCCATTGACTCTCATGCTCCGGACTGCTTAAATGACCTACCTCTAGGAGAATACCATGACCGAAAAAAATATCGCTGAAGAGAACAAATCGGATGAAAAACGTAAACTTATCAATCGTTTTTTGATGAGACTGACGAAAGAGCAGCCACAAATGTATTATGCCACCACCTCTGAGATATCTCGGAGCATCCATACCATGATAAAAGAACATACCAATCGCTTGTCAGTAGAAGAGCAAGCGCTGGTCAGACGTATGACTATCGAAGAGATTGAAGGGTTATTGGGCTTTCATGCTAGATAGATGACTAAACTATAGGCTAATTGTTATATAAGTAGGTTCAAGCACAACCATCGAACATCACAAAAAAGACCGCTATCGAAGCGGTCTTTTTTTATTATTTATCGTAGTGCAATGCTATTAGAACGGATACTGACGTGGCTCGTTTTGCATTGAAATCCAATGTGTTCTGGTGAACTCTTCTAGTACCCATTCACCATTAAAGCGACCGATACCTGAATTTTTCTCACCACCGAACGGCGTGTTACTTTCGTCGTTCACTGAGATGTCATTGATATGGGTCATACCTGCTCTGATACCACGAGCGAAACGTAGACCTTTTTGCATATCAGATGTGAATACCGCACTAGGGTGTGTTGACAATTACCGTAAATGGATAATCGTCGCTGCTAAATAGATA
>NZ_JAKDJE010000016.1 GCF_030454045.1 Psychrobacter sp. | reverse complement strand
TGTTTTATGATGTTTGCCCTAACCATAACAATTTTATTTTGAGCTGACTATATATTGAGTCATTTAATACCCATAAAAATACGTGCAAATTGAACGTCGTTATGATTTTTATTTTATTAAAGTTTGCGCTTGAAGATATTTATAAGCGGCTTTAATAATAAAAAATTGTTTGGTTTAAAAAAACCAAGCAATTACTATCGATTGATTTTTGTTATATCAGGTATAATGGGTGCTTGTGGTGATAAAGAATATTTTCACTGTCTATTTTTATCAAAAAGATAATGAATAATATTTGATTAATAAGAGACACATTGAGCGCTTAAAAAAGCATTTTCATTTAATGATGAATAAAGCATCATTCAGGTTCTCAATACAAACCATATTTTATTGAGATGATCATCTTTTATCCAACCTTTGGACTTACTATGAGTAAAAATAACGCAATTGATTTAGACAACTTGAACGTTGATGAGCTACGTGCCATCAGCGAAAATGCTCAACAGCTTATCGCTAAAAAACAACACCAGCGTTTGTACGATGCTTATATGCAATTTGAACAAATTGCAGAAGACAGCAATGCGACGATTGAAGAGATCTTAAAAGCAGGTGAAAAACTAGAGAAAAAACGCAGCATTAAATACCGTAATACCGCTAATAAGGAAGAGACTTGGACTGGTCGCGGACGTAAGCCAACATGGTTGGTAGAAGCGTTAGCAGCAGGTCGTGACCTTGAAGATTTTGCTATCTAATAACAATGGTTTGAGTCACAGCATCGAGCGCGGCTGAGATATCAACTATTATGGATAATGGTGTACTTACAATCATTTAGCCATAAAAGATAGCGATTGACAAAACAAAAAAGCCAGTATCTATATTACCAATACGTTGGTAATATAGATACTGGCTTTTTTTCTGTCATCTATAGGTCATTGTTTGTTATGATAATGACGTTTTTGTCTGATATAAGAGTTGTGCAACCGTGGCCCAAGTATCTGAGTTGTCTCATAAGCGTCCCCGCAAGCTTTGGTGGCTGATCGGATTCGTATTGTTTGCGCTATTTGCCCTATTGCAAATGCCAGCGGCATGGCTACTGCAAAAGTATGCACCCAATACGCCTTACGTGCAGCATGTGTCTGGTAATGTATGGCAGGGCTCTGCTATTTGGCAAATTCCTATATCCTCGACGCCGCTCACAGGGATGGCCGAATGGTCATGGCAGCCATGGCAACTGCTCACAGGCAAGCTTGGCGCAGATGTGAATATCAATTCAGAGCAAACGAGGCTAAACGGACAGGTAAAGCTGGGGCTGAACGCATGGCAAGTTGATGATATGAGCGGAAAGATTGCCCCTGAAACGTTAGCAAGTGTGGTTGATTGGCAACTGCCTAACACGCCCATTCAGGTCAATGGAGTGTCGTTAGAACGTCAATCTGGTGATAAAGCGTCATCTACGAGCGAATCTGCTAACAATGCGGCAGGGTTTCGTGAGGCATCAGGACAGCTGACATGGGTAGGCGGTGAAGTGGGCTATCCGAGTGGGGGTAAGGTTTTTTATATCACCATGCCTGCGTTACGTGCTGAGCTGAGTGCTGAGCAAAAAAACAATAAAAATCTGCTACATATCAATCTATTGAACAACCAAGATAAGCGCTTAGGCGATCTGTATATAGACGGGGACAATATGCTAGATGTCAGTCTGACTCAGCGCCTACTAGAAAATATGCCTGAATATAAAGGACAAGCACCGCAAGACACGCCAGTCGTTAGTGTGCGCCAGCCACTGCTCACTGGTCTGGGAGCGCCATAAATGTCTGATATTGCTGCAAGTCTAAAGCCTGTCGTGAATACTCTCAATCGTTTCTCAGGGTGGTTGTTGCTACTGGCAATTGCTTGGTTGTGTTGGACAGCGGCGCGTCTGTTATGGTTATTATTAGCAGCGCCCTTAGCACCTGCTTTGCCGCTAGCTCCTTTGCAAAACAATACAAAGTCTGCCAATGACTATAGTGGTTTGTTTGCGATATTTGCTGATCCTGCCCCTATTGCAGCGGCAGTCCAGCCACCACCTAATGTTGAGCTTAAAGGCGTACTACTCGCTATACCGGAGAGTATGTCTTCGGCGTTGCTGAACATAAATGGTGAGGTGAAAAATTACCGAATTGGTGATGGACTAAAAGACAGCGACTATATCCTTGTCGCGGTTGACTGGAATTCGGTTATTATCGCGGATGCCAATGATAAAGAAACCGTTATTAGCATGCCAGAGGCCATGCCGCTAAATCAAGGTGATATGCTAGCAGGCGCGGTTAGTAACCAGCGTCTACCCAATAACAATATGCTGCCGACAGCGCCCCAGACCCTACAATATACGCCTCCTGAGCCTGCAGAGACAACGGATGAGAACAATCCGCAATCAGCTATCGAAGAAGCCGTCACCGCGCTACAAGAAAATCCTGCCAGTTATTTGAGTAGAATGGGCGTGATGGCCTCAGGTGAGAGCTACCAAGTCACCGCAGCGATGCCATCGAAGTTACGCAATCGACTGGGACTGGAGCCAGGTGACAAAGTGTTGACAGTAAACGGGCAAAATGTAGGTAACAACCCTGCTCAGGATGCAAGCGTATTGCAGCAAGTACAGCAAGCAGGCGAAGCACAGATCGAGGTTCAACGTGGTGAGCAAGTGATTACAATCCGCCAGCAGTTTTAATCAGGCGGACGGTTAGTAAAGATTGCTCGTTAAACACTCAGTACATATGACGTAATATCACTGTAGGTAACTATCAATATGGTAAGTTTTCATCAATTTTCAGCCACACCGTTACACCGTATCCTGCCGCGTTTGATGCGCCTGTGTCGTCCTCTGTGCCTAGCGGTACCATTGTGGGCTGTTGGTATGGGCCTTGCGAATGCTGAAAGCTGGAAGGTAAACCTACAAGATGCCGATATCAAAGCCTTTATTAATGAGGTGGCAACCATCACTGATCAAAACTTTGTCCTTGATCCTCGTATCAATGGCAATGTGACTGTCATCTCAAACAAAGCCTTATCGCGTGATGAGATTTATCAGCTGTTTTTAAGTGTGATGCAAGTCAATGGGATTGCAGCGATAGAGACAGGTACGACAATCAAACTGGTACCTGACAATATCGCCAAGCAGTCTGGTGTCGCTGTTGATTTACGCGGCAATAGTGTCGGTGAGTCGCTCGCAACCCGAGTGATTTATTTAACAAACACTCAAGCAGCAGAAGTATTGGGCGTTATAAGACCTTTAATGCCGCAGTCTGCACATGCAGCAGCGGTGCCTGGTGTAAACGCGCTGGTGCTATCAGATCGTGCTGATAGCCTGAATCAACTCACCGCACTTATCCGTGATTTGGACAGCAACGTCAATGACAGTCTACAAGTGATACCACTACGCCACGTCGATGCCGAACGTATGATGGAGCTGATTAGTGCCTTGGTGGCAAGCGCTGGTAGCGGACAAGCACAAGGTGGTAATAATCAACTCAAAGTGATCGCTGATTCATCAAGTGATCGGTTGCTGGTCAAAGGCAGTCCTGAGATGATCGCGAAAGTACAGGAGATGGTTAATCAATTAGATACCACACCGACAAGACGATTAAGTGGGTTACGTGTCTTTCGCCTAAAGTATGCCAGCGCCAGTCATATTGCTGATATGCTACGAGGCCTTTTGGCCAATCAATCGATTAATAGTGCTGGAGCCACCTCAACGTTAGAGTCCGCTTCTTTAAATGATGCCAGCAGTACAGGTGCCGCTATCAATAATGCGGCGAGTGACAGCATCGGTAGTAGTAGCACAGCCGTTGTACCGACCAGCAGTACCAGTGGTGCGGGCACAGGCGTTGGTGGAAAACCCTTTAGTATCATCGCTGATGAGACGCAAAATGCCGTTATCGTCAATGCAGATCCTGAGCTCATGTTTGAGATTGAAGATGCGGTCAACCAATTGGACAGTCGCCGCGCACAAGTCTTAATTCAAGCTGCTATCGTTGAAGTCTCAGGTGATGATGCAACCCAGCTAGGCGTTCAGTGGGCGCTTGGTAATGCCAATAGTGGCTATGGCGTCGTCAACTTCAATAATGTCGGTGCTAGTGCGACCACCTTGGCCGCTGCCGCATTGGGTGGTAGTGCTGCTGCGGGCGCCGCAGGTATTAGCTCCGCTGCCAGCTCTATCGTTGGTGCATTGGTTGGGATTGGCGATAGCCGAAAAGACAGTCAGGGTAATACGGAATTTTATGGTGCCATTTTGCAGGCACTCGACTCTTCTACCAGTGCCAATCTATTGTCCATGCCGTCTATTTTGACATTGGATAATGAAAAGGCCAGTATCTTGGTTGGTCAAAACGTACCTTTTGTCACAGGTTCTTATACTACTAGTGGTAACAACTCAAACAACCCTTTCCAGACCATTGATCGTCAAGATATTGGTATCAATCTTAACGTTATCCCTCATATTGGTGATAATGGCACCGTACGTTTGGAGGTCTCACAAGAAGTATCTTCCGTCGTACCAGGTACTACTGGCAATGCTAGTGGTTTGACTACCAATAAAAGTCTCATTAATACAACGATTTTAGCCGATGATCAGCAGACCATCGCCCTAGGTGGTTTGATGCGTGACAATAGCACCACACGCCAGCAAAAAGTTCCGGGCTTAGGAAATGTACCAGTGATTGGCAGGTTGTTCCGCTCTGACAATGACAGTACTCAAAAGAGTAACTTGATCATATTTTTGCAGCCAACCATCTTACGTGATGGTGGCGCGGTTGCCAGTGTGACCGAGCGTAAATTTAACCAGATGCGTGTACTGCAATTGGTCATCGATAAAAATGGTACGATCAAACAGCTCCCTTTGAGCGGAACACAGGGCTGGGATGGTAATGTCGATGCAGACTATGAATTGATGCCGCTCAACCCCCTTATTCCTAAGCGCAATCAAACACCCAGATCAACCTCTCAAGGATTTACCAAGGTAGACAGTCCTAACAGTGGTATAACGACATATCCTCTAAATCGCTAAAACTGTCACAGATTGCTATTTTAATCCACTCATTCCTCTCAATTAGTACAAGCCAATGTACGGTGTAATAAATAAACGTTACATCGTACATTGGCTTGCGTATTCGTAACACAGCTAAACAGAGCGACCGTCGTATTTTACGTATACTAAACTTTAGTGAGATAAAAATAGGCATGCACATTTATATCCATAAAATTGTTGCTGTATCAATAGGTAGAGACAGTCATGGCAAATCATAAAAGGGGTAAAAGTTGGCTGGTCTTGGGTGCTGTGGCCACCGCCTTATTGATTATTCCTCGGCGTAGTAGTCGAAAATCCGATAAGGTGACTGACACTAATATCGCAAATTTAAAAAATAAGAATGCTCATCACGGGAATAAGGATACCCAGTAGGGGCGCATAGCGCTTTATAGTAAACGCTGCATCGCTTGAATAAGCTGTTACTACAACCATGTGTATAATATGATGGTTGATAAGGTATTTTGCTAAACACGTTGTTTTTGGAGTGTATTTATGTCTGGTCCTGAGTCATCAAATAGGGCAAATCAAGCCTTGAGCAATTGTTATCCGCTCATTGATACCCATACACATTTCGACGCGCCAGTATTTGATAATGATCGAGAGCAACAGGTTCAAAGCGCTTACCATCAAGGTATACGTCATCTTGTGCTGGTTGGTTATCTTTATCAGCACTTTGAGCGCATGTACGATACAGAGCAATTGATTGATCAGTTATCAAAGCGTTTTGACATAGACACTGGCGAGCATAACGAGTCTGATTTCTGTACCCATATTGCGCTAGGCTTACATCCTTTTTATATCGAGCAGCATACTGATGCTCATTTGATAGAATTGGCACAAATGGTTGCTGCCTGTCGACCATTAGCCATCGGTGAAATTGGCTTGGATACCTTTACTGACGCAATGAAAGAGCCTGATGTTTTTGATAAACAAAAGCGGTTCTTTGAGGCGCAGCTAGATACCGCTGTGACCCATCAGTTGCCAGTGATGCTTCATATTCGTAAGGCGCACGCCGAAGCGCTCGCTATATTAAAAGCGCATGAATACGATGCTCATACATTGGGCGGTATTGCGCATAGTTTTAGTGGCGGTGAGCAAGAAGCCAAAGCTTTTGTAAAACTAGGGTTTAAGCTTGGTGTCACAGGTCAGGTGACCAACCCAAATGCCAAAAAACTGCGCCGTGCTATTCAGGCCGCTGTGGATACATATGGTATCGAGTGCTTGGTGATTGAGACAGACTGTCCAGATATGACGCCGATTATGTGTCAAAATTCAAATAGTCAGCATTCAGCCGTTGGACAAAGCCCAGACAATGAATGGGAGGCAGCCCACGCACATGATAGGAATATTCCTGCTAATTTGCCTTGGGTATTGTCGAGTTTAAGTGAATTATTGGGTGTCTCACAGGATAAACTTGCTAAGCAGTTATGGCAAAATAGCTGCGATGCCCTAAAAGTAAACTGGGCCTACCCAACATAATTATTAAACTTATACTTAAACGATGAAGCAAGCACAGTCAAAATATTTAAAAAGAGTATTTAAAAAGCTATGAATGAAACCAGACAAATTGAGCACCCAGTCGTAGAGCCAGTCACTACCGAATATGATAATGTACAAGCTAGCGTAGATGAAAAAAATGAGCAGTATGACCGCCGCTTTCAAGGTACGCGCACGCTTTATGGCACATCCGCTGTCAATACGTTTGCAGCGTCGCATGTTTATATCATTGGGGTAGGCGGCGTTGGTTCTTGGGCGGCAGAAGCGCTGGCACGTACGGCAGTCGGTATGATTACCTTGATTGATTTGGACGTTTTGGTGGCCTCTAATGTCAATCGGCAGCTACCGGCGTTAGACAGTACGTTTGGTCAAAGCAAAATTGAGGCAATGGCGGCACGTATTAAGGAGATCAACCCTCAAGTCACCTTAAATCTCGTTGATGATTTCTTGACCGTCGAAAACGTCGCAGCGCTACTGCCGGGTCGCCACGAAGCGAAAGCAGCCGCTGATCAAGGTAGACCTACTGTAATTTTAGATTGCGTGGATGATATGAATGCCAAGCTGGCGATTGCCCTACATTGCCGTTTTAATAAATTAAAGCTGGTTTGTGCAGGCGGTGCAGGTGGTAAGATAGATCCAAGTCAAATAAGAGTGAGCGACTTGCGCGACAGCTATCAAGATCCATTACTTGCCAAATTGCGTAACAAGCTGCGCCACGAAAAAGGCATCAACCGCGAGCTAAAAGAGAAGTTTGGTATCAAATGTGTTTATTCTACCGAGCCACCACATGTGGATAAGAGCTGCCAAGTAGGCGGGCTACAATGTGGTGGTTATGGGTCGGCAGTGGTCGTCACATCGGTGGTCGCAATGATTATGGTGAATGAAGCGTTACAATTATTGATAAAGCAGACGAGTCACCAATCGAGCGTCTGATATTATTTAATGGAGTCGATCTTGTCTATATCTAACTCACCTAAAAGCAGCTACCCAGTAGCGGTAGATGAAGTAGAGCGTATCAACAAGTTGAAAAAATATCAGGTACTCAATGAAGATGAGGAGCCTGCATTTGATCGACTCGTTGCACTCGTAAAGCTGTTTTTTGATGTGCCAGTGGTAACGATCACTTTTATGGATGAGGAAACACAATATTTAAAAGCAGCCTGCAAATTCGATAGTATGCCTGAAAGTGTCAGTATGGCACCACGTGAGACGGCCTTTTGTAATTATACGATATTGTCCAATGAGATGTTGATAGTAGAAGATACATTAGAGGATAGTCGTTTTAGCCAAAACCCAATGGTTGTCAATGTGCCCTATCTACGATTCTATGTTGGTGCACCGATCATTTTGCATGAGGGCAATAAAAGTTACCGGTTAGGTTCATTATGCCTGATGGATACCAAGCCCAACCATAGCTTTAGTGACCAACAAAAAGAGATATTGGCGCAGTTTGCGATGATGGCAGCAGATGCGTTGAAGCTACAGGATAAAGAACGTGATGCCAAACATGCCAATGAGATGAAATCTAACTTTTTGGCCGATATGAGTCATGAAATACGAACACCAATGAACGGTATTATTGGTATGGTAGAGATGCTAGGTGACACTGAGCTTAGCGCTGAACAGCGAGAGTATGTAGATAACATCAAAGTCTCTAATGAGCATTTGATGGTGATTATTAATGGGATTTTGGACTTATCGAAAGTTGAGTCTGGAAAAATGACTATCGATTCTATCCCACTCAATTTATCTACATTATGTAATGAGGTGGTCAGTCTATTTTCTATTAAGGCACGTCAACGAGGTTTGACGCTAGATTACCATTATACCGAGTCGTTATCACCTTATGTAAAAGGGGATCCGGTACGTCTCAAACAAATCATTGCAAATCTTGTGAATAATGCAATCAAATTTACTCGTGAGGGCGGGCGAGTGAGCATTGATGTCAAGCATATGGATAACTGCTATTGTGATGCCATAGCAGAAACGGATGTCGATGAAGATAAGCAAGGTGATAGGGATGAGAGCGCGCAGCCTCATCATTCCAATAAAAATATGACGTTATGTATTGAGGTGACAGATACTGGCGTTGGCATCAAACCTGAGTCACTAGAAGCCATATTTGATGCTTATGGACAAGCCAATAAATTCACGCATCGTCTGTATGGTGGCACAGGTCTTGGACTGTCTGTCTGCAAGTCTTTAGTCGAACTGATGGGTGGTCATATCCGCGTCAATAGTACGGTAGGTGTCGGGACTACTTTTCAGGTTTTATTGCCGCTACCAACCATTGACGAATCTAAGTACGAAACGTGGCAAGGTTTGAATGATCTGACAATGGAAGAACCCAGTCACGAACGTGCAGGTCATATCTTATTGGTCGAAGATGATACCGTCAATGCAATCATTGCCAAAAAAGCACTGACCAATAGTGGTCATAAGGTTACTCATGTCACTGACGGTCAACAAGCGATTGAAGCTTTTGCCTTGTTTCCCAAACGTTATGATGTCATCTTGATGGATCATCACATGCCGATTTTGGATGGTGTACAGGCCACTATTAAGCTGCATGAGCTTTATGACCCTCAAGACCTACCACCTATTATCGCTTTGACTGCCAATGCGATGGATGGAGAGCGCGAGAAATACTTAAAAGTGGGTATGCAAGATTATTGCACCAAACCTTTTAAAAAGGAGCAGCTAAATGCTTTGGTACAATATTGGTTGATACAAAAGCAATTAGAAGAAGAGTAGGTCACAGGTTGTTATCATGATAATTGCCATGACAATGACTATTAAATATTAGGCGCGACTAACTAAATACTAGGCGCTACTAAACGTTAAAGGCGACTATGCGACAATAAATACAGCCGCTGTAAATACAAAAAAGCTTAACCGTTTATATAGCGGTTAAGCTTTTTTATTAGTGATCAACACAACAATTTTGGCGACCAATCACGCTTATCGCGCTATTAGTTTACGCGAGTTTGATAGTCACCAGTACGCGTATCAACACGGACGATTTCACCTTGCTGTACAAATAGCGGTACACGTACCACGGCACCAGTTTCTAGCTTAGCCGGCTTGCCGCCGCCACCTGAGGTGTCACCGCGTACACCAGGATCGGTTTCTGTGATTTGTAATTCAACAAAGTTAGGCGGCGTTACTGATAAAGGTGTACCATTGAACAAAGTAATGGTGCATAGAGCATTGCTGTTCTCTTTTAACCACTGTATCGCGTCGCCCATCGCGTTTTTGTCAGCTTGAATTTGCTCAAAGCTTTCAGGGTGCATAAAGTGCCAAAACTCACCATCATTGTATAGATAGTTCATTTCCGTATCCATCACATCAGCCGCTTCTAAGCTGTCGCCTGATTTGAATGTTTGCTCCAGTACTTTACCACTACGAAGATTACGCAGCTTAACGCGGTTAAAGGCTTGACCTTTACCAGGCTTAACAAATTCGTTTTCAAGAATGGCACAAGGGTTGCCATCAAGCATGACTTTTAGACCAGCTTTAAATTCATTAGTAGAAAAACTTGCCACAAGAGACTCCTAGGGGTTGTAGATATGGTAATAGAGAGAGATAGAGCTGACTGTACCAAAAGTTGCTGCCAAGCCAAGTGCTTACGTATTAGCGGTATACTTTGATAGGGTAGACACTAAGGGCGTATAATATCCGATTTTGGGTACAGGTAGTAGGCTGTCATGATAAACCATTTAATCACACAAAAAAACTGGCAAACACAATTATCGGAAGCCATTACGTCTGTTGACGAGCTGCTCAGTCTCCTAAAGCTCGACTCACTACGTGCAGAGGTCTATGTGCCTACGCATTTTGTGCTGCGTGTGCCGCGCGGCTTTGTGGCAAAAATGACTGTGGGCGACCGTCATGATCCTTTACTAAAACAAGTCCTACCAGATAAGCGTGAACAGATTGCGGTCACTGGCTATGTGGCGGACCCGTTAAGTGAATACAGCCAAAACCCTGTCAAGGGTATGCTCCATAAGTACCAATCAAGAGTGCTTTTGACGATTACAGGTGCTTGTGCGATTCATTGTCGTTACTGCTTTCGCCAGCATTTTGATTACAGTGCCAACATGCCCACGGCGGATGCAAAAGAAGCCATTATCCAATACATTAGCGCGCATCCTGAAATCAATGAAGTGATTTTGAGCGGGGGTGATCCTTTAAATGTGACCAATAGACGTCTGTTTGCATGGTTGGATACTTTGGAGTCTATCCCGCAGCTGACGACGATTCGACTACATACCCGTCTACCACTGGTCATACCAGCGCGATTGGATGGTGAGTTGTTAGACAGATTGTCCCAAAGTCGCTGCCGTATTGTGATGGTGATTCACTGCAATCATGCAAATGAGATTGATGAGCTAACCGCAGAGCACTTGCAGCGTGTTCGATCTGCTGGCGTGACATTATTGAATCAAGCCGTACTATTGAAAAATATCAACGATAATACTGAAGCTCAGGCTGCATTGAGTCAGCGTTTGTTCGACTCTGGTGTGTTGCCGTATTATCTACATGTTTTAGATAAGGTGGCTGGTGCAGCACACTTTGATAATGACGAGCGGTCTGCAATTGAGCTTTACTGGTCACTATTAGCAGCATTACCAGGTTATTTGGTACCCAAGTTGGTCAGAGAACTGCCGAATAGACCTTTTAAGGTGCCAATTGATATTTACAAACATATTTAATGCAGGCAATATAGGGTTGCAGAAAAAACCTGTTAAAAAGAGACGATTGTTGATAAAAATTGGTCAGTGACTGATTTTTTATAAGAAGGGGGTCACGGTATCAGGCATTATATTGATAGAACGGCTAAAATATATTGTCTAACAATAAAACGTCTATCGCTCATACCCATAGCCTCTTTAAAACAATACATAGTTTGCATGCTTTTTACCTGATATTGCTCTACTTTGCGTGGTTGCATATAGCCTCTTGTCAACTTACTCAGAGTGACCAACAGTGAGTAGGAATACTGATGATAACTTTCTCTATGTTTCAAGAGGCTCTCTCGTTTAAAGAGCCGTCATTATTACAACAAACATCGCAAGCAACAAATCGAATCGTGGATGGTGATGCCAAGCACTTGCTCAAACTGTTGACAATGCTGCCGCTACAAACCCAAGAACAACAAGCTGAGCATTTAAAAAACATTATGTCGGTATTACGCACGGCTAATATAGAGGAGGGGCAACGTCTCAAGTTGATGTTAGCTGCAACCGATGCAGCAGATAAGTTGATTGCGACGCTGCGGCAGCAATATATTTATGAAACAGGGGCGTTAAGTGATACCCATCTGGCATATGTTGCCGAAGTTAAATCGCTACATTATCTGATTATTTTAGCGTTTGATGAGGTGGTACGTCGTCAAAACCTAACTGCCAGCATTCGAAAAAAGAGACCCAAAAGAGGCTTGCCATGCTATTTTAATACCAATAAAAAGCAATCTAATCTCCTTGCTACTGCGATCTATCACTCGCTACAGAGGTATCATAAGTTACTGTGCGAAGATGCACTTTGCTATCAGCAGCCGTCAGATTATCTTTGGTATAACATCAATCAACTGTATCACCTGTCTTATCAGCAGCGTGTGTCTCATATTGATTTAGAAACACATATCGTCACACCGTACACAAATAATATTCATCAGCTCTATTGCCAAATCTGCTTACATGATTTGTTAAATGTACGGGCCATGCGGCGACCTAATATTTTATTGGTGCAGCGCTTGTTGCCTGAATGGTCGCAGCATATAGAGGCATCGATTGAGCCCACGACGGAGACACGAGTATTTGTCGACTTGCAAAGCAATCAGCCACCAAGATATCTGACGGCAAGCTCTGATATCAACCCTTATGAAGATCACTATGACTGCCTATTCTTAGAGCTGACCCCTATGGTGCAATATTTTGATTCACGTAGGCAGGTATCCATTGAGGGCAGTAGTATAGGCATCGGGCATGGCCTGCTGAATACGATATCGATGACCATCCGTTATCGTTACTTACAGCCGCAGCTCACCTTGCCCAATAAACATAGCATCAAACACCATGCAAGTTTGATGACTGGGTTTAACAGTATTTACCAGCGCATTGGCCGTTCAGTCAGCTTTGCAAGCTTAATTGCCGCAGAGTCCTTGCCGCTAGAAGAGCGCCCACGTTATGACACCCTGGATTCCGAAAAAAATAGTGATAACATACCGAATGTAGAGGTGTTCGGCGCTCATGACAGCTCATCGTTATTTCGAATAATACGCTTGGCATCAAAAGCAAACATTTTGAATCAGGAAAAGGTTGCCGAAGAAGGTATCGACATAGATACGGAAAAAGCTGAGCTGACTGCAAAGTTACCCTTACATATTATGAGCTTGTTTTTGCTCTCTCAGACTGAGGTAGCAGAGCAGCCCGACTGGTCAATAGGAGTCGTACGCTGGATGCACCTTGATACTCAACACAAAGAGGTTGAATGGCAACTGCTTGGTCATCAGCTCGTGGCGTGCGGGTTACGTCTGGAGGGAGAGGGAAAGCGGAGCCGTCATTTTGTGCCAGCGCTCCTTTTGGGTAAAGATGAACGGCTACAGACCATAAGCTCGCTGATCATACCATCGTCTTATTTTCAGACCAACGATAGAGTCGTTATGCGCATCGACCATAAACAAACCCATTTGCGTTTGGGCCGTAGACTGATACTGACTGATGAATTCAGTCAGTACGAAATAGCCCAATAATGACTCTTTAGAATATGGCCGAAAACCAGAGAATTTGAATCAATCAGCAAGACAGACCGTGTTTTATTTGGATATCAATATTAAACAAATCAGGTCATAAGTTAAACTGCAGGCAGAAGAATTATTGTCTATAATGATGACATTATTACTCTAATTGGTACGATATCTAGGGCGGTAAAAAATACCACGGCAACCAAAACTCAGTCAACATTATGATAATTACTGAGTCTACTTTTTATAGTGTTTTCTAGGCTAGGTGAATTTTTGGAAACAATGTAAAGTGTCGAGAATCAGAGATGAAGATACAACCATAAGATTAAAAGGTTACCTATGCACACTCAGTCCATCTTGAATTTATTAGTGATTAATGACGATCAGCTCTATGCTGAGCGTCTTGTACATTTGCTGAGTCATTATTATGAAAGCGTGAATTTAGGATTCTTGGACGACAAAGAAGAGCTGCTAAAATCATTGCGTCAGTCGTGGGATGTTTTGGTATTTGGTAATGCTTATGAAATGAGTTTCACCGATGTGGTAGGTATCATTCAAGAGCGAAGTATTGATTTGCCGATGATCTACTTGATGACCGATGAGCTGGTAGCAGCTGCCTTCAATGAAGAAGGTCTACCGGCCGTGATGAGCGGTACCATGGTCAAAGCACTCAAAGCTGACCAAGAGATAGCGGTTGTTATGGCTATCTGTCTACAGCATGATAGTCTACGTAGTCGCCGTGACCTTAAAAAACTACGCCATGTTCTCTCAGAAGCAGAACAACGTGCCAACGTACTCATCAAGAACTCAAAAAGTGCGGTCGCTTATATAGATGAAGGCATCCATATTTTTGCAAACGATCCCTATCTTCAATTGTTCGGCTTTCGCTCAATGAGTGATGTCATAGGGGTACCTGTGATTGATCTAATTTCAGGTGGCGATAGTGTCAAAGGATTTAAGCACTTTCTGCGTCAGTTTGACAAAGGCAGCCGCGAGGACGTGGAGTTCAATTTTGAAAGTGTGCGTACCGATGGCAGTACGTTTGAGGCAAAGCTCCAGCTGGCGTCGGCCACCTTAGAGGGTGAGCCAGTCACCCAAATTATTATCCAGCAAAATGCAAGCAACAGTGCAGAGGTTGCCAAACGTTTAGCGGAAGCTGAGCGTAAAGACAACCTAACAGGCGTCAATAATCGTCGCGGCTTTGAGGAGCAGATGGTCATTGTGCACCAACAAGCAACCCAAGGAGAGCTGACAGCAGCCTTGCTATACGTGCAGCTTGATAATATTGGAAAGATAAGAAGTAGTCTTGGTCTACAAGGCGTAGATGCAACGGTCAAACAAGTTGCCTACACACTCGATGAGTTGGTAGTAGATGGGCATATTAGCCGATTTAGTGATACGACCTTTATGATACTGGTCAAAGACCAGACGAGTGCAGAGCTTGAAAAGCTTGCTGAAAAAATTAGCGCACGTATCAGTGAGATGCTCATTGAAGTTGACAAGCGTACGACCAGTACGACCGTCAGTATTGCGATCGTCAAAATAGAAAAAAATACCGCAGCACCTGCCGTAATAATAGAGCGTGCTATGGATACGATCAGCCAGATTATGGTTGAAACCTCTAATCACGGTGGCACCTATCATTTATACGACCCAAGTGAGCATGCCAATAATGATGATCATGCGCTGGCTGAGTCTTTAATCGATGCCATTACCAATAACCGCTTTGAGCTATCGTTCCAGCCGATATATGACATCAATGAAGATCGCAGCGACTTTTTTGAAGTATATTTGCGACTGCCGTTGGCAGATGCTGATAATACAGTACTCACACCCGATCAGTTTATGGCCGTGGCCAAAAAGCACAAACTGCTTGAGAAGATAGATCGTTGGGTGCTCATCAATGCATGTAAAAAAATAAATGATGTACGTAAAGAGCATCCTGCAGCCAGATTATTGGTGCAATTAACCAGTGCTTCATTGATTGATAAAAAATTGCCGCATGTTGCAAGCCAATTAATAAAAGCTGTCGGTGGAAAGGAGGGTGTTTTAACCTTACAGTTCAACGAAAAAGACATCTCGGATCATCTCACGGTTGCAAAATCCCAGTTTTCTGCTCTTAATGAAGTCAGCTGTCAGATGGGCATTACTAATTTTGGTTCTTCTGCCAAATCTGTCGAGATTGCCAACTTAGTGCAGCCAAATGTTGTGCGTTTAGCGCGTAACTATGTACAAGACATACATTCAGCGGACAATTTGGACACAGTTAAGTCGCTTATTACGCGTACTAATGAGGTAAATGTCAATGTGCTGATGCCTTACATCGAGGACGCTGCTACCATGTCTGTCGCTTGGAGTGTGGGTGCGCGTTACTTGCAAGGATATTACTTAGAAGAACCGAGCAAAACGCTAAAGATCGCCAGTTAACCAATAGCGATGCTGTATAAGCTGTATTGTTCAAAGATTGCCATGATGTCTATTAGCAATAAATACCAAATAAGCAGTCTTCTCACCGCCGTTTTATTGCTCACTGCTTGTGAGCATACACCGCCTGATCATCGCGACCCTGTGACACTACCACTATATGTCAATGGAGATGCAGATAATGGCTCGTTAATTTATCAAGATGCTTGTGGTCAATGCCATCAGCTCAATGCTGGACTCAATAAAAAAGGCCCACAATTGATGAACATATATGGCGCGCCCGCTGCTGAGCTAAAAGATTATACTTATAGTAAAGGACTCACAGAGTCTGGTTGGGTATGGGATGCAAAAACACTGGACTCGTATATTGCCGATGCACAAAAAGCCATGCCAGATTCAAAGATGCTATCAGATCCTATGCCAGATGCAAAAGAGCGCGCAGATGTCATTGCCTATTTATCAACCCTTCGGGCTGATGCGCCGATCGCTGTAGATGAAAAAAACTGACCTTAATCCATGATTGTTATGACCCAAAAAATGAGCCGATAACTTACTATGACCTATGCAGCCAGTGATATAGCGCCATCATCTACCTATCAAAAAACCACGGAGACGTGTGATGACTCCATGCCTAGTACCGCCGATTTGCAAATCAATCAGCAGAAAATTGCGCAGTTGATGACGCAGTTGAATCAAGTCGTATTAGATAAGCCGCAAGCCGTCAAATTGGCAATCAGTGGCATACTCGCAGGTGGTCATTTGCTATTACAAGACTTGCCTGGCATGGGCAAAACAACGTTGGCTCAAGGGTTAGCGCAGTTATTAGGTCTAAGTTTTAGCCGAGTGCAGTTTACCAATGATATGTTGCCTGCTGATATCTTAGGCATGAGTATCTATGATCAAAGCAAGCTGCGCTTTGAGTTTCGTCCCGGTCCCATTTTTACTCAGTTGCTACTCGCCGATGAAATCAACCGCTCCAGCCCCAAAACGCAAAGCGCGTTACTTGAAGCCATGGAGGAGCGACAAGTGACGCAAGATGGACAAACCTATGTGTTGCCGCAGCCTTTCTTCGTCATCGCCACCCAAAACCCACTACAACAAGCCGGCGTCTATCCGTTACCTGAATCACAGTTAGATCGGTTTTTGCTGTGTTTATCCTTAGGGTATCCATCCGAGATGGCAGAGCGAGAGCTGCTAAAAGGTCAAGATCGCCGTGAGTTGTTAAAAGATTTAGATACGGTGCTTGATACTGAAGCTGTCCTCTTAGCACAACAAGGTGTAAAGCAGGTCTATGTGGCAGACGTGGTATTAGATTATCTACAAAGGCTGGTTGCAAAAACGCGCGCAAGCCAAGAGTATCATGGTTTATCACCACGCGGCGTACTATCACTACAGCGCGCAGCGCAGGCTTATGCTTATGTGTCAGGGCATATGGAGATGACACCTGAAGACATCCAAGCGGTTTTTGCTGCCGTCGCTGACCACCGTCTCGGGCAGCGTTTTGCCCCCGCACAAGTGACAGGCGGACAGGTATCGCAGACCATCGCCCAACGTATATTAGCGGAAGTGCCTGTTGTCCTCTAAGACCTCATACCCTGCCCAACAAGTATTCTACATTTTAAAGCTTTATCATCGCTCCCATCAGTCAAAGGCTAATATCACAGCCAATCATCAGCCAAAATAGGGTTGTCATGAGCTTGCTACCAAAAGCCTTAACAGGACCAACCACTTCAGCGATAGGGCGTTGGTTTGCCTCGCGTGCGCCCAAAAATGATCGCGCGACACTCAACCTGCGTAATGTTTATATTTTTTTTAGTCGTGAGGGTATGCTGTTTGCTGTGCTATTAGTGATTACTTTTATTGCAGGCATCAACTACGGCAACAACTTGGTATTGGGTTTGTGTTTTTATCTGGTCAGCGTCTGGCTAATCAGTTTTCATGTGACTTTTGCTCATATATCTGGCTTACAAGTGCGTTTGCTGGAGGTCACTATGACAGAGGCGGGGACACCTGCTTGGGTGACGCTACAACTAAATAGCGAAAGCCGTCAGCCACGGCGGCAATTGTGGTTCGAGTTTGAGCCATCAGTCGATCAAACAGATGAAACCAATAAAAAAGAGCAGCGCTCCGTACTCGTGACAAAGCTACAAGGTGAGCAAATCATCCGTCTACCTGTTCAAACGCGTCATCGTGGCCTACTTGAACTACCAAGGCTCACTATCAAAACAGTCTATCCTTTAGGTATCATGCGTGCTTGGTCTTACGTCTATTTTGCACGAAAATCTTGGGTATATCCAAAGCCTGAAGCGTTTGATTGGCAAGCGCAATATTCGGCTGCCAGTGTGGAGGATCTACCAGTCGGTGGCCAATATAAGCAAGGACAGGATGATTTTGAGCGGCTAGACAGTTATATTGAAGGGGAGTCGCTGGCCCGTGTCTCTTGGGGGCATGTGGCACGGGGTCAGGGCATGTTTACCAAGCACTTTGCCGACCCTGTGGGTCATGAGCAGACGCTTGATTATGCAGACATGCCAGGTGCTCATCATGAGCAGAAGCTGGCACAGTTGGCTCATGGAGCGCTGATGCTGGGTCAGCTATCTGTGCCTTTTAAAATGCGCTTACCTAATGAGACTACCACGAATGCAGAGATGGGTGAGGGTGATGCATTTGTGCAAGCTTGCTTGCTAAGGCTGGCAAAAGCACCATGAATGAATCTAACCAGTCCTCTATAAGCGAGTCTTCAAACACGCTAAGCTTTGCGCAGTTAGCACTCGGTCAAAGCACTCACGCAAAAAGCGGTACCGCCATTAATCATAGATGGTACCAGCGACTATTGGGGTTGCCAGCCTATTATTGGGTATTGATTGCCCAAATAGCGGTCGTGTTGCCACACGCAGCGCATCTGCCACTGTGGCTGATCGGCTTTGCTACGGTCAGTATTGTCGCCCAGTTACCCCGTATCAAGCGTCGACTTAAAAAAATATCGCATCTGAAACGTGTCTATCAAGGCATGCAAATGCTGGGCTTTTTGCTGGGTCTAGTAGGTCTATGGCTGACGTATAACACAGCGTTTGGGCTGGATATGGGTGTGGCATTTTTGGTGTTATGTCTCGCTAGTAAGCTTTGGGAGTTGTATCAGCGGCGCGATGCTTATGTGGTGTTGAATTTATCGCTATTTGTACTGGCGGCCTTATTTTTAATGGATCAAGGGTTGCTGACAACTTTAGAGGTGGTACTGGGCGCTGTTATTCTCCTGCTGGCGTTTATTGCCTTAAACGACGATAGCAATGATGACGGTGATGGGCGTCTGCGTACCTTGGGGGTGTTAGGGATTGGGGCGTTGCCATTATTGGTCGTGCTATTTTTATTCTTCCCTAGGCTGCCGCCACTCTGGTCAGTACAACTATCAGCTCAGCAAGCGACCACAGGTGTCTCTGACAGCATGTCCCCTGGTGATTTTGCCAATTTAGGTCAGTCGACTGAACTGGCTTTTCGTGTAGAGTTCGCCGATGATCGCCCGCCGCGTCAGCAGCTCTACTGGCGCGGTCTTGTGTTTAGTGATTTTGATGGAGTTACCTGGCGTCCAAGCAATCAGGTAAGTCAATGGTCAGTGAGGTCACAAGCCCCTACATGGATCCAAAATGCCTTTGCTACCGTGCCTGATCAAGTGCAAGCGGCACCTACTCGTTATCAAGTGATCCTAGAACCTACTCAGCAAAATTGGCTATTTGGACTCGACTATCCATTTACTCAGCAGCCAGATATCAACATCACCTCAAACTTTACATTATCAAAAGATCAGCCAGTCACGCAGCAGCTGCGTTATGATGTATTGCAGTTTGCGCCGATGCGTATTGACCCGATTATGACTGATGCATCAAGACGCCTAAATCTGGCACTACCAGCAGAGGGCAATCCGCAAGCACGCGCGCTTGCTAAGCAGTTATTTGTACAATCAGGCTCAGATCCAGTGCGCTACATGGCTGCTATCGAGCGCTGGATCAATCAAACAGAGTTTCGCTATACGTTGTCACCACCACGACTCAATACTGATCGTATCGATGAGTTTTTGTTTGAGACCAAAGCAGGGTTTTGTGAGCACTACTCTTCAAGCTTTACCTTTATGATGCGCGCAGCTGGTATTCCAGCGCGGGTAGTAGCAGGCTATCAAGGTGGTGAGCTGAGTCAAGGTGGTGATGTTTGGGAAGTGCGTCAAAAAGATGCGCATGCATGGACTGAAGTTTGGCTCGAAGGCCAAGGCTGGGTACGTGTCGATCCCACGTCATTTGTGGCGCCTGAGCGAGTTGAGCAGGGTATGAATGCGATGACCCAGCAGCAAGGCGCAGCCATGTTTGGCAGTGGTGCTAGCGCGCAAATCAGCTACCAGCAGTATCAAATGGTACAAACACTACGTCGCTTGTCTGACCAAGCCAGTTACTATTGGCAAAAAGACGTGGTTGGTTATGATCAAGACAAACAAGCAGATTCGCTACTAAAGTGGTTCAACATCAGCTCCATCATGCAGCAAGTGATTTGGTTAGCGGCCAGTGCTATTATCGTTATGACTACCTTAGTATTCATCATTTGGCAGCGCCGCCGTAAACGCTGGCATCCAGCAGATTTGCCGCTTGCACAGCTCTCAAAACGTATCGGCAAACGTGATAAATTGCTGGCTCGAGAAGTTAATGAAGGACAGTTGGCATGGCTTGAGCGTTTAGCATCTTCTATCGATAGTCGCTTAGATAACGATACTCACCGTCATGCAAGTCGTTTAACAGACAGTGAAAACCCGATAGCGATTCAGTCAAAACTGATTGAAATTAAGCAAAACTATCGTCAGTTACGTTATGGGCGTTTGAGTACGTTTAATACCAATCACAGTGAGTATCAAAAACTACTTAAGCAGCTGAAAAAAAATGTACGCGATCTACTGTGATTTTTCAATCACTTGGTATTGAGATTGGACGTCTTAATTATTATATGTCTGATAGATTGCTTTAGAACTGTTCAATAAAATGAGTTAGCAAGAGAGTGTAATATGGCGGTATATGTAGATTTTGTGCAGATAAAGTTCAAAGGCTATAAATGGTGCCATATGCTTGCGGATAGTTTGCAAGAGCTGCATGATTTTGCAGCATTGATTGAGGTAGATCCACGTTTATTCCACCGCACCGCAAGCTACCCGCATTATGATATTACCGTGCAAATGCGCGAAACAGCCCTTGAGAAGGGGGCGCTGCCTGCCGACAGGAAAAAAATTATTGAATGTGCCAAGAAGCTAAAAGTAGAGCTACAGTCCGAAATGTCGTTATCTGATAGTGACTGATGCAGCTTATAAGTTACACAAAGAAAAAGGTGGGTAGAGATTTTGCTCACCCACCTTTTTTTTTGCTTAGATGATACTTTTCTCGTTTGGTATTATTTGGCAACTGCCGCCGTGCTGACAGCGTTGAGCGCTTTTGAGGCATTATCAAGCTCAGTATCACAGCCTTTGATATGGTGGCGTGTCTTTAGGTAGTCAGGATTGTTGTATGAGAGCCAGACGTTTTTATTGGCATCTTCACTGATTAGGATTTTTTGTGGTAAATCAATGGCAACGGTTTGCTCGCAATTCATCAGAGACGATCTTAATCATGGCGATATCCTTGAGCGATTCATTAGTGAGTCATGGCGAATATCCATTGTGCGTCATCAGGCAGGGGATGGCAATATATTCCAATCGATCGTTACACCAAGCGCTCTGCCAAATAGTCGACCAGTAGTCTGATTTTTGGCGATAGTTGACGGTTGTGTGGGTAGAGCGCCCAAATGCTTTCTTTGGGTTCTCTATAGTCGTCGAGTAAGCTCACCAACGCACCCGATGCCAGATGTTTTTGTACGTAGTAATCGGGCAGTTGTACGATACCCAGCCCTTTTAACGCCGCATCAACCAGACTATAACCGCTGTTGCACTGTATGGTACCAGAGACGCGCAAGTTCTTTTCTGTACCATCTTCGACAAAGTGCCAATAGTCGCGCGTACCCAATAGGCAGTTATGTTGACTGAGATCGTCAAGCGTGCGCGGTACCCCGTATTGATTGAGGTAGGCTGGTGTCGCACAGACAAAATTGGTGCGCAGGCTAAGCTTTTTTGCCATCATCGTAGAGTCGCGCAACTTACCAATACGAATGGCCAAATCGTAGCCACCCTCGATTAAATCAATTTTTTGGTTACTCAAAAAAGCGGTCACCTCAATGTCCCGATATTGCACCATAAAATCATTGATTAAGGGCAGCAATTGTTGCTCGCCATAAGTCACAGGCGCAGTCAATTTGATTCTGCCTTGAGGTTTTGATTGTAAGCTACTCACGGCTTGTTCAGCGGCATCTAGACCATCAAGTACGCTGCGGCAATGCTGATAAAACACGCGGCCCTCTTCGGTGAGTGAGACCTTGCGCGTGGTACGATATAGCAGCTTGATCTTCAGTCGTTGCTCTAGTGCGCTGATCTGGCGGCTGACCTGTGCGGTCGAGATACCAAGCGCTTTTGCGCCGCGCGTAAAGCTCTCGTACTCTGCCACGCAGACAAACTCACTAATCCCTTCCCAGCGCATGATTATTACCAATATGTAAAAGATATTTGCAAATATAGCATATTGTTATCTTATCAGAAATAAATATAATGGTTAGTATCAATGTAAATAGAGGCTGCTTTGTTACCATCGGCGCTTGCCTACAAAGGGTAAGCAAGATAAGCTCTGTCTATCTTTATCCGTTTTAGTTATAAACATCAGGATGATTAAGACGAGCAGATAGCCTTATTGAACAAAAATAATGATTGGGCGTGAATGACGTTTTAAGTTTACGCTACGTCACAATCCATCAATAACAATCAAAAAGAGAGATTCCTATGTCAGATGAATTTATTAAATCAAAAGCCGCCATCGCTTGGGGCCCAAACGAGCCACTATCTATCGAAGAAGTAGACGTCATGCTACCGCGTAAAGGTGAAGTATTGGTAAAAATCGTGGCCAGCGGTGTGTGTCACACAGACGCCTTTACCTTATCTGGTGAAGATCCAGAAGGCGTGTTCCCAGCGATTCTAGGTCATGAAGGCGGCGGTATCGTTGAGCAAGTCGGCGAAGGCGTGACCAGCGTGCAGGTTGGTGATCATGTTATCCCGCTATATACCGCAGAGTGCGGCGTTTGCAAAATGTGCCGCTCAGGCAAAACCAATCTTTGCTCGGCGGTACGCGAGACGCAAGGTAAAGGGTTGATGTCAGATGGCACGACACGTTTTTATAAAGACGGCGAGCCTATCTATCACTATATGGGTTGCTCAACGTTTTCTGAATATACTGTGCTACCAGAGATTTCTCTAGCCAAAGTCAATAAAGAGGCCCCATTAGAAGAAGTTTGCTTGCTTGGTTGCGGTGTGACCACGGGCATGGGCGCGGTCATGAATACAGCAAAAGTTGAAGAGGGCGCAACGGTTGCCATCTTTGGTCTAGGCGGTATCGGCCTGTCAGCAGTGATTGGCGCTGCGATGGCAAAAGCCCAACGTATCATTGTCATCGATATCAATGAAAGCAAGTTTGAGTTGGCCAAAAAACTGGGCGCAACCGATTGTATCAATCCAAAAGACTACGACAAACCGATTCAGGAAGTCATCGTTGATCTAACCGATGGCGGTGTGGATTATTCGTTTGAATGTATCGGCAACGTCGATGTCATGCGTTCCGCGCTAGAGTGCTGTCACAAAGGTTGGGGTGAGTCGGTCATCATCGGTGTCGCTGGTGCTGGCCAAGAAATCTCAACCCGTCCGTTCCAGTTGGTGACAGGTCGCGTCTGGAAAGGCTCAGCGTTTGGCGGTGTGAAAGGTCGTACAGAGTTGCCAGGCTATGTAGAGCGCTATCTGGCGGGTGAGATTCCTTTACAGGATTTCATCACCCACACGATGCCAATCGAAGATGTGAACGAAGCGTTTGACTTGATGCATAAAGGTGAGAGCATCCGTACGGTTGTTAATTTCTAAGCGTCGTTACTGACAGTAATATCAAAATCACAGTTTTAACCTGATGACGCTACAATAAAAAAAGCTGCTTCAATTTTGAAGCAGCTTTTTTTTTGCGTTGTGGTTATTATAGCAACAACATAGGCTCAATGAGCACCCAGCTAGCGCATGATTTAAGCACGGTTTTTGTCAATGAGTTGATCCGTCAGCACGGACAGATCGTCTGCAATCAAATCTGGTGTGGGTACATTTGGCGCACTAAGTAGCTTATTATAAGGGCGAGTCAAAAACGCACCGTGGCAACCTGCCGCTTGCGCGCCGATGGTATCCCAAAGGTGACAAGCAACCAGACACAACTCTGAGGTATCAACACCAAGCGTATCAGCCACCATTTGATAAGTCTCAGGAGCAGGCTTGAACTTATTGACACTCTCAACACTAAAATGCTGGTCAAAATACTGACTGAGTCCCGCCTTTTCTAATGGGGTTGGCGATGGGCTACTCGCTGAATTGGTCAGTGTGACCAACCGAAACCCTGCCTCACGCAGACGAGTCAGTGCTGGCGCTGCGTCAAAGTGAGCAGGCAATGCACTCATTCTTTCTTTAAATTCGCTAATGTCATATGCCGTCAGCGTCACTTGCCCGATGTCCGCAATCATCTGTAATGCACCCACGCCAATCTCACCAAAGGGCGTATACAAATCAGACAGCGTCATGGTTTGAGAGTAAAGCACTAACTGAGCGAACCATTCACGCAGCACCGTTTGCTTACCAAACACCCGCGTAAAAAAAGGAGTGAGTGTGTTGATATCGAGTAGTGTTTCATTGACATCAAACACAATGATCGAGGGAAAAGATTCAGAAGACATAGCGCATCCTTTTTATACATAGGGTAATTTAGTCGGTCATATCTGCCAGTTGCTCTAATATGCTGACGTAGTTTTCAACCCCTTGCGCGCCGCTGACCAAATGGCGCTCATTAAAGACAATCGCGGGCACACTTTGAATGCCTTGCTGTTGCCAATGCTGCTCTTCTGCTCTCACTTCTTTTGCAAAAAACTGTCCTTCTAACACAGCCAGTGCTTCACTACGCTCAAGTCCAACTTCTGCGGCAATATCAGCAAGCACATTGATATTAGAGATGTCTCTGTTGTCGGTAAAGTGCGCTGCAAATAACGCTTGCTTGAGCTCATGCATATATCCTTGCTGATCAGCGAAATGCAGCAGCTGATGCAGATTAAAAGTATTGTGCATGCGCGTGTCGTCATTGAAGTTGAACTCAAAGCCAACCTCACGACCCGCTTCTGTCATTCTGATTCGGCTAGCATCTGACTCTTCTTTAGTCGAGCCGTACTTTTCGATGATGTGTTCACGCAAGTTTTGCCCCTCGCTTGGCATGTGAGGATTCAGCTCAAATGGGTGCCAATGAATGGTGTGTTTTGTGTTGGTTTGCTTTAGAGCTTCTGCCAATTGGCGATAGCCAATCACGCACCAAGGGCAGACGACATCTGAGACGATGTCTATTCGAAGTGGTTTTTGTGATGATTTCATATGTCCTCGCAGGCATTATTATTTATTTTTTATGAGGGTATTTTATAGCTAGGCATATCAGCCAAAGCGACTTGGTTGAATCAGCTTTGGATAATATCACTCAGTCAATATTAAGAGAATAAGGTCTATATTTAGGAGTTTGGTCAGTGATATCTAGTGATTATAAACCAATGAGCAGTATTGAGGTTTAGATAGGTAAATGATTATCAATAACTCTTCAGTCATTGCCGCCGCTCATATCCAACATGCGAGTGGATTAGAAACTACACTCTAACCACTACAAAATAAAAACAAAGCAAGTTTTTTGGTACGCCATAATGGATTTATTGCCGCCGTAGCTATAAGGCGCTTTTTTCACCCATTATATTCATCTGCCAGCGAGAAGCCAGCATGTCTACCTTGACGTTAACAATCAATAAGCAGGATTATCAGCTCGAGAATCTTGACGCCCGTACGACACTGCTCGACGTCTGTCGTCAACACTTACAAATTACTGGACCCAAAAAAGGCTGCGACCACGGCCAATGCGGTGCTTGTACCATGCTCATCAATGGTCGCCGAGTCAACTCTTGTCTCACACTTGCTATCATGCATGATGGTGATGAGATTACGACCATCGAAGGCATCGGTATGCCGGACTCACTATCGGCGCTGCAACAAGCGTTTAAAGACAACGACGCTTTTCAGTGCGGATATTGCACCCCAGGTCAAATTTGTTCAGCGACTGCCTTAATAGAAGAAGTAAAACAAAATTGGCCAAGCCATGTGAGCACAGACTTACAACATCCTGATAGCCTTCTGGTACAAGAAATCGCTGAGCGCATGAGTGGTAATGTCTGTCGCTGCTCCGCTTATCCCAATATCATCAAAGCCATCTCACAAGTGCTTGAGAATGAAGCATCAGCGTCTACTTCTAAAACAGTTGACAACGCTGCGCAAAACTCAAGCGTAACAGGTATTTGGTCACCGCCGTCAAGCGAGGCTCAGTTCCATAAAGCCTCAGCGAATAACAAAACAATAACAGGCAAGGCAGGAGACCACTCATGAAACGTTTTGAATATAGCCGCGCTGATGCACCTAAGCAAGCCGCAACCTCTGCTAGCAGCAAAGACGCTTCTTTTATCGCAGGTGGTACTAACTTATTAGATCTCATGAAACTAGAGATCGAAACCCCAATCAAACTGGTCGATATCACTCGTTTAGAATTAGAGAAAGTAGAAACGACTGCCGATGGTGGTTTACGTATTGGAACACTGGTGACTAATAGCGATTTGGCCGCGCATCCTGAGGTGATTGCAAACTATCCGGTATTGTCCCGAGCCATCTTGGCAGGAGCGACTGGTCAGCTACGTAACAGAGCGACAACGGGCGGCAACTTTTTGCAGCGTACTCGTTGCTATTATTTTTATCAAACAGACAGCGCTTGTAATAAACGTGAACCGGGCACAGGATGTCCTGCTATCAACGGGGAGAACCGTACCCTAGCTGTTTTAGGTACCAGTGATTCATGTATTGCTCAGCACCCATCCGATATGGCAGTGGCAATGCGCTTACTGGATGCCACGATAGAGACAGTTAAAGCAGATGGCTCGACTCGCGCTATCGATGTGAAAGATTTTTATTGTTTGCCAAAAGACACGCCGCATATCGAAAATGTGCTAGAAGCAGGCGAGCTGATTACTCATGTTGTATTACCTGCCCCTATTAAGGGCATGCATACCTATGACAAAGTGCGTGATCGCGCTTCTTACGCCTTTGCACTGGTATCTTGTGCCGCAGTCATCGATGCTGACGACAATGGCAACCTAAAGACAGTACGATTGGCGTTCGGCGGCATCGGTACCAAGCCATGGCGTAATGAAGAGGTTGAGGCACTATTAATGGATACCGATGGCAATAGCGACGTTATCACGCAGGCCGCTGATCTATTATTGCATGATGCCAAAGGTAATGGTCAGAACGACTTTAAAATACCGTTGACGCGTCGCCTACTAAAACAAGTTATTCAGCGCGCACTAGCGGGCGAGGGAGCATAATCATGGCACTATTAGAATCAATCACCCAGTCAGAACCAACCAAAAAACTGACCATGGATGAGCCTGTTGAAACGCTATTTAGCACAACGGCAAGCAAGCTAGTTGGTAAGCCAATCAACCGTGTTGATGGTTCCCTAAAGGTTAGCGGTCAAGCGAAATACAGTGCCGAAATACACTTGGACAATCAAGCCTATGGTGTATTGGTAGGCGCGACCATTGCTAAAGGTCAAGTTGAGAGTATCGATAGTGACTCTCTAAAAGGCATTCCTAATATTATTAAAGTTGTGACCGATCCTGAGCACTTTTTGCGTAACTCTCAACAAGGGACAAAAACTAAAGCACCCAAGCAAGGGGTTAGCGAGATTTTTTATCATGGTCAGCCTATCGCTGTCGTGGTTGCTGAGACTTTTGAGGCGGCAAGAGAAGGCGCTAAAGCGCTGAAAGTGACTTATAAGGATGAGACTGACCAAGCGGCACTGAACTTTACCCAAGAGCTCTCTAACGCCCATGCGGTAGATGAAAAAAAAGGCTCTGATAAAAATAATGTCCAAGGCGATCCAGACCAAGGCTTAGCTGATGCGGCAGTGACCGTTAATCGCTTTTATCATACCCCAAGTCAGAGCAACTCACCGATGGAGCCCCATGCAACGTTGGCTCATTGGGAAGGCGATAAGCTCGTTCTGTATACTTCCAATCAGATGCTCGCTTCTTGCAAACAGCAAGTCATGGATGCTCTGGACCTAAATAAAGATCAAGTACAACTGATCGCACACTATGTGGGTGGTGGGTTCGGTAGTAAGCTCGGTATTGCTCCTGAATCTATTGCAGCGGCGATTGCTGCGAAAGATCTGGGTCGTCCTGTGCTAATCACTATGACGCGTTCACAAGTGATGGAAGCAACGGTCAGACGCTCAAACACGCGTCAGCGTATCGCAATCGGCGCGAACAATGACGGCGTGATCGATACATTGATTCACGATACGATCTCTAGTAATTTGCCAGGTGAGGCTTTCTTTGAGCCAACTGCTCTATCTACGCACCATCTATATAGCGGCAAAAACCGCCGTGTGAATTATGAGATGGTAGACATGAACCAAGTGTTGTCAGGTTCTATGCGTGCGCCTGGCGAAGGGGTAGGTATGATCGCGCTTGAATGTGCCATGGATGAGCTTGCCACACAGTTGGAGATTGATCCGGTTGAACTACGCCGTCGTAATGAGCCAGAGCAAGATCCGAGTCAAGATATTCCTTTCTCAACGCGCCAATTGATTGCCTGTATGGAACAAGGTGCTGAGCATTTTGGTTGGAGTGAGCGAAACGCTAAGCCTGCCAGTCAATTAGAAGGTGACTGGTGGATAGGTACAGGCATGGCGGCGGCTGCCCGTGGTAACCAACTACAGCCATCTGAAGCACGTGCAACCCTACAGGTAGATGAGTCAAAAGCACTTGGTATCAAAGCAGTTATCGAGACAGACATGACAGACATCGGTACAGGGTCTTATACGGTGTTTTCTCAGGTAGCGGCAGACCTGTTAGGACTGCCTATCGACCATGTTGAGATGAAACTAGGTGACAGTGCATTGCCACCAGGATCAGGCTCAGGTGGCAGTTGGGGTGCTGCGAGTGCGGGTAGTGGTGTCTATCTTGCTTGTGAGCAGCTGCGTGAAATGCTAGCAGAAAAAGTTGGTCTGTATCCTGACAACATTCAGTTAGACAATGGTCAAATCAAGAAAACAGGCGAGCATGCTTTAACGGCAATGGAAGCTGCCAAAAAGAGCGGCCAATCATTTGCTGACAGCACTATTGATAAGCTATCGCAAACCACAGGGCTTACGCTATCAGGACAATCAGCATCACAAGAGTATGATTTTGATAATACAGAGTCTTATGCGCTTGCGGATGTGGTCGCTGACTATGATGAGCAAAAAATCACTGCCAAAGGCCAGATAAAACCGGGTAAGAACGGTAAGAGCCATCGCCAAGCCTCTTTTGGTGCGAACTTCGCTGAAGTGGCTGTTCACAAAGTCACTGGTGAGGTTCGGGTGAAACGTATGACAGGTGCATTTGCCGCTGGTCGTATTCTGAACCACAAAACTGCAACGTCGCAATGCTATGGCGGTATGGTGTTCGGTATTGGTTCAGCGTTGATGGAAGAAGTGATTCATGACAAACGTGACGGTCGTCTCTGTAACCATGACCTTGCCGAGTATCATGTGCCAGTTAATGCGGACGTACCGCAGTTAGATGTCATATTGGTAGAAGAAGATGATCCTTATACCAATCCAATGCACATCAAAGGTATCGGTGAGACGGCTATTGCAGGTGCTGCTGCCGCGATTGCCAATGCTATCTATAATGCGGTCGGTGTGCGTGTTTATGACTTCCCGATTACCCTCGACAAGCTGCTTTATGAGATGCCAGAGTAGTTTTATCAGCTTATGTATGACAAGAACCCGCTTACTGAGCGGGTTTTTGTAACTGAGTCGGTAGTATATTTTATTACTAGCAAAAAATTCACTAACAAAAAACAATTATTAAATAAGAGGCATTATGAATCAAGTCGCTGACATTCTGAAGCTGGCAAGCGAGGCTCAGCAGCAAGGTGTTGATGCTGTATTGGCCACTGTCGTTCATACAGAAGGCTCAGCGTATCGCCGTGCTGGTGCCATGATGCTCATCTGTGAAGATGGTCGTTCGGTCGGAATGATCAGCGGTGGCTGCTTGGAGCCTCACATCATCAAACGTGCCTTTTGGCTCACGCGTGACGGTGCCAATGTGCAGGTTTATCAGACGGGTGATGACATTGAATATGCCGAAAATGGTCAAGCGCAGGTAGCGATCAACAAAGAAGCTGGCGATACAGACGACTTGGATGGCCTGGACTTTGATGAGTTGAATTTTGGGCTTGGTTGTAATGGACGTGTACATGTGCTGTTTGAGCGTCTGGCAACAGCTGCACCATTTTTAGAATTAATTCGTCAGGTTCGGCGCATGCAGCAGCCAGTTATGGTCGCTACTTTGATTCGCAACAACGGTTGTCAGAATACCGAGCTGCAAGTTGGCCTGCGTATCAATCTAGACGAATATCACAATTCGGAAAATTCACCAAAACAAGAGATAATAAACCCTTCGAATATAATTGCCGATATTGTAGAAAAGTTAGCAGAGTACAAGCTGTCTGAGAGCAATACTGAATACGTGACCATAAAAACGGATGAGGCAACCACCGAGTGGCTTGTACAACGCTTACAACCTCAAGTGCGCCTGCTCGTTTGCGGGGCAGGAAACGATGTGATGCCATTGGTGACCATGGCCAAGCTACAAGAT
This sequence comes from Psychrobacter sp., assembly GCF_030454045.1. Lineage (GTDB taxonomy): Bacteria > Pseudomonadota > Gammaproteobacteria > Pseudomonadales > Moraxellaceae > Psychrobacter. The sequence continues at coordinate 18,431 of NZ_JAKDJE010000016.1, read as the reverse complement.
TGGCATGTCACAGTCATAGATAGCCGCGCACAATATGCGACCCGTATGCGTTTTCCTCAAGCAGATGCAGTGATGGCGCTATCTTTAGAGGATAGTGATACCCTGCTAAAGCTGAGTAATAACGCAGCGGTCGCTCTTATGTCACATAGTCTGACCCAAGACCGCGCTCGCTTGGCGATATTGCTAGCACATGCGCAAAACTATAGATACTTAGGACAGTTAGGGCCGCGCTATCGTACCGAACGCTTAATCAATGAGATAAGCGCTAACATGGATCATCCTGCTATCTTGGATACTGGCGTTCAAAAACTGCATTATCCGATTGGCTATAAGCTAGGAGGAGATGGTCCAGAGGCACTCGCACTGGGTATCATGGCACAGATAAATGCAGTCATGCACGATCAAACTGCATCAGTAGAAGGCTCTCACAGTAGGGTCTCGAATTCAGAAGCAAGCGTTGGTAATACGGATGCTGATATTGTGCCGAGTACCGTATGAGTAGTATCGTCTTAGAAGACAAGGACAGATAGGTGCAAAATCATGCGGTCATCATGTTGGCAAGTGGCCTCAGTCAGCGCCTTGGCCAACCTAAGCAGCTGCTCGTTAAGAATGGCGAGCTATTAATTGTGCACATGATCCGATCGGCAATGAGCACCAATCCGCAAGCCGTCATCATTGTGATTCCTGATAAGCATCCTGCAATTGCTAGTGTAGTTACAGAGTTGGCTGTGCAATATCCAGCGGTTCAAGCGGTAGTAAACCCAAAACCTGAAACTGGTATGGCGGACAGTTTGCGTTTGGGTATTGAGAGCATAGCGAGTCTTGGAAATTCGTCAATCGAGCGCGTACTTATCATGGGGGTTGATCAGGTTCTATTAGATCAGTCGCATTTAACCGCATTGCTGGTTGGTGATCGGTCTGTGGTAGCCAGTAGTTATCATAGCTGGACGTATTCAGATGAATTAAGCACTACAGAGCCAAAAAATATCATCGGCTTACCGCTAGTGATTGATACAGGTTTACTCAGACAATGGCAAACTGAATTGACAGGTGATAAAGGCTTGCGTCATTTAATCAGAGCATTACCGCCAGGCCAAATACATACAGTGATCAATAAGCAGCTCAGTTATGATATCGATACGCCAGCACAGCTAGCGTTTGCTCAAAAAAAAGGCTGGCTTGATCAGCACTCTGAACGAATATGAATAGTAAGCGACTGACATGACAAGCATGATAGAAACCAAACGTCTGTACCTAAGACAGTGGCAAGCAAGTGATCTTGCGCGGTTTGCCGAGGTGAATGCTGATCCTGAAGTGATGGCATATTTCCCTAAACTATTAACCCCTGCATTGAGTAATACCATTAAACTATTAACCCCTGCATTGAGTAATACCATTGCCAATAAGTGTCAAAAATTAATTGAAGAACATGGCTGGGGATTTTGGGCGGTGGCTCGTAAAGATGGCGCAGATAAAAGCGATGACTTTATCGGTATGGTTGGGTTAAATAACGTTCATGACGAAATGCCCTTTGCTCCTGCTGTCGAGATCGCTTGGCGTTTGTACAAGGATTATTGGGAGCTAGGCTATGCCACCGAGGCGGCGCGTGCAGCGCTGGATTTTGCGTTTACCGAACTGGCACTGGAGGACGTGGTATCATTTACGGCGGTCATCAATCAGCGCTCGCAACTGATTATGCAGCGTATTGGTATGACTGATACGCAGGACAACTTCCCTCATCCGATGCTCGATGCTGATCATCGACTGGCTGAGCATGTGCTGTACAAGATTACGCGTCAAGAGTGGCAAGCGCTGAGCGTATAATGGCTTTATTGATCAGATACGGCCGATCTTGAAAACGTCAAAATATGCCCTTTAAAAGGTAACGCTAGATAAGCGGTGTTTTCAGGTTTGACGTGCTGACTGCTAAAGCCAAACTCAATCATCTTATTGGTTAGCTTGTTTTTACGCCCGCGTCCAGGGTCAACGACGATGACCTCACAAGTTGGCAGCGCATGACGTTCGATAAACTCGGCCAATATTCCAATATGTTGGTCTTCGTAGAGCAGGTCGCTACCGATAATAATATCAAATTTACCAAGGTGGCTATTGTTCTCTGCCCAATCCAAACGCTCAAAATTAATCTCTTTGTTATTATTTAGCGTGGTATTTCTATCAAGGAAATACTCAACGGTCGGATGATAATCCGTCGCTGTAATGTCTGCTTGTCTATGATTGAGCAACAGACTCGATAGCGCCATGCCGCAGCCCACCTCCAATATCCGTTTGTCCTTAATATCATATTCCAACATATGATTGGCTAATACCAAGCTTGACAGCCAGATTACCCCAAACATCGGCCAAGAAGCGGAGCAAATACCCAAGTTTAATGCCTCATCATCGGGGTCACTAAATTGTTGATTGTCACGCAGGGTGCAGAGGTGAATGTCGGTGTTGCCAATTTCAATCGTTTGATAGCGCACGCGCACAGTGGTCAGCGAAGTCATAAACTGTCCTAAAAAATAAGCAAAAGTGCAAAGGTTGGCAAAGGTTGCCACTGTCGATGAGGTAGAACGTTGGAATAGGGTATCTAAATCTTAGAAATAGTAGAAAATGAGCGTTTGTAGAAGTTATTGTTTTAGAAAAGACTAGGCAGCGCCAAGAAAAGCGTCTTACAAGTGTGAGGAGAGTATGACCTAAATGATGACAAGTTATTGTTAATTCTGAAGGTATTGTTATTGCTGGATAAAAGGGCTGGTGAAAGCGGACGGTAAAAGAAGCGTATGAGAGATGTTGAATGGCTTTTATGCTGGCATGATAGGCTTGTCGTTTATTTTGACAAGCCCATACAAGAGAGGATTAAAGCTGGCGTGTGCTGCTGAATCAATTTAGAAATTTGAGTCCAGAGGTCTTAAGTGCCCAGACCAGCTCTACAAAGGCGCGACTGTTGGTTAAGGGTTCGCCATCGATGATGAGCACATAACCTGCACTATCAATCCATAAAAACACAAAGCTGGTTTCAGGAATGAGCAAGTCAACTTGCTGAAAAAACGAGATCGCTTGGCTTTCTACTGCCCAGCCGCGCTGCTTTTGGCGCAGCATAAACCCTGAAAAGTCAGCGGCGGCAACACTGAGCATGTCCGCTTCTTCTTGACTGTAGCCAATGCGAGCCAGACAAAACCCTTCATCAGAGCCAATTGCGGCACGGCGTTTGCCAGATAAGCTCGCGACTACGTAAGGCAAAAACTGATCCAATGGTAGATTGGGCGCTGGCAATAGCAAAGACAGTTTTTCGATCCAGCCTTGCTCGATAAAGCTTTGTAGCCAAGTATCAGAGTAGCGCTGTAACCAATCAGCGGCGAGTAGTGTCTGTCCATAAGACAACAAGTCTTGTAGCGCCAATTGCTCATCAGTCGGCTCATTCTGTGAAAACGCCTCAAAAATACCAGCAGGCGTTAAGGTTAGATAGGTCTTATCGGCATTCAAATAAGAAGACATAGCGGCTACCTTAGCGATGAAAAAGTGGTAAAAAGTGATAGAAGTTAAGTTATAAACGCATGACAGTTTATGATGTCGTGGTAGGCTTGATGGTCTGATCCAAATGCTGTTGGCAGTTATCCCAGCGTTGATCAAATTGCCAATCACTTTTGCCTAAGCTAAACCATACTAAGGAAAACGCCAGACGATCATTACGGACAGTACAATAGGCAAAAAACTCATTTTCAATTTGCTCAATGGTGCCCCAGTCTTGGCTAGCACGTGCTTGCATCAACTCGCTTGTGATGTCTCTTGCGATCTCTCTGGCGTCATCACTACTGATACGCAAGCGTTGCTTTTGCTCATTGAGCGAAGGCGATATAAGGACACTCCAGCGAGTGGCCAGCATACTGTTACGCTGAATGTATCTTTTTTTGTCAATACACTCGCGAAACCCTTGCTTGGCCTCAGGGGTCAAACGGTCTTTGATACGCGTAAACAAATTATTGACATCGTATGGAATGTCAAACCAGCACCCATAGAAAAAATCTGCTACCGCGCCCTGTAGGGGTTCTTTTTCGGTAAGTAATAAAGCGGCGTTGATGCGCTGCTCATGAAAATGACGGTTGTTGGGTGCCAAAAACACTTTGCGTGAATAAAACCGAAAGACTCGGTGCGCCACTTTCTCGTTTTCTTTGATCAGGTCTGAATCAGACATAATGGTCTCCTTGTGTCATAGCCGTGACGACAACCAGCGCCTCAGGCTATGAGCTCATTCAGCAAAACAACCTCTGATAATATGAGTGTCAATGAGCCATCAATCCAGCAATGTCTGCATCAAATCAATCATAAATTCAGCATCCTCTTCACTCATTGCCTCAAACCCTTCAGGCATACCAAGCTCAGTTAAGGCTTCTTTTCCATCATCATCGCTATGCAAATCCAGAATGGATTCTATAAAAATTTGCGCATCTGGAAAGTCGTCTTTGATGAGAAGCACATGACTGATATCAGCCAAATCACTTTCGATCAGTACCGATAGCTGATCTTTGGTCAGACGAGAAAAACCGTGAAATACCTCTGCCAAAAAGAACGCTGCCTGCGCATCGCCTTTGATGACTTTACGCGCAGCTGCTTGATAGGTCTCAGTGACATCCCAGCTCAGATCAGACTCTTCTATATCGACAGCCTCAAGCAGGCGCAAACCGATCAGCTTGACATCTCGGTTGTTTGCCATCGCGATGGTGGCACCAGCTTTGATATCTTCTAAGACATTGATGTCGCTGTTGGCACCAGCGGCGATGACCATTTCGTCAGATTTGCCGATAGGACGTGCAACCGCACGGTAGCCTTGCTCACGGATGAGAGCAGCGGCATCAAAAGGGTTGGCGTAGATAATTTGAATATCACCTGCCTCAATCAAGGTCTCTTGCTCAGCATGTGAGGCTGGCGTATTTAGGTGCATGTTTAAGTTGGCACGCTTTTGAATCAAGGTGTTAAACATATGCCAACCTGCAAAACGCTCAGGCGAAAAATCAGGGGCGATTAACATATTGTGTGTCGTCATGATTTAGCCTTCCTCATTTTGTTTCATATCAGCGTACTGCGCCTGCATGGCTTCGATTTTGCTACGTGATGGCTTGCGGCGTACTGAGGTATAGCCCACGGTTTCACCGCGGCGTACGTTTGGCACCACAGTGGCATAAACCCAGTAGTGACTGCCGTCTTTACATAGGTTTTTGACATAGCCATGCCACTTTTTTCCAGCTTTTGCTGTGTCCCACAAGTCTTGATAAGCCGCTTTTGGCATATCAGGATGGCGCAGGATAGACTGCGGCTGGCCAAGCAGCTCGTCTTTGGTGTAACCACTAATCTCGACAAAGGCGTCGTTGACGTGAGTGATAATGCCGTCTAAATCGGTACGCGAGACAATGAGCTTACCATCTGGGTAGGGACGCTCTACACCTGTATCATAGACAGTCCGAGAGGTGCCATCATGATAGGTCAGGGTGATTTGCTCAGCAGGCAGGTCAGGCTTGTGTGCATCAGGGATTGGAGAACCCATGGTCATCTCCTTCGTTGGTCGTTGTATTTATAATGAGTAAATCGAGTACATAGGGCACTCGTCAAAAAGCCAAAGCCACCAATCAAATGAGTTTTGCTAGGGCTTCTGAGGCGCGCTTGATGTCCAAGAATATCAAACCAAGCTTGGCATTGGGTTTTGCCATGATAGTGAGTACCGCTTCATCGCCTGATGACGTCATGATTACGTAGCCCATCTCGCCTTGAATCATGATGCGATCGATACTACCGCGTGCCAATTCGCGGCCTGCACGGTCGCCCAATGATAGCAGTGCTGCTGACATCGCACCCACGCGATCTTCATCAACGCCGGTTGGTAGAGCTGAAGCAATCATCAGACCATCGTTAGAGATTAGGGCAGATGCTTCAACATCTGCTGATGAGCTGTTTAAGTCTTCCAATATCTGTTGAAATGAATCTGTACGCATATCGCTTTCTCTGTACTGTTGGTGGATTTTTATTTATGAACCAGTCAAAAATGTCCTTGTCTTAAGTAAGGTATTATAATTCCTTGCCACAAATATTGATATAGCAAAACCCTATTTAAAATAGGGCGTGTTGAACATTGGCGACAAATTGATGGCAAAAAAAATAGCGAACGGTTAATCTTTAAGTTCTCACACAAAAAAGATATCGTTCGCTATGCCTCGCACAATGCTCAAAGATGAACACTGGACAAGACTAAGACCTATCTTACTAGAGTTGAATATCTATGACAAAGGAAATCTTAGAAATACGGTTGAAGGTGTGTTGTATCGGATGCGCGTTGGTTGCCCTTGGCGTGACTTACCACCGTACTTTGGCAAGCCCAATACCATCTATAAAGCTTACCAGCGCTGGTCTCGCAGTAATAAGCTGATTGCGCTTTTTACGTTACTGATCAAGGACGCAGACCTTGAATGGGTCTTTATCGATGGCACTCATATTAAAGCGCATCAGCACAGCAGTGGTGGCAATGAGAATGCGCAGGCTATTAGTAAAAGTATTGCAGGACGCGCGACCAAGATTCATTTGGCAGTTGATGCTCATGGCAATCCACTCACTTTTATCTTGTCAGATGGTACAACCCACGATGTTAAAGTCGCTCCTGACTTAATAGACAAGGTTGATTTGAGCGATACAGAGGTTTTATGTGCCGATAAAGGCTATGATTCTGATGCGCTACGAGCCCATATTGAACAAGCAGGGACGTGTGATAACATCCCTCGGAAACGAAATACAAAGTCCTCTAACGACCATATGGACTGGAACTTGTACAAGGTACGCCACTTAGTAGAAAATGCTTTTGCTAAGCTAAAACAGTATAGGGCAGTTGCCACCAGATTTGATAAGCTCAAGCAGAGTTATGAGAATACGGTCGCTCTTGCTTGTGCTTATATCTGGCTGAAATTATGAATGTTCAACACGCCCTAAGGTTATGATAAATTTTTTCTGTTATTTCATAAAACTTGTGACGTAACGACCAAAAAGCCCCCATCATTCAATGATAGGGGCTTTTTTAGTGACGATAAATCAAGGCGTATTCGTTAAGCTTTATCATGCCATTGACCTTGAAACATAGTGCCTGCAATAGGGTTCAGTCCCATCTGATAGGCCAAATCAGCAGGGCGGGCGATATCCCACAGTACCAGATCAGCATCATAGCCCACTTCTATTTTGCCTTTATTAGATAGACCCAAAGCCTTGGCTGCATAAACGGTTGATCCTGCCAATACTTCTTCAGGCGTGAGGTAAAACAGCGTACAGCCCATATTCATTGCCAACAACAGCGACGTTAACGGTGAGGTACCAGGGTTACAATCGGTTGAAATCGCCATAGGAACTTGATGCTTGCGCAGTGCCTCAATCGGTGGCAGCTTGGTGTCACGTAAGGTATAAAACGCTCCGGGCAATATCGCCGCAACCGTGTTGCTAGCAGCCATTTTCTCTATGTCAGTTTCTGATAAGTGTTCTAAATGGTCACTAGATAACCCTTTGTATTCGGCAACTAAGGCGCTACCGCCGATGTCAGATAACTGCTCAGCGTGTAGTTTGACCGGCAGGTCTAAGGAGCGTGCAACCTCAAAAACGCGTCTAATCTGATCGCTACTAAACGCGATGTTTTCACAAAAACCATCCACCGCATCAACCAAACCTTCTGCATGCAGAATGGGCAGCCACTCACAGACTTGCTCGATATAGTCGTCCGCACGGTCCTGCAAGTGAGACTTATATTCAGGCGGTAAGGCGTGCGCTGCAAGATACGTGGTGCTGACGTGGATGTCGTATTTTTCGCCAAGCTGGCGCGCGACGGTAAGCATTTTGCGCTCAGTGTCTAAGTCGAGACCATAACCTGATTTGATTTCGATGCTGGTGACGCCTTCTTTCATCAGCGCAAGTAGGCGCTTTTCACTTTGGGTAAATAGCGTCTCAATACTGGCGGCGCGGGTGGCACTCACGGTTGCGACAATACCGCCGCCTTGTGCTGCGATGTCTTGGTAACTGGCCCCTTGCAACCGCGCTTCGAATTCATTGCTGCGGTTGCCACCGTAGACAATGTGCGTATGACAATCGATGAGCCCAGGCGTTAGCCATTTGCCATCGGCGTCTGTAACCTGATTGTCTTGATAATGTGGCAGATGCGTCGTGATTTGCTCTTGTGCCCCAATCCATGCAATCTTGCCGTCTTTAATACCGATAGCCGCGTTCTCTAACTGACCATATGGGATACTACGAGCGTCTTCATTCTTATTATTATTAAAACCATAGTGCGCTGAAAACGTCGCAATATTGGCATTGATAATAAGGTGGTCAAATGAGGTCATGATTACTTCATCAGGCATTTGCCCTGTAGAGTTTATAGTATTATTCATAATGTGCTCCTAATTATTGGGAAGCCCGTGGCCTTTGTTTGTAAGATCTAAGTGACAAATAAGTGCTGTTCTACAATCGTTGCCAGCAATCGAGCAGCGACTTTGCAGCTACGACTATCCACATCAAAGGTCGGGTTGATCTCAGCAATATCTGCCATTTTTACTTTGCTTGATGACATAATCAGCTTGACCATACGCTCAACAAAACCAAGCTCAATACCAAAAGCAGCAGGCGCACTGACACCCGGAACGACACTAGAGGGGAGACAGTCCATATCAATAGTGAGATAAATAATATCAACCTGATCTATGAAGCTTTTGACCTGCTCGGCAATGGTGTCCCAAGGCTGATAATGACAGTCTTCATCACTAATAATCTGTACACCCAGTTGCTCAGCGCGATCAAAGAGCGCGGCGGTATTAGAAAAGCGACTGACGCCAATACAGCAATAATGAAAGGGCTGATCGTGTGCGTCAAGATGCTCGGCAATCTGGCGAAACGGTGTACCAGAGGTTGCTACATCAGACTGACGAATATCAAGATGGGCATCGAAATTAATAATCCCGATAGTAGGCGCTGTGTTTGTGCTGATAGTTGTATCGTTTGCCTTTTCTAAGGCCTGCCATAATCCCAAAAAGCTACCATAAGCAATGGCATGACCACCGCCAAGCCCGATGGGTAATCCACCTTGCTTGACGATAGTGCTCACTGCATCGGCATATTTGATCTGAGCTTGCTCAAGAATACTGTCGGCAAAGCCATCATTATCATCACAATGAATGTCGCCAGCATCACCCAATAAGGTTGATAATTGACTATCAAAGCGTTGTTGCAAATCAGCGATGACTGGCAGCGTAGCAAAAGCTCGACGAATCAATGACGGTGCAGCTCTAGCACCCACGCGGCCTTGATTGCGTCTGACGCCTTGATCACAGGCAAAGCCAATTAGCCCAATATGTTGAGCCTCATAAGGCTGAGCAAGCTGATACCAATAACGGGCGCGTGCAGTCTCAAATGGCTCTGCGCGTCCTGTCCACTGAGTCATATCAGCAGGTGTATGGCTAATGGGTGTGGTCATGTTTGTGACTGCCATCATTGCTCTCCTTTTACCAATTAACCGTTACTTAGACTCGTACCAGTTTTGACGTAGTTCTTGCCAATGCTCAGCAAGTGTACCGTCTAATACTAACTGCTTGGCCGCTTCGATATCAGGGGCGAGGTAGCGATCTTTATCATAGAACGTCACTTTCTCACGTAGTTTTTGATGTGCCACAGTCAACGGCTCTGAAGTATCTAATCCGCGATGAAAATCAATACCTTGACCAGCGGCCAATAGCTCAATACCTATGATAGTCGCAGTGTTTTGCGCCATCTCATATAGGCGGCGTGCGCAATAGGTAGCCATGGATACGTGATCTTCTTGGTTGGCGGAAGTCGGGATGCTATCGACGCTACCAGGATGGGCGATAGATTTGTTTTCTGAAGCCAGAGCCGCTGCGGTCACATGAGCAATCATAAAGCCTGAGTTTACCCCAGCGTTATCGACTAGGAATGGTGGCAGACCACCTGACAAAGTTGCATCGATCAGCAAAGCGACACGGCGCTCAGACATCGAGCCAATCTCAGCGATAGCCAATGCTAAAATATCCGCGGCAAAAGCGACTGGCTCAGCGTGGAAGTTACCACCTGAAATAGCGACCGGACCATCTTCGTTATTGAAGATTAGTGGGTTGTCTGTTACTGCATTCGATTCGATGAGCAGCGTTTTCCCTGCTTGGTTGATGATATCAAGACAAGCACCCATGACTTGTGGCTGGCAACGTAAGCAGTAAGGATCTTGTACTCTATCATCTTGTTCGCCATCGTGCGATGCACGGATAGCACTGCCTTTGATCAATTGACGGTGTGCTTTGGCGATCTCTATTTGACCATGATGACCACGTACTTCGTGAATACGCGCATCAAATGGTGAATCTGAGCCTTTGGCGGCATCAATTGACAGTGAGCCGACGATAGTAGCAGTCTCAAGTAAATCACGCGCTAAGAAATAACCACGTAATGCTAGCGCAGTTGAGACTTGCGTACCGTTGATAAGCGCAAGGCCTTCTTTGGCTGCAAGAGTAATAGGCTCAAGTCCATGCTTTGCTAGGGCATCAGCAGCTGGCACTTTTTTACCAGCGACAAACACATCACCTTCGCCCATCATCGCAAGTGTCATATGTGATAATGGCGCTAAGTCACCAGAGGCACCAACTGAGCCTTTGGCTGGGATATTTGGGGTGATTTGATTGTTGATTAAACCAAGTAAACTATCTACCACCTCGCGACGTACGCCAGACACACCTTGTGCTAGGCTAGCAACTTTCATTACCATAATCAGGCGCACCACGCCCTCTGGTAGCGCGTCACCCGTACCTACCGAGTGAGAAATGATTAGGTTACGCTGTAGCAGCTCAAGCTGGTCATCACTGATGCGGGTTTTGGCAAGCAGACCAAAGCCGGTATTAATGCCGTAGGCGCTCTTATCACGCTCAATAATGGTTTTGACATTGTTATGCGAGGCGTCAATATCCGCGTAAGCACTCTCAGGCAAGCTCAATACCACGGGCTGATCGTAGATGTCGCGTAGCATCTTAAAGCTAAGCTGGCGTGGGTGTAGGGTTAGTTGTTTGATGTTGCTCATAAGGGTAATCCTAGGGTTGTAAGCGGTGTTAATGGTATTATTTTTAAGGCAAATCGTTATAAGGTTGAGCTATCTAGGTGTTTTTAGGTACTTTAATATTTAATACGTCTCATTTGATGTCACTGCTATCAACCAATCCAGTTAAGGTAGATGGCCAATTGACCAAAGCCCGCCGCGAGCAAAATACTGAGCACCACGCGCTCAAACCAAATGATGACCATTTTACCAACAGAGATTGGAATCTCGGTTGCAAGGACACAAGGAATCATGGCGGAGAAAAACAGCACGCTACTAATGGAGATGACCCCTGCGACATAGCGCGTCAGTACATCTGCGTCACTCAGTAGTAGTGCTGGCAAGAACATTTCAGCCAATCCTGCTGACATTCCTTTGGCAGCGACGAGAGGGTCTGGTAGGCCGCCAAGCCATGTGAACGGATAAAGCAGTAACCCTAAGGCATCGAACACGGGTGTATATTTTGCTAATAGCAATCCAGTCAAACCGACCGCAATGATAGAGGGCACAATAGCCGCTGCCATCGTCAGGCCATCACGAAAATTAGACCACAAAATTTGTTTGAGATCAGTGGCTCGGCGTGAGGTGGACAAACCCAAATCAAATGCTGCTGCTAGTCGTTTACCTCTTGCGTGATCGAGGGTTGGACGCTCCACCTTATCATCAAACAGACTAATGGGCGGAATCCGAGCAGTAATCGCAGTGACCAAAAAGGTGATGATTAGTGTTGACCAAAAAAAGAGGTTCCAAAATTCCATAATCCCAAGTGTTTTGGCAACAATTACCATAAATGCGGCCGATACCGTCGAAAAGCCAGTGGCGATAATGACGGCTTCACGCGCTGAATACTGTTTTTGCAAATACACACGATTGGTAATGAGCAGACCGATAGAGTAGCTACCGACAAAGGAAGCAACGGCATCAATCGCCGATGATCCCGGCGTTTTCCAAATGGGTTTCATGATGGGTTGCATCAGCACGCCAACCATCTCGAGCAGCCCAAAGCCCACCAAAAAGGCTAAAATCAGCGCACCAATGGGTACAATCATTCCGACGGGTAGTGCCAGTTTTTCAAATAAAAACGGCAGCATATCGGCTTCCATTATAAAGGAAGGTGCCGCGCCAGAAACATACATTACCGCCAATATCAGACCAATGACTTTAAAACCAGTCATAATCATATGAGTGATATTCTTACGCCACGAGCCATCGATAAATGGTTTACTCACGCCGTAGAGCATGAGTAAAAACAATAGCGTGACAGATAAAGTATGCTGCTGCGTCACCAAGTAGGTCGCGCCATGATCGAACAATATCGTGCTTTTTTCACCAATGGTAAACGGCACAAAGAACATCACCAGACCGATAGCGCTAAAGACAATGAGCTGTATCAGTGCCACAGGCGTCGAGAGCAGTTTTTTTGACGATGTCGTTGCATGGTTATCGTGCAGATCAGATGTCGTATTTTGCTCAATCATATTATCCTCCTTGATAAATAGGCGATTATGTCCTTATGCCTAGCTACAAGCTCATAAGGACAGAGGGCAAATTATTTGATCATTGGCAGATTTAAACCATAATCTTTCGCTGTCTTAATCGCCAACTCATAACCTGCATCGGCATGACGCATAACGCCTGAACCGCAGTCATTGACGAGCACGCGTGACAAGCGTTTGGCTGCGGCATCTGTACCGTCCGCCACGATGACCATGCCTGAATGCTGCGAGTAGCCCATGCCGACACCGCCGCCATGATGTAGTGATACCCACGTCGCGCCGCCTGCGACATTGAGCATGCCGTTCAATAGTGCCCAATCAGATACCGCATCTGAGCCGTCTTTCATGCTTTCGGTCTCGCGGTTGGGGCTGGCAACAGAGCCTGTATCCAAGTGGTCGCGCCCAATCACGATTGGGCCTTTTAGCTCACCGTTTTTGACCATTTCATTAAATGCCAAACCTGCTTTGTCACGCTCGCCCAGACCTAACCAGCAGATACGTGCAGGCAAACCTTGGAATTGAATACGCTCTTTTGCCATATCGAGCCAGCGGTGGACGTGGGTGTTTTCTGGGAACAGCTCTTTGATTTTTTGATCAGTCTTATAAATGTCTTCTGGATCACCTGAGAGCGCCACCCAGCGGAATGGGCCTTTGCCTTGGCAAAACAGCGGACGAATATAAGCAGGGACAAAACCGGGGAAATTAAAGGCATCTTTGACGCCTTCATCAAACGCCACCTGGCGGATATTGTTACCGTAGTCAGTCGCTGGAATATCCATCGCTTGTAGATCTAAAATCGCTTGGACGTGTACCGCACAAGACTCAGCAGCGGCTTTGGTCAATGCTGCATGCTGCTCTGGATCTTCTTGAGCGGCCTTCCATTCTTCGACCGTCCAGCCGCTTGGCAGATAACCATTGATCAGGTCATGCGCTGAGGTTTGATCGGTCACCAAATCAGGTTTGATGTCTCCTTCACGAGCGCGCTTAACGATTTCAGGCAAGATATCTGCAGCGTTACCAAGTAGCGCGATTGAAACCGCTTCGCCCGCGTCGGTATGTTGTTTAATCAACTCATAAGCATGGTCGAGATCGCGCGCTTGCTTATCGACATAACCCGTGCGCAAACGGAAATCGATGCTTGATTGCTGGCATTCGATGTTCAATGAGGTTGCGCCTGCAAAAGTCGCGGCTAGTGGCTGCGCGCCGCCCATACCGCCAAGACCCGCGGTCAAAATCCAGCGACCTGCCCAGCTGCCATCATAATGCTGACGACCTGCTTCGACAAAGGTCTCATATGTGCCTTGCACGATGCCTTGCGTACCGATATAAATCCAGCTACCCGCCGTCATCTGCCCGTACATAAACAAGTCTTTACGATCCAGCTCATTGAAGTGCTCCCATGTCGCCCAGCGCGGTACAAGGTTTGAGTTGGCAATCAATACGCGCGGTGCGTTTTCATGGGTTTGAAAGACACCAACAGGCTTGCCAGACTGTACTAGCAACGTCTCATCATCTTCTAATTCTTTTAATGACTCTAAGATTTGATCATAGCTTTCCCAATTACGGGCGGCGCGGCCGATACCACCATAGACGACCAGACTCTTTGGGTTTTCTGCTACATCAGGATGTAGGTTGTTTTGCAGCATGCGATACGGTGCTTCGGTCAGCCAGCTTTTGCAATGCAACGTGCTGCCTATAGGCGCGGCGATATCGCGAGACTCATCACGGCGGGTAAGTTTATTGTTGGTTCCGTTTTCAGTAGTCATGGTCATATCCTTGTGGTAACTAATAGGGCGATAAAATAATCAGAGTAGGTGTTTTACAGTCAGTCTATAAACGCATCGAAATATAGAGTAGCTAGATCAAGATTTTTAGACTTGCTATAAGTTGTATATACAAATTATCAAAGATACTTTTTTCATGCAAGGGTTTTTTAAAAAAATCAGAATTAATGAAAAAAAGAGCATAACTGATAGAGTGATATGAATAAGAGTTTGCATGATTGTCGTGATATTATGGCGCTACCCTTATTAGCGGAACTGACGGTTTAAAACGAATATGACAAAAACGATTCCGGCGTATCAGCGGATTAAAAATGCGATATTAGACAATATTCACTCTGGCAAATGGCAAGCAGGCAATGCGATCTCTACAGAAATGGCACTGGCGACAGAGTTTGGCGTCTCACGGATGACGGTGAATCGCGCGCTCAAAGAGCTAAGCGAGGAGCGTGTATTGGAGCGGCGTCAAGGCTCAGGAACCTTTGTCGCGCAGCAGCAGTTCAATCATACCTTTGTAGAAGTGCGCAATATCGCAGAGGATCTCAAATCTGCCAATCGCGATTATGAAGCAAAAGTGGTGAGTAAGCGCGCGGTCACAGCCTCGCTTCTCGATGATGAGTTGCGCCGCAAGTTTGGTATTGAAGAGACGACCAATACGCCCGATACAACGCTAGATAACCGCAGTGATACGCCCGTTTTATACGAGGTGAAAATCATTCACGTTGCAGATGGTCAGCCTATACAATTCGAAGAGCGCTGGGTTGATGCCAAAAAAGTGCCACATTTTATTGATCAGGATTTTACCGTGGTCAATACCAGTGATTATCTGGTTGCCAAAATACCGCTAGAGAGTGGCAGCTACACCATACGTGCGCTTGCAGCACCAAACGAGGTGGCAGATGCGTTGCAGATTGCAGCGCAGTCACCAACGCTTGTATTGCGTCGCCAGACTTATTCAGCCGGTCAGGTCGTCACTTTTGTGAAGATGTGGCATGCAGGAGATCGCTATCAATTCTCAGGTGAGTTGTAGTTTTGCGCTAATGGCGGTCATTACCTGACGCACGCTCACGGAGTTTGTACGCTTTTTTATCTAAAGTAAGATATTATATTTATGAGCGGCGATTGATCCAGTAGCAACTATGAACGTCTGATCGGCTGCCTATTGAATAATCATACGCTATAAAAGTTCAAAAATAATAGGGAAGCCGCATTGAAAAATATGCTGAGCATCCTCAAATCGAGCAGCCAAAGCCGAATATTGCAGGGCGATTATTATATTGCCCTCTTGTATCGGTTTTTCCCTATTTATTAGCGCTAACTGTTTTCATGTAAACCCTTTTATCTCATTCATCTACTTTTATAAGGACGTCTTATGAAACGTCGTACTCTTTTAGCCCTTGCTGCTAGTACTGTGTTACTTGCTGCTTGTGGTCAGTCTAATACTAATGAAGCTGATACTACTGCCACTGACACTGCGTCAACAGGCGGTTCTGATTTGCTGCAACGTATCAATAACGGCGGCACCATTAACGTCGGTACAGAGGGTACATATCCTCCATTTACCTATCATGATGAGAGTGGCAAGCTGACAGGCTATGACGTCGAAGTGACGCGTGCGGTCGCTGACAAGCTAGGCGTAGACGTTGAGTTTAAAGAGACTCAGTGGGATGCGATGCTGGCAGGCTTGGACTCAAAACGCTTCGATATGGTGGCGAACCAAGTCAGCTTAACGACGCCTGAGCGTCAGGCCAAATATGATAAATCCATGGCTTATAGCTGGTCAGGCGCGGTTGCATTGGCACCGACTGATGACAACCGTTATAGCTCTTGGGATAACCTAAAGGGTTTACGTACGGCTCAATCACTCAGCAGTAACTACGGCGAGCTGGCAGAAAAATACGGCGCAGAGATTGTCCCTGTTGATGGTATGGCGCAAGCGATCCAATTGGTCAAGCAAGACCGCGCTGACTTTACAATGAATGACAATCTAGCCGTACTCGATTATCTCAAAAAATTCCCAGATTCTGATCTTGAGATCAAACTGACAGCCCCACCAAGTGAACAAACAGGCTCAGGTCTCGTGCTTATCAAAGGCAACGATGAAGTGGTAGCAAAATTGGATGAAGCAATGGCTGCACTCGCCGCTGATGGTACACTCACCAAGCTTAGCGAAGAGTTCTTTGGTGCTGATGTAAGTCAGCAGAAGTAATGTTGGCTTCTATCACGTCTGTGCTCGCAGAACTATTGGCATTATTGCCATTTATGAGCCCTGATCGGGCGCAGATCGTCATCTCGTCGTTTTGGCCAATGCTCAAAGGCGGTATCTATTATTCGATACCGCTGGCGCTGATATCGTTTTCTATCGGTATGGCCATTGCCTTGACCGTTGCTTTGATTCGAATCGTACCGCGTACTGGTTGGTTCCATGAGATTATTTATCGCTTGGCTCGTATCTATGTATCCGCGATTCGCGGGACACCGATGCTGGTGCAGCTGTTTATTATTTTCTACGGTTTACCAAGTGTGGGCGTCAAGCTCGATCCGTTTCCTTCAGCGATCATTGCATTCTCGCTCAATATCGGTGCGTATGCATCTGAGACCGTGCGTGCCTCGATTTTGTCGATTCCGAAAGGGCAGTGGGAAGCGGGTTCAACGGTTGGTTTGACTTATCTACAGACATTTCGTCATGTGATTTTGCCGCAAGCACTGCGCGTGTCAGTGCCGCCATTGTCTAACACCTTTATCAGCTTGGTAAAAGATACCTCGCTTGCTTCATTGGTATTGGTCACTGAACTGTTTAAACAAGCGCAGATCATTACGGCCCGTAACTATGAATTCATGCTAGTGTATACCGAAGCGGCGTTTATTTATTGGGGTATCTGTCTATTCTTGACCTTTATCCAAGGCAAGCTTGAAACCAGATTAGACCGTTACGTGGCAAAGTAAGTCATAGCCGAGCTGCTTGACAAGAGCGCTTAGCAACAGACCATCGTACATATAGACCAGTACAATAGGAATTTTTATGATCAAAGTCACTAATATTCATAAAGCCTTTGGTGGCAATCAGGTGCTAAAAGGCATCGACTTGACCATCAATAAAGGTAAGGTGGTCGTCATATTAGGACCTTCAGGATCGGGTAAAACCACGTTTTTGCGCTGTCTCAATGCGCTGGAGATTCCTGACAAAGGTGTCATTGCATTTGATGATGACAGCCTAAAAGTTGATTTTGCGACCAAGCCGAATAAAAAAACGCTATTAGCACTACAGCGCAAATCAGGCATGGTATTTCAGTCTTATAATTTGTTTCCGCACAAGACTGCGATCGAAAATCTCATGCTCGGCCCGACAGTGGTACAAGGTAAAAACAAGGCTGAGATGCGTAAAGACGCGCTGGTATTGCTTGAAAAAGTCGGACTGGCGGACAAAGCTGAGCTGTACCCGTTCCAGCTATCGGGTGGTCAGCAGCAGCGTATTGGCATCGCCCGTGCGCTGGCGATTGAGCCTGATTTGCTATTATTTGATGAGCCAACGTCTGCGCTTGATCCAGAGCTGGTACAAGATGTCCTTGAGACGATGAAGCAGTTGGCGTCAGAAGGTTGGACGATGGTGGTGGTCACTCACGAAATCAACTTTGCCCGTGATGTGGCAGACCACGTAGTCTTGATCGAAGACGGCGTCGTCGTCGAAGAGGGCAGCGCTAAGCAGCTGTTTGAAGACTCAACGCATCCGCGTACGCAGGCATTTTTGCAGCGTATCGAGCAGTAAGCGATTTATATCGTTGCAATATGTTTAGTTAGAAAGAAGCCCATTGAGGGCTTTTTTTGTGTTTATAATTTTAGTTTGACGGTTTGGGATAAATTTTATATAGCCTCTGTCAGCGGAGATACAGCAAGCGAGAAAAATACCTTTTTTAAAAGCCAAGTCGGTAAGGTTAAGAATACATATACTCATACTTGACTATTCTAAGCATCATAGCCACCTTAACAAAATAGTAGGGGCTGTATAGAATTGAGAAAACATTGAAAAAAATAAGCAACACCTTA
>NZ_JAKDJE010000095.1 GCF_030454045.1 Psychrobacter sp. | reverse complement strand
ATCGTTAAAAATAAGCGCTTAGAATGACTAAACTTATTATTTTTAACCTCGAATCACCTAAAAAATAGTCGCTGTCAGTGCCATGGTCGAATGTTCAACACGCCCTAATAAAATTGGGTACGATTATCGACTAAGGAGGAGTACATTAATTAAATAGTACATCAATTAGATAAAGCTCGTACCTTGTAATTTGTCCACTTATAATTGCTTTAACCATTTACCTTTAGTCAGGCATCGCTATTTCTGTTAAGCCTGTTTTGAATTTTTGACAACGCTCAGCATAATGCAGCGCTGACATTTTCAACATCGCTACTTGCTCATCTGTCAGTGTCTTAACGACTTTGGCAGGTGCGCCCATCACTAGTGAGTTATCAGGAATAACCTGACCTTCAGTAATTAAAGCTTTCGCCCCTATCAGGCAGTTTTTGCCTATTTTGACATTATTGAGTACCACCGCACCAATACCAACCAGACTGTTATCACCGATCTCACAGCCATGCAGCATCGCTAGATGGCCAATAGTCACGTAATCACCGATAGTCACTTTGATACCTGCATCAGTGTGAATCACACTATTTTCTTGCACATTACTATAGTCGCCGATATGAATACGATCGTTATCGCCGCGTATCACCGCACCAAACCAAACATTGGCCTGATGACCCAGATACACATCACCCATCACTTGCGCTGAATCTGCTACCCAACCATTGAATGGTACGGCAAACTCAGGGGTTTTGTCCAAATACTGATAAATCATAACAACTCCTTGTTATCTTCATTATTTTTATAACAAACGATCATAAAAATTGAGTATATCGCTGCGCTGTTCATTGTGGCAAAGCCAACTGCTAAAATCCAGCGCTATTAGTGGCTGATGAATATCAATGTTATTGAAAATGACCGTAAACCTGCTTTTTTATGCTTAGGCTATTTTATTCAGTCTGTATTCCTCATAAAAACTCAACTTTCCTTTATGTAATGACTATTAATCCAAAGAATCGGCTAGCCATACTCGTCTATTTTATATATAATACGCAAAATCTGTGCCTAAGCGAGCGGACATGATGCAAGTTACCTATTCACTATCTAGTGGGTTTTGTAGTTTTCATCAATAATGTCTTCTCGCTTTTTTGTGGGAAATTTTTGTATATCGCCCTTTGATTTATTTTATCTGATAGCAGTCAGGTGCGGTAAATAAAAGGATACAGAGCAAAACCCTAACCCACAGAACATGATGGCACTCACCAATAATAGCGGAGGCAATCCTTGAATTCATCGGTAGAAACACAAGCAATTTTGGCATTAGCAGACGGTACAATTTTTCGCGGTGTCAGTATCGGCAGCCTAGGTCATCGTGTTGGTGAGGTCGTATTTAATACAGCCATGACAGGGTATCAAGAAATCCTAACCGATCCAAGTTATGCTCGACAGCTTGTGACCTTGACTTATCCGCATATCGGTAATACTGGCACCAACGCCGAGGACACCGAGTCTGGTAATGGACAAAAAGTATGGGCGGACGGTCTGATTATCCGTGACGCCACCATGGCCACTTCTAACTTCCGCAACTCTGAATCGCTTAGCGACTATCTACAACGTAACAATACCGTCGCTATCGCTGAAATTGATACACGCCAGTTGACCCGCCTATTGCGCGATAAGGGTGCACAAAACGGCTGTATCATGACTGCATCAAACGGTGAGACGATCACAAGCGACGACGAGCAAAAAGCGATTAAGCTGGCTCAAGGGTTTGCAGGTCTAAAAGGTATGGATCTGGCAAAAGAATGCTGCACCACAGAAAGTTTTGAATGGACAGTAGGCACATGGGATCTGTCAGACACCCTACTCAACCGCGATGTCGAAGGCAGCTTTGATAGCGGTACGGGCGGCTTCTTTAAGCAGTTGGGTACGCATGTCGATGCCAAATACAATGTCGTTGCTTATGACTTTGGCAGCAAAACCAACATCCTGCGTATGCTCGTCGACCGCGGCTGTCACGTGACGGTGGTCCCAGCACAAACGCCTATTGCTGATGTGCTCGCGATGAACCCAGACGGTATCTTCTTATCAAACGGCCCTGGTGATCCTGCAGCTTGTGATTATGCAATCGACGCCGTACGTCACATTATTGAAGAAACAGACGTACCAACCTTTGGTATTTGCTTAGGCCATCAGCTAATCGGTCTTGCCAGCGGTGCCAATACGATCAAAATGAAAACGGGCCACCATGGTGCCAACCATCCGGTGCAAGATCTAGCGACTGGCACAGTGATGATCACCAGTCAAAACCATGGCTTTGCGGTTGATGAAGACACGCTACCTGACAACGTTAAATCTACCCATCGTTCATTATTCGATGGTACCAACCAAGGTATCGAGTTGACCGATAAGCCTGTATTTAGCTTCCAAGGTCACCCAGAAGCCAGCCCAGGTCCACATGACTGCGCGCCATTGTTTGATAAGTTTGCGGATATGATGGCAGGTGCCAAAACAGCGTCAGTATAAATTGGTTTTAGTAAAATAAATTAAGGCTGAAATTTGTGAAAATTATATTAAAGTTACTTATAACTTGCTCTATTTTAGTTATGACATCCAACGTAAATGCTGCAAATAAGCTCATGTTGTTTGGTGATACAAATAATTCAGAGTATCTAGGTTGCCTAAGCTGTTCGGAAATATCGCCTGACTCGATTCATAATACTATTGGAAAATATGGTTCAGAAATTTCACCTCTATCTATTCATAACACTATCGGTAAATACGGTTCAAGTATCTCAAAATATAGCCCATGTAACACTATTGCAAATAGCCCACCAGTTATAGTTGACGAAGATGGTGGTTTTTATGGATATTTGACTTTAAACAGCATATTACCTAAAGCTACAAACGATCAAGAAACTCTTGCTTGGTTGAAATATAAAGTTTGTTCTAACTAAAAAACATAACTTTAATAAATAACTTTACTTATCCAAATTCTAAGGTGTTTCAATGCCAAAACGTACCGACATAAAAAGCATTCTTATCATTGGCGCAGGCCCCATCGTCATCGGCCAAGCGTGTGAGTTTGACTACTCAGGCGCACAGGCGTGTAAAGCACTAAAAGAAGAAGGCTACCGTGTCATCTTGGTCAACTCAAACCCTGCGACCATTATGACTGACCCTGTCATGGCAGATGCCACCTATATCGAGCCAATCACATGGCAGACGGTTGAGCAAATCATTACCAAAGAGCGTCCTGATGCAATCTTGCCAACCATGGGCGGACAGACCGCGCTCAACTGTGCACTAGACCTAGATAAGCATGGCGTACTGACTAAATATGACTGCGAGCTAATTGGCGCGACCAAAGACTCAATCGAGATGGCAGAAGATCGCGACTTATTTGACAAGGCTATGAAGCGCATCGGCCTTGAGTGTCCACGCGCTGAAACCGCTGAGACCATGGAAGAAGCCTTTGCGACTCAAGAAAAAATGGGCTATCCGTGTATCATTCGTCCATCATTCACGATGGGCGGTTCAGGCGGCGGTATTGCTTACAACCGCGATGAGTTTATCGAGATTTGTGAGCGCGGTTTTGACTTATCACCAAACCATCAACTACTCATCGATGAATCACTCATCGGCTGGAAAGAGTACGAGATGGAAGTGGTTCGTGACAAAAACGATAACTGCATCATCATCTGTGCCATCGAAAACTTTGACCCAATGGGCGTACATACAGGCGACTCAATCACTGTCGCACCCGCGCAGACGTTGACCGATAAAGAATACCAAATCATGCGTAATGCGTCATTAGCAGTACTGCGTGAGATCGGTGTTGAAACAGGCGGCTCAAACGTCCAGTTCGGTATCAACCCTGATACGGGACGTATGGTCGTCATCGAGATGAATCCACGTGTATCACGCTCGTCTGCCCTCGCCTCAAAAGCGACTGGCTTCCCGATTGCCAAAATCGCAGCAAAACTGGCAATCGGTTATACCCTAGATGAATTGCAAAATGACATCACAGGCGGCAAAACGCCAGCCAGCTTTGAGCCTGCGCTTGATTACGTTGTCACCAAGATACCGCGTTTCAACTTTGAAAAATTCCCACAAGCAGACAACATCCTATCGACTCAGATGAAATCGGTCGGTGAAGTCATGGCGATCGGTCGTAACTTCCAAGAGTCGATGCAAAAAGCCTTGCGCGGTATGGAAACTGGCGCGGATGGTTTCGATGAGCAAATTGATTTATCCAAAGTCAGTGCTGAGAAGGCTCGTAGTGAGATTATCAACCGCTTAACCATTCCAACGCCTGAGCGTATCTATTACGTTGCTGATGCCTTCCGTGTCGGTATGAGCGTTGATGACGTATTTAATTACACCAAGATTGACCCGTGGTTCTTGGTACAAATCGAAGACATCGTTAAGACCGAAGCGACGGTAAAATCACTCGGCTTTGGTGGCTTAAACGAAAACAACCTACGTCGCTTTAAGCGTAAAGGCTTGTCAGATTTGCGTTTGGCTAAATTGCTTGGTATCTCACAAAAGCAACTACGTAAGAAACGTTGGGATCTAAACGTTTATCCAGTCTATAAACGTGTCGATACCTGTGCTGCAGAGTTTGCGACCAGCACCGCTTATATGTACTCAACCTACGATAGCGAATGTGAAGCCAACCCAACTGACAAGAAAAAAATCATGGTCATCGGTGGCGGCCCTAACCGTATCGGTCAAGGTATCGAGTTTGATTACTGCTGTGTACATGCAGCGCTTGCCATGCGTGAAGACGGCTATGAGACCATTATGGTCAACTGTAACCCTGAAACGGTTTCAACCGATTATGACACCTCCGACCGTCTATACTTTGAGCCAATCACATTAGAAGACGTGCTAGAAATCGTCCGTATCGAAAACCCAGACGGTGTGATTGTGCAGTTCGGTGGCCAAACGCCATTGAAACTTGCGCGTGCGTTAGAGTCAGCAGGCGTAAAAATCATCGGTACGAGTCCTGATGCGATCGACCGTGCTGAAGACCGTGAGCGCTTCCAGCATATGATTCAGCAGCTAAACCTTGTACAACCATCGAATGCCTTAGCAACCAGCTTGGAAGATGGCTTGGTTAAAGCGAAAGACGTGGGCTATCCATTGGTGGTACGTCCATCTTATGTGTTAGGTGGCCGCGCGATGGAAATCGTCTATAACGAAGATGAGCTAAAACATTACCTGCGCACTGCAGTACAAGCCTCAAACGAAGCGCCTGTCCTGCTTGATCGCTTCTTAGATGACGCTATCGAAGTCGATGTCGACTGCGTATGTGATGGTAATGACGTGGTCATCGGCGGTATCATGCAACATATCGAACAGGCAGGTGTCCACTCAGGTGACTCAGCATGTTCACTACCACCATATTCATTGTCTGATGAGCTATGTGATGTGATGCGCGCTCAAACCATTGCTATGGCAAAAGAGCTTGGCGTGGTCGGTTTGATGAACGTTCAGTTTGCGGTCAAAGGCGAAACGGTATATATTTTGGAGGTGAACCCACGTGCTGCGCGTACCGTACCGTTTGTCTCTAAGTGTATCGGTACCTCACTAGCGCAGGTCGCGGCTCGCTGTATGGCAGGCACCTCACTCAAGGACCAAGGCTTCACGACTGAGATTGTTCCAGCATTTTATGCGGTCAAAGAAGCGGTGTTCCCATTTGCCAAATTCCCAGGTGTTGATCCCATCTTGAGTCCTGAGATGAAATCAACGGGCGAAGTCATGGGTGTGGGCAAAACCTTTGGTGAAGCATTCTACAAAGCCATCATCGGTAGTAATGAGCGTCTGCCTGGCCTACCGACTGAAGGCGAGACCAAGACGGTCTTTATCTCAGTTCGTGATAGCGACAAAGGACAGATCGCCTCAATCGCCCGTCAGCTTGCAGATTTCGGTTTTAATATCGTATCAACCACTGGCACGCAAAAAGTACTGAGCGACGCTGGTATCGAAAGTCAGCAAATCAACAAGGTCACTGAAGGTCGTCCGCACATCGTTGACGCCCTAAAGAACGGCAAAATTGACCTGATTATCAATACGACCGAAGGCAAGCAGGCACAAGAGGATTCATTCTCTATCCGCCGTAGTGCGCTACAAGGCAAGGTATTCTATGTCACGACGTTAGGTGCAGCCGATGCGGTTTGTAAATCTTATGCCATTGACTTACCGTTTGATGTCTATAAGTTACAAGATTTACATGAGCAAGCAAAGTCTATTGACGCGGCTGAATAATTTCAGTAGATTAAGCATAACCGCTAAGCTTACATAAAAGCTTAGCCAAAACTTGTTATTGATTATTTTGTGATAATCATACGTTAAAAAAACAATATTTTGAAAGAGACAAACCTACAAAAGCATAGTGGCTGAACTGCGACTATGCTTTTTATTACATAAGGTTCAGTGCGCTTGGTGCTAAAAGTAGAGGTGCTAACACACAACAGCCTATTTACTGACGACACCATCTGAACCCCGCTCTTTTTATATTTCATACTCATTGCAACAACATTGACACCATCTCCTTATGAGATGGTGTGGTGTTATTGGTTTAAGGAAAAAACATGCAACGTTATCCCATGACTCCGCAAGGACATGCAGCTTTAGAAGCTGAATTAAAACAGTTAAAAAGTGTCGACCGTCCACGCATCACAGCATCGATTGCTGAAGCCCGTGAACACGGCGATTTAAAAGAAAACGCTGAGTACCATGCTGCCCGTGAGCAACAAGGCTTTTGCGAAGCGCGTATTCGTGATATTGAAGCCAAGCTTGGTGGCGCACAGGTCATCGATCCCTCGACATTACCAAAAGAAGGTCGTGTCGTATTTGGCGTCAGCGTCATAATCGAAAACATGGACACTGAAGAAGAAAAACAGTACAAAATCGTCGGCGATGATGAGGCTGACTTCAAAGCAGGCAAAATCTCAGTCAACTCACCAATCGCTCGTGGCCTTATCGGTAAGTTTGAAGGCGATGAAGTGCGTATTGAGACCCCAAAAGGTGTGGTTGAATATGAAGTGATGAAAGTCATCTACGATTAATTTTATGCTTAAGAGGTGAGATCATTTAAGCAGTATATTTTTGAATAAGAGACTTTTTAAATAACAGATTTTTTAAGTAACCGTTTTCTTCTACAGCAAACATTTTTATCGTGATAGATATTACTGACAATCAGCGACTTATGATATAGATGACAGCGGCATCATATATTGATCGCATTTATAGCATACTCGTTACACAATGCTGCTTTTATACCTGATTTGTTTTGGTGCTTAATCATTTAAGCCTTCGTACATAGTGATTGAGCTTTATACCTCAGTGATTATCGTGTTAGAGACACTTGATGCTCACTTTTAGATAGGTCAATAGCATTGTACTTGCTACTCAAAATAATGATGGTCTGATCGTAGACACCGACTATCGTCCGTACTAATACCCTCGTTATTTGGCATACTTTGCGGTGTCATTTAGCGAGGATTTTGTGTGTTTAAACGTTAATTTATTGCTGTTTTACTTACTGTTACTTATTGAAACTGCTAAGGAGTCTATCATGACCATGAAGTCTTATACGCCATCAATCCCAACCGCTACTGTATCTGCCCTATTCGTAGGGATAGTGCTTGCTGCCGCTTCAGCCCATGCTGCACCTGAGATTGCTGTTAGCTCCTCTGTTGGTGGCAGTACCACCGTAGTCGAGCAGTACTCTGATGGCAAAACAGCGACCATCACAGCCACACCAAACGGCATCACGATGAAAGATGGCATGCCTTATGCGGTGACTCAAGTCACTACCGTGCCACGTTATGTCGTTCGCCAATCTCCTGTTGTTCAAGGCAGCACGACTGTCACAAGCGTACCTGTGATGAATGCGCCCGCGACAACGGTGATCACAAGCCAACCTGCACCCCATCAAGTGACAATGAATTTGGATGCTGTGCAACTGACACCAACATTCAGCACACCAGGGATTGTCAATGCAAACACCAAGGTCATGAAAATCATGAAAAATGGCGCTGGACGTGAGGTTGCGGTGCCTGCCAACCATATCGCCCCTGGTGATGTCATTGAGTATCACACCACATACACCAACACCACGGCACAGCCAGTCAATGACATCAATGCTATGGTTTCATTGCCGAGTGGCGTCCAGCTGGTATCGTTAAATAGCCCATTACCAACCTTTGCCACCACTGGCGGCGACACTTATCAAACCATCCAGCAAGTTGGCAATACCGTTGTTGTGCAAGAAAACTACTCTGGCCTAAAATGGAACTTAGCAAATCTTAATGCCAATGGCAATCAAACCGTGGTGATACGTGCCAAGGTTCAATAAATAATGCACTCACGACAAGATACGTGTCTTTAACCATATCACTTTGCAAAAGGTCCTGAACATTCAGGATCTTTTTTAATGTCTATGACATCGAGTAGCATTTACGCACCCCCACGACACCATGAGCCATACGACACTATCTGTCGTATTGTTTTATCAATTTTCCTATTAATACAATGACTTACTGTGTATTTTGGTAAAATAGTTGTTCATCAATTAATTGGTAAAACGCGACTTATGGCAAACATCAATTATGAAAGATTACAAGGCAAACTCAATATCTTGGCCGATGCAGCAAAATATGATGTCTCTTGCTCCTCCTCCGCTGGTACACGTAAAAACCAAGGTGGCGGTTTGGGCGATGCTTCAAAAAGCGGTATTTGTCACAGTTACACTGAAGATGGTCGCTGCGTCAGTTTGTTAAAAATTCTATTGACCAATCATTGTATCTACGACTGCGCGTATTGTACTTCACGTAAAAGCAATGACACCCCGCGCGCCGCGTTTAGTGTCGAAGAGGTGGTCGATTTGACCATGCAGTTTTATCGTCGTAACTATATCGAGGGGCTGTTTCTCAGCTCAGGTATTTTTAAAAATGGTGATTATACGATGGAGCGACTGGTCGAAGTCGCTAAGCTCTTGCGTACCCGTGAGCGTTTTAACGGTTATATTCATCTAAAAACCATTCCTGGCACCTCAAAGGAGCTACTACTAGAAGCGGGACTGTATGCTGATCGCTTGAGCGTTAATATCGAGATTCCAACCAAGTCAGGACTGGCTCTGCTCGCGCCAGAAAAATCACATGATGAGTTAAAAGCACCAATGGAGACGGTAAAAGAAGAGATTATAACTATCCGTGAGAGCCGTAAAACCCACAAAAAAGCGCCTAAATTTACGCCCGCGGGTCAAACCAGTCAAATGATCGTCGGTGCGAGCAACGAGACTGACTTGCAGGTGATTCAATTATCAAGTCACTTTTATAAAACCTATGATCTCAAGCGTGTCTATTACTCAGGTTATGTCCCCATGCTCTCTGATAATCGCTTGCCAGCGATTGGGACCCCTGTGCCGATGGTGCGCGAGAACCGTCTATATCAAGCAGATTGGTTAATGCGTTTTTATGGGTTTGGTGCGCACGAGATTGTGGAGCCAGAGTCGCCATTTTTGGACTTAGACTGTGACCCAAAACTGGCTTGGGCGATACGCCATCGTGAGCATTTTCCTGTCAATATTCAGACAGCGACTTATGAGATGATCGTGCGTATCCCTGGTATCGGTACCAAGACTGCCAAAAAAATCGTCAAAGCACGCAAGTTCAATCAGCTGACTCTAGAGCATCTCAAAAAGATGGGAGCCGCGGTTAACCGTGCCAAGTATTTTATCGCAACGACTGGCAAAAACGAGCACCTCGCTCACTTGACGCGTGACAACTTTCGTCAATATGTACTGGCGCAAACGCAGACCAAGTTTAAAGATCAACGTAGCGGTCAGCTAGCGTTGTTTTAAATTTGGCATTGTCGTAAATATAAATCAATCTAGGGCGTGTTGAACATTCGCAAATAGGCACTGCTGATCGCTAAAATTGTTC
>NZ_JAKDJE010000094.1 GCF_030454045.1 Psychrobacter sp. | reverse complement strand
ATATCGAGCTGTACTACAATCAGACGAGGATTCAAAAGGGTTTGGGCTATCAATCACCAAGACAGGTGTGGTTTGATTATTATCGTCAGGCTGCGTAATTAAAATCTCCCAAGTTTAAGTCTACGGGATTGACGGCAGGGGTCAGTGTACCAACGTTAGCAGATTTTGATGGTGACGGCATTGCAGATATGGGTGTGGCTGGTGCTGCTGCCTATACTGTTATGCGGAATGATGGCAGTATTATCTGGTCATCACCTACGCAAGATCGCTCATCTAATGTAACGGGTTCAAGCATTTTTGACTTTAATAATGATGGGAAATCTGAAGTTGTATACGCTGACGAAGATTATTTTAGAATTTATGATGCACAAACTGGTAGTGTTATCTATCAGACACCAAACTCTTCACATACTGCCCATGAAGCACCCATAGTCGTTGATGCAGATGCAGATGCAGATGGTCATGCAGATGTTTTATTCGTATCTAACAATACTACAGGAAGAGCTGGACGCACCGCTGGCATACGCATGATCTCCAGTAAAAACAAAGACTGGGCGAACACACGTAATATTTGGAACCAGTACAGCTACCATGTCACCAACATCAATGATAACCTATCCATTCCTAAGAATGAACCCAACAGTTGGGAGGTGCACAATACCTATCGCGCCAACTTAATCCCTGGTGTCAATGTCACCGCCGCCTCTGATTTAACTGCTTCATACATTCAAATCCATGACAAAGGCAATTCTGCGCCCAGTCGCTTTACTGCTCGTATTGGTAATGCTGGAGGCAAGCCTGTCGCCAAAGGTACACCGGTTAGTTTCTACCGACTGGCTAAAGGTGTAGACGCGACTCAAGCTGAGCTGATAGGTAAAGTCACGTTGACTGATACACTGGATGGTGGTGACTATGTTGATCTGAGTATTGATTATACTTCTGCTAATGGTAGTCTTGCTGATTTTGGTGAGCTGATTGTCATTGCTAATGACGCAGGCGCTGGTGTTGATAGTGCCACAGGTATCCCTAACCCCACTGATCCTACAGACCCTATTAGCCGTCAAGGTGTTGTCCAAGAATATACCCGCAGCAACAATATCGCGCGCATCGCTGTCACTGGTGAGTTCACTGCATTTAGTCTAGCAGGCAATGTTGATAAAACCTCTTATACAGCCAATGATATCGTTACTATCATGGCAACGCCAACCAACTTAGGCAGCTTTCCTACATCACCAAGCGTTCGCGTCAGTATTATTGATAGTGCAGGAAATGTCATTGAGCGATTTGCTGATACTACCACTGACTTGAGTGTTGCCCTTACCAACATTGGCAATCCTCCGGTTAATAGCGCCAACGTGCTAAACACATGGCAAACGGGTCAGACACCAATAGGCAATTATACCGCCCATATCGAGCTGATTCATCAGGATAAAGTCGTCGCTGAACTGGATAGAGCCTTCGCTATCGTCGCTGATGGTGCGCTCTCCGCTCAAACAAATAGCCAGTTGTATGTCGATAAAACACAATACCTACCAACAGATATGGTACAAATTCACTCGCGTGTCATTAACACCGCCAG
The DNA here is from genome assembly GCF_030454045.1 of Psychrobacter sp. Classification (GTDB taxonomy): domain Bacteria; phylum Pseudomonadota; class Gammaproteobacteria; order Pseudomonadales; family Moraxellaceae; genus Psychrobacter. The sequence goes on along the minus strand of NZ_JAKDJE010000094.1, from coordinate 8,433 downwards.
TAATGCGATGGCAGGCCAACGTGATGTCACTTTAACGGTCACTGACCCTAACGGTCAGAATATATGGTCGCAAGATTATAGCTATAATGAGCTCGCACCAAATGCCATCAAAGACCAGTATTTTAATGTACCTCTTGCCGATGCTATAACGGGTAGCTATACCGTTACCAGTACAGCGATAGCAGCTGATGGGACTCAAGCGAATCAAGCACTGACACAATCATTCACTGTGCTATCAGCTGCGCAGACAGGTTTTGGTGTGGCAGGTACGTTAGCGGGTACATCTGAGATAACTGTCGGTGAAACCGTTAATTGGCAATGGTCGATTGATAACTCGAGCGATGAGCCGCTAAATGATTTGCCATTATCGATAGCGCTATTTAGAGGTGACAGCTTAGAGCTTTTCCAAACACTTACATTATCGTCAACCAGTATTGATGCTTCTGGTACGTTATCAGGTGTGTCGCCTTGGATAAGTGCTGGCGTCGATGGAGAGCGTATCACAGCTGTCTTGCTTGCAGAGTTTGCTCAAGGTCAAAAAGGTTTGGCACAATCTCAGGTTTTATTAACTGAGCCTCCTATCAATGTCACCATAGGCGACAATGATAATATCGATAATACGTTATTGGTCTACTATAACTGTGTACCGGGTTGGAATGTCTATAGTTATAAATTTAGTCATGGCAACCACAAGCAAGATTGCTTTGAACAACGCGCATCAGTGTTAGAGCGTTATCTAAAACGCCTAGATGTACCCTATAAGCTGGTATCGCGTCCAGAAAAATTCGCTAATGAAATGCAGAGCGGTAAATATGCTCAATACTGGTTGTTGGGGGCGGTTAAGCCATTACATCCCTATACAAGAAGAGAGCTTGTTGAACTGGCATATAGTGGTGACAACCTACTCATAGACAGTGCAATGAACGGTTCTGTTGATCAAAATCTCTATAGCTTAGCAGGGGTAAAACGTCGAGGTGCTTTGCGTCTAAACTCAGATACTTTAGCGTTTTCTGATCAATTTGTTACAGCGCCAACTGATGACATGATTGCTAATACTGCGCTTCGAATGACTGGTCGTCCTAAAGCACACCATGGAAGCTGGGCACAGCATTTAACCCTCATTGATCCAAATAAAGCTGAGGTTTGGGCTACGGTGAGTAATGACTATAGCGGCGGGCACAATAAAAAAGGAAACAAGCATCACTACCAAAGTACAGACTATCCTGCAATTGTGGGTCAACGCTATGGTAATGGAACACCAATAGCGACCAATTTTGATGTGATTGGTAGTTTGGATTTGGCTACTTCAGCAGAGATTTCACCTTATCCCAACAGTAATAGCACTACCAACGCCCAAGAGCTTCATTGGGACAATGTCTTAACGCAATTACTAAACTCACGCCGCCAAATTGTCAAAACTGACTATGTGCCAAATGAAGTGGTACGTCTGCCTGTAGATATAGAGAATACTAGCAATAAAGATAGGCACATTCTTGTGAAATTAGATTTGCCAGCAGGCAGTCAATGGTTGGGATATAACGGTGGGATGGATGACCTTGTTAAGGACAGTGACACCGTCAATTATCAGATTACTGTCACAGCTGGACAGTCTATTCATGATGTACTGACTATACGATTGCCACAAAATTTGGGAACTCATCCCGTACGATTAACGGTCTCAGACGTTACTAACGGTAGTAACAACTCCGTACTACTAGAGGAGTTTGAAACACGCTATCTAGTGCGAGATATTGAGTCAAGAATCCAAATATTGCATGACACGATTCACCAGTGGTCATTGTGGAGCCGAAATGGAAAACTCAAGATACATGCCAAAGCTCAGTTAGGTCTCGTTTATAAGCATCATAAATTAGGATTGCATCATTTAGCTGTGTATGAAGCCGCTCGTCTTGGTGAAACCCTATCGAGACTGCAAGAAGACGATACTTCAAGCGAACTTGAACAGCTGCGTTATGAGTTAGATGAGCTTTTAAGAGCGCTGCAGATAGAACTGTACCTTTCTCGGAATCAGTATGATCCGCACGTCTAAGCCAATAACAAATGTGGTAACCAAATCTAACTACTATGACCGTAAACGTACCTGAGGCACGACCATGACGCTTTTTTTTAAACCAAATCCGCAAGACCCAGCATTCACTCAAGCAACTAAGCTGACCAAAGCATTGAGCATCCTATGTACCGCAGGGATGCTCAATGTCATCACCTTACCAGCACAAGCCGCGGCTGCCAACGACAAAATCAAAGCTGAGCTTGAAGCCAAGCAAAGCCTTGTCGGTAATGATGCTTATGACAAACTGGTCAACTTAACTGCTAAGTACCAACTGGAACAAGCAAACTATCAAGAGCAGCGCCAAGAAATGCTTGCAGGTAGAAGCATCTACAAAAAAACTATTGATGGAATTACCAGTCTTTTCACCGATGACAGTGAAATCATCGAAACCGTTGATCCTGAGCTATTGAAAGACACAAAATATCAAGTATTAAGCCTACAAGCACGCATAAATGATGAGCAAAAAAACCTCATTGCTCAATTGTCTGCCCAAACCAAACATATGCAGCAAGGCAACTTTGATAAACAAGACTTTATCGATCAGCGTGATCTTATTAATGAAATAAATGCGCGCCACCAAACCTTGAATGGCTTATTTAAGCAGTTGAGTGCGAGCACAACGGAAAGTCAAAGTTTGGATGCCATATCAGCTATCAACACACAAATACAAGAATGGCAACCCAAACAGCAGCAAACCGATGTAGAAAACCTACCTTGGGGCATGCCTGATAGTGACGTGCGTAAGCCTATTGTTAGCGAAGCGGACAGCGCGGTACTACGTAAAGCAAATTATAATGCCGAGCGACAGCCTTACTCAGCGGTGCACCAATGGCGAGATACTGAATACCGTTTTGGTCAGATGCTACTGGGTCAAACCGCTATTAATACTGACTTTAATAAAGTCGCAGGACTGGCAGGTCAAACAGACGCAGGTAACTGGACAGTACTAAATGCTTTACCTGCTCAAGTACAACCTGCTGACTTGACCCAAACACCCGATATCCAAATCACGCAAGCTATCATAGACAAAGCAGCCGAGCTAAATAACAATCCTGCTGAAATCTATAAATGGGTACATGATAATATTCAATATCTGCCAACCTATGGCAGTATCCAAGGTAGTGACTATACTCTGCAGACCAAACGTGGTAATTCATTTGATACCGCCAGCCTCCTTATTGCGCTCCTTCGCGCCTCAGATATTCCAGCACGTTACGTCTACGGTACGGTCGATATTCCAGCCAAACAAGCAATGGACTGGGTCGGCGGCGTCAGTAACATCAGCGCGGCTCAGAACTTGCTCGGTCAAGGCGGCGTGCCCAATGTGGCCTTGACTAATGGCAGTGTCGCGACCCATCTACGGATGGAACATGTCTGGGTCGAAGCCAATATTAACGCCATCAGTGGCGGCGCTGCCAATAATGATACTCAGACCCAGTGGATACCGTTGGATGCCAGTTATAAGTCCTATACGCGTACAGAAGGCATTGATCTAGCTAAGGCTGTACCATTTGACGCTGAAGCCTTGATTGCACAAGCCAAAGACGGTGCGCTTATTGATGAGTCGACTGGTAGCGTACAAAACCTGAATCAAGGCGCGGTCAACCAAGCGATTGAAGACTATCAAGCGCAAGTCCAAAACTATATCGAACAAAACCATAGTGACGCGACGGTAGGCGATATACTTGGTACGAGCACGATCAAACCTTACAATAGCTCGATGTTAAGCCCTGTACTGCCGTATCAAGTCAGAACGGTAATATCTGATTATCAAGAGCTGCCTGACAGTATACGACATTATTTCACTATGGTGCTGTATGAAAACGTTGGTCGTTATGGTGGCTACGCAGGTTTAAGCTCACCTGCTTTAGACTTTAAAATCGCTACCGTTCAGCTACAGGGTAAACCATTAGCGCTGTCCTTTAAGCCTGCAAGCCAAGCAGATGAAGATAAATTACTTAGTTATCTGCCAAAAGATGAGAATGGTACACTGCCTAGCAGACTACCAACCAGCATCACTATGACGCCTGAAATCACGCTAAATGGTGAGGTGCTGGTCACAGGCAGCAATTATAAGCTTGGTGACAGCATCAGCGGTAAAATGAATATCACAAGCCCTGGTAGAAGCTCTAATGGCGGGACCGATAAAGAAATCATTGCAGGCGAATACCATGCAATTGGCTATGACTTACAAGGCCTAAGCCAGCAGCAGCTAGAAAATACAAAAAGCACGTTAGAAGCTGCCAAAGAAAAGCTAGAAAAGTTTGAACAAACTGAAAATCAAGCAGCCCTCGACGGACTTACCAAGCACGATCTAACTGGTGCTGTCTTACAAGCAGGTGTACAAAGCTACTATGCAGTCAATGATACCCAAGACATCATCGTACAAAAGCAAGCAGGCATCGTTCAGTATCCCTTCTTAACCTATGGAACGTTTTCCACCAACCTAACCCCTGAGTATCGTTATGGTCTACCACTTGCGGTAAAAATGGGCGGCGTGGTCATGGATATCGATAAAATCCTGCATACTAAGGTGGAAGTGAATAATGACAGAGAAAAACTGACCGCTTATAACCTCTCAAGAGGACCAAGCTATAGCTTAAATGAAAATCTTGTTCCTGAGCAGTTATTTGATAATCCTGAAACGCAAGAAAAAGAAGCCGATGGTATCAGTGCGACAAAAGCCCTCAGTCTTGCCGCTCAGCAAGGTCAGACTATTTATACAATCACTAAAGCCAACTATGCTGAGATATTGCCAAAGCTGAACCATAGCGATGTGGTGATGACGGATATTCGTAACGGCGTGAATGCAGGTAAAATAGTCACCGTGCATGATACCCAGATCACACTGAATGGTTGGTCAGGTACGGGCTATACCATCTTAGATCCAGAATCAGGTGCTGGAGCGTATATGATCGGTGGTGGACTTGATGGAGGGTTTACTGATGTAGATGATTTAAGAAACGGTCTTTTATTCATTTCTACATTATTATTATCAACATCAGATTTCTTTACAAATATTGATGGAACTGTGAAATCAAAGTGGTATATCAGTGAAACTTTAAAACAAAAAAGTAAATTAGGTAGATGGTCAGCACGAGCTGGTGTTCTAGGAGCGGTTGTTGCTAATATAATAGTAGCTGCAGATTCCGACCTATCACTCAGTAGCAAAGTTGGTCAAATAGTTATCAATACCTTATCATTTGGAGCTATATCAGCCTTAGTACCATTGCTCGCGACTGGCTTCTTAGGTTTTGCTCTCTTGATGCTTGCAACAGTAGCTATCAGCTATTTAGCTTCCTATATCAATAGCAATTTCTTTGCGTATAGGAATAACTCCAGAAAAATGAAATTTAAAATAGATTATAGTGACTCAAATTATGTACGAAATATTTCTTTTGTATAGCATGTTTTTATTTTCTTTAATTGTTACGGCTATTATAGTGGGAGCTTTACTATTAGATGTATTTGTTTTTCTATTTGGAGAAAGAATCAATTGTAATATAGTTTCATACAATATATCCGCTTTTGGAAGAGAGTTTTATTTAGGTCAGTGGCACTCTATAAATATTACTTATGAATATGAGGTATTGTCTAAAAATTATAGGAGTACCTTACTTAACTCTACAAATTCTGTAATGAAGCTTAGTTATGATAGTGCTAATAAAAGTTTACTAAAGTGTATAAACAAGCGTAAAGTTTATGTTTTTAAGTTGTTTCCTAGAATGTCAATGATAATGCCTTTTAATCATGACCTTAGATATTATTTAGGATTAATATTTGGTGTTTCATGTATGGTATTCTCAGGTTTAAAACTGAGTATATTTTAGGCACGGGCTAACTAGCACCTTACTTTTGGAATTAGTATTACAGTAGTTAAATTTCCAAGTACCAGGGTTTAACTACATATTCACTTTGAGTCTTAAAGCGTTAAAGACGACTAAAGAAAATAGAACGGTTTCAACCAACTGAAAGTTGAACTGCTTTAGATGGCCTAACAAGCGCTATCTGCAAAGCTAGTGTATAAAGTTATCATGCAGTCAATGACGCTTAAGATATCACTGTAAAAAAGCGAGTAGGTATCTCCAATATCCCTATTTGACCTAATATAGTCTTAACTAACTTAACACCTGAGCATCGCTATGATCTTACATTTGCTGTAAAGGTGAGTATCCATATTTACATAAAGTTCCATGTCAAAGTGGAGATAAGTAGATGGAAAAATCACCGTTCATGGTTTTTATGAGTTACGAAAATGGAAACCCTTTTGGTAAAAAGTGGCATTGGATAATTACATCAAGGATAGAGTATTGAGAAAAACTCTTAAATATAAGTATAAATACTATACTTAATTTACCTTGATGTAAGTATAATATTTATACTTATTAGGTGACCAAAACAAGCTTATTAATCAGTATAAAATGTATTAAAGTATGCTAAACGTCTTAACATAATAATCTCTATAGCCCTTGCTACATAAGTCTTTACAGGTTGACATAGATTAAAGTAATTTAATGAAATATGGTGGGTCTAGCCTGTCACGCCGGGGGTCGCGGGTTCGAGTCCCGTCCGCTGCGCCATATTTAAAACTTAAGTTTTATACAAGTTTCGCCTCAAACATTAGATTGTTTGGGGTTTTTTTGTGTCTGTATTTACTCTTAATCCCTTTCTTTATAAGGGCTGGGTGCTTTTGTAAATACCCCATTCTTAACACAATATCATCGTAGAATAATTAAGCCACCTGCCTGTACTCGGCAGGTGTCATATCATTAAGTGAATCATGGGGTCTTTCAGTGTTATAAACCGTGATCCATTCCTCAGTCAGCTTACTAACCTCGTTTAAATTGTTAAAAAGATAACAGTCTAAAACCTCATTGCGATAACTACGATTAAATCGTTCAATATAAGCATTCTGATAAGGACAGCCAGGCTCGATATAGTCAATATAGATACCATGAGCCGATGCCCAGTCAGTAAATATGCTGGATGTAAACTCACTGCCGTTATCCACACGGATCTGCTTAGGATAGCCATGCCACTCGGCTAACTGGTCGAGGTAGCGAATTACTCGGAGTGATGGAATGCTGATACCAATATCAATGCCTAATACTTCACGGTTGTAATCATCAATCACATTAAAGGTTCGAAAGCGAATATTGTTATGCAGCTTATCGCTCATAAAGTCCATAGACCAAGTATGACCCAATGCGTCTGGCACACTTAGCGGCTGGGGGTTACGTGTTGGTAGCCGTCTTTTAGACTTACGGCGTAGGTTTAAGTTTAACGCTGTATAAACACGGTGTACTCGCTTATGATTCCATGAATAGCCAAGCTTGCGTATACGCTTAAAACACTTAGGGAAGCCCCAACGATTGTGCTTATCTGTTAGCTCATTTAAGACATCAATAATCTCACTATCATCAGATAGTTTAGGTTTATAGTAGTAAGCGGTTCGACTCATACAGACCACCTGACAGCTCGATGCAATACTAACACCATACTGCGCCTGCAATTCTTGCGCCCAGACTTTGCGCTCAAGGGCAGGCGCTATAGCTTTTTTATGATATCTTCCTGCATTTGCGCTTTAAGGCTTAAATCAGCATACATCTGTTTAAGCCTACGGTTTTCTTCTTCAAGCTCTTTTAATCGTTTGACATCAGAGGCTTCCATACCGCCGTATTTAGACTTCCATTGGTAAAATGTCGAGCTAGCTACCCCGTATTTACGACACAGCTCTTTAGCAGGTATCCCAGCTTCTGCTTCTTTTAATATCGATACGATTTGGGTCTCAGTCATTCGTTTGCTCATATTAAAACTCCTTATGGATATTTTATAAGAAATTCTACGTTTGAGCTGTGTTATTTTAGGGGATAGTTACAAATATTTTCCATAATTTTAATTCCAATGGCGTTCCAGAAAAAATGTCAAATGGTCAATACAGGTATAAAAAGTTTGTTCATAAAAATGGACAGTTTGAAGTGATTGTTGATACTTTAGATGGTAATTTATCTAAGGATGATTATAGTCGTATTGTTAGAGATCCTACTAATGTAGGTACTTACAATTATTATGCTCCAAGAGATGATGGTTTGAAGCATTTAGTCTATGATGTAGACCCATATATTGATTTTGGAAGTGGAAAAAATGATAGAACGGATTTAGGTGATAGAAGGTCAGTGCCAGTTAGCAAATCCGTTATGGGAATAACTATACCTTTAGGAGGGGCAGGTGCTGCGATGGGGAAGTTAGCTAATTATCAGATAAAAAAATCAACAAGTGATTTTGAAAAATCGAAAAATCTATGTGAAAGTATAGTCAGCTCAAAATAAAATTGTTATGGTTAGGGCAAACATCATAAAACA
>NZ_JAKDJE010000015.1 GCF_030454045.1 Psychrobacter sp. | reverse complement strand
GGAAATCTAGTGAGTAAGTCATGGTCTTTATAATAACAATTGAATTTGTTAATTAGTTTATAACATTTTTAAGTAGGATTGACTATAGTTCACTCTTAGATAAATGGATAAACGATGGTTAAAGACTCATTGCCTATACAATGAGCCTGGCTATTAAGTAATATGACGTGAAGGCAAATAAAATAAGAGAGACGATCAATAACCTATGGTTTCTTATGTTTATCGTTACGCATTTATTAAATCCAACCTTCTTCCAAAAGATGCTCAGTATTACTGATTTTAAACTCACTACATAAGTCATAAAAGGTCATTGGATCTTCAACATTATCGAGCATCTCACGTTTATTGAGCGCCACAAATAACGCCAGTGCATAAGCCGCACTATGGATAGATTTTTTGGGATTAAAGGTGATATCGGTAAAGGCTTGATATTGCATTACTTCCTCATGTAACTGAGGGTTTTGTTTTAGGGCATTCACATATAGCCAATCATAAAACACAGTCAACGGCTCCGTGCCCCACTCCATACCAAAATAATTGTAGCCGATGATTTCACCCGAGGTCATTAATCGCTCGTCCTTTCTGGCTTGTCTTGGCGGTGCTGTCAGCAAATCAATGTAAGGGCCACCATCTTCAAAGACCATGCTGGATTGAAAAGCATTTTCGACACTATATTGATTACCGTCATGCTCATCAGTGATCTTTAAGCTGAACGGACTCAGCGGAAAACTCAGCTTATTGCCAGATTTGCTGGATAATTCCAAAACATGGTTAAAGCCATACTTTTTGCGAATGACTTGATGCATATCATTGATAGATTTTTTCTTTTGTCTGGTCGCAAATCCCACATGACGCTCAAATCGAACCATATCTGTTTTTACCAGATTGTCGCTGTTGACTCTCGGCATAAAGACAGGCTTATGCTCTACCCCATTTTGTCTGTGTGGCATAGGGTGATCTTTTTGTTCCATAATAGGCTGCCTTATATCCATCGTCTTTTATAAATTTTCAGTTATCTTTTCGGTTATCACTACTTCGTCGATAAGCGCGGAATCTAAACACCGCGCGCGAGGCAGTGTATCTTATTATGCCGCATTTATCTGCCTTATTTTAGAGCTGATATTTCCCTGTGAATGCTACTCAATAAAAAATCGACAATAAATGCCAAAATAACTCGAATATAAGACTCTTTAAATTTGCACAGAACAGTACTATGACCCTGATTTTTATATTCTATGCACGTACAAGGTGATAATTTTTGTCATTATTTCTCTACATCCCTTGCCAATTAATTGATACAGACAGAAAAAATAAATTTTTATGTGTCCAAAAAATCTGTAAAAACGAGTTTAGGGGTCATATCAGGGCTATGATCGTATGACCTACTCTATATTTACTCGTTATGTGCTATAATTATCCCCAAGTGAGCCTTGGGGATAATTGTCACATAAATCCTTTTATATAAAAGGCCTGTAATATTACCATCACAAATATCGGTGTCCATATCAGTGTCCAAATACTCTTTGGCTTTTTACAGGAGAGTATTTTCATAAGTTATCGAATTTGCATAAACCATCACGCATTTACCTCATAAAAATTACGGATAAGAACATGGCTGTCGACAACATAAATGATATCAATAAACTTGAATGTCGAGATAAGGATTACTCGGTCAGTGTCTCAGGTATCGCGGGCCTAAGTCTACGTGTCTATCCAAACGGTAAAAAAGAATACTACCTGCGCTACTCTCATCCACATGTCGATGGTAAGCGACCTAGAATGATGCTAGGCAAGGTTGAGAACATCAGTCTATATGAGGTCAAGTACAAAGCAGAGACCATACTTAATACGGTCGCAAACGGCTCTGACCCCAAAGCCATACAGCAAAAAGAGCAAGTGAATAAGTATGCCCATCTAAAGAACGCCACGTTCGCTGACATTGCGCAAGCATGGCGAGATCACAAAACATCCAGTCGTCAGCAAAGCAAATCAAAAAAACCTGCGTTTAGTGAGTCGACACTCAAATTTTGGGATTTGTGCTTGGGATACATGTGCCGTGATATTGGCGATTTAAGGATGAATGATATCACCAGTGAGATGATATTAAGTGTGTGTGAAGCAATCCAACATAACGACAATCAAGCGACTTTCGTTGGCGCCAGTACGCGGCTTTATACGGAAAAAGTATTTTCATTCGCTGTCGCACGAGGATTATGCGATAAAAATGTAGCGATTGACACCCGTGGCGAGTTGGCACCTGCCAATTCAGGCAATCACTTGCCAGCTATTACCAAGGCCGATCAGTTTGCGACGCTGTTACATGATATGTCCAATTTTAAAGGGGCAAGCAAGCTCACATTAGAAGCCATGAATTTATTGCCTTATGTGTTTGTACGTAGTATTGATTTACGCTCTATGCGCTGGCAGGATATCGACTGGGATAATAATACATGGGCATTCTCCCCGACCAAAGGCGAAGGTCGCGACGACATGGTATCGCACTTAGTCGTGCCATTAGCGACGCAAGTGATTGCACGATTACGAAACATTCAATCTATCACAGGACATAAAGAGTATGTCTTTGCCTCAATGCGCGGCTCAAGCAATGCTTATATTAGCAAAGCCACACTGGTACAGATATTTCACCGGCTTGGCTACAAAGACGTGCAATGCGCGCATGGCTTTCGGGCCTCGGCCAAAACCTTGCTTATGGAACAGCCAGAGTTACGCTACTCAGACATCGTCACAGAATTACAGCTGGGTCACAGGATAAAAGACACGCATGGCGGGGCTTACAACAGACTTGATGAAATCGATACTAGGGTACAGATGATGCAAGATTGGGCGGATTATATAGATAAGCTGCGAGATTACGCTAAGACGTAAGCCAAGTGAGCTCGCGCTAAGAATTGTTTGAAAAATAGACGGGGCGTTAAATACACTATAATATGACGAATATCAATTGATAAAAAATTGCTTTGAGCGTCAGACATAACTACCCATTCATGTTAAATTGTAAAAAACGGTAGGGATATCTGTAGAGATAAAAAGTCTATGATAGCCCTAATATTATACTCGTTAACACTGTACTCACTCATTTAATAAGAAGGTTAAGGATGACTTTAGATAATAACGTACTACGTAAACGCACCAGCTTATTGGGTTCATTGCTAGGCGATGCTATTTCTCGCCAATCTGGAGAGCAGACAATAGAGACCATTGAGACCCTGCGTAAAGGTTTCATTCAACAGCGCCGTGAGCCAAATGAGGCACATAAACAGCAGCTTATCGACTTTATTGCGTCTTTGGACAATCAAACTTTAAAAAACGTCATACGCGGATTTTCTATCTATTTTTTCCTAGCCAATCTAAGCGAAGAGAATTACTTGCGTGAGCAGCGTCATAAGCTGCGTATGCAATCGGAGCAAAGCTGGGAGGGGTCATTTCGCCGTACCTTACTTGAGTGCCGTGAGCGCAATATCGAGCCGGCTCAAATGCAGGAGCTTATTGATCAGCTCAAATTTACACCTGTATTTACGGCGCATCCTACCGAAGCGCGCCGTCGTACCACAATGAATATCTTACAAAGTCTATTCACGCACAGCGATGCTTTAAATAACCTAACAGAAAACAGCTTCGCCTATGAGCAAGCCAAAGAGCAAACCGCGCAAACGATTGACTTATTATGGTCGTCAGATGAAGTGCGCACGCGCAAGCCATTGGTCTATGACGAGATTAACAACGGCCTGCATTACTTTAACGCCAGTTTGTTCAATGCCATTCCCAAAGTATATCGCAATATCAAAAAAGCCATTGTCGATATCTATCCAGAGCTGACCGACTATCCACTGCCTGCCTTTATGAGCTTCGGTTCATGGATTGGCGGTGATAGAGATGGCAATCCTTTTGTGACGTTTGAGACCACAGAACTTGCCGTGTTGATGCATGCTGATACCGTACTGCGTCACTATCAAGTGCTACTCAAAAAACTGCGCCGCCAGCTGATTCATAGTGACACTATTGTCACCGTGTCTCCCGACGTATATGCCAAGATCAAAAGTTATGATGAGCTCGATCAGCGTGTATTTGACTATAATCTAGATGACTATGGCAACGAGCCGTATCGTCGATTGCTTTCTTTAATACTCACTAAGGTCAATGCCACCAATCGCCGCATTCAAAGTAAAGGGACTGATATTGAGGCTGAAAAAGACGCCTATGCCAATCCAGAAGATCTATTAGAAGACCTACGCATTATCCGCCAAAGTGTCGCTACTCACGACAAGGCGCATGCAGATGGGCTGTTGCTCGATGTGATTCGCCTGGTAAAAACTTGCGGCTTTCATTTGGCGGCGCTCGATATCCGTCAAGAGTCGTCTTATCATGGTGAAGTGATTGCAGATATCTTTGCGAGTGCCTCCAATCTGCCTGATTATCAAACGCTAAGCGAAACCGAACGTCAAGAGTGGCTCACACGCTTGTTAGAAAAACCGGGTACGCCGCTCATCTATACCGATAATTTAACAGACAAAACGCGTGAGCAATTGTCACTGATGAATTCGGTCGCCACCTTACGCAAACTGGTGGGACAGGCGACTTTTGGCAGCTATGTTATCTCAATGACGAACAATGCCAGCCAGCTACTAGAAGTGTTGCTGTTAATGCGATTTGCAGGCTTATGTACGATTGATGCTGACGGTCAATTGTCTGCTGACCTACCTGTCGCACCGTTGTTCGAAACCATCGAAGATCTTAAAAACATCGATAAAATCTTGCCTGCCGTGTTAGACAATCCACTATATCGCGGATTGCTACAGAATACAGATAATACGCAAGAGATCATGCTAGGTTATTCGGATTCATCAAAAGATGGCGGTATCATCACCTCGGCTTGGCAGCTGTATAGTGCGCAGCAAACCATTAATAGTATTGCTGAGCAATATGGTATAAAAACACGATTATTCCACGGACGCGGCGGTTCGGTGAGTCGTGGCGGCGGCTCAACGCACAAAGCCATTGCGGCACAGCCGGCTGGCACGTTACATGGTCAGATTAAAGTGACCGAACAAGGCGAAGTGCTTTATGCCAAATATGCCAATACGGATACTGCCGTGTTTGAGCTGACCATGGCAATCACGGGTACACTCAAAGCCTGCTCGACAAGATTTGTCGTGCAACCGACTGAGTTGCCAGAGTATGAAGCCTTGTTTGCACGGTTAGCAGAAGCAGGCGAACAACGTTATCGAGAGCTGACCGATCATACAGAAGGGTTTTATAAATTCTACTCACAAGTGACCCCAGTACAAGAAATCTCTTTACTGAACATTGGCTCACGTCCTGCCCATCGCAAAAAAGGCTTGCCAAGTAAAACCACATTGCGAGCGATTCCTTGGGTATTTGGCTGGTCGTTAGCACGCTTTACCCTACCTGCTTGGTATGGCGTTGGTAGTGCTCTGCATAGTGTCAGAGACAACGAGATTTTGATGAAAGAGATGAATGCGCGCTGGCCATTTTTTAGTGTCTTTATCAGTAATATTGAGATGGCTTTCACCAAATCTGAGATGAATATTGCACAAGCATATAGCCAGTTGTGTGATGACGAGGCGCTACGCGAACAGATCATGAGTGAGGTGCTCGATGAGCATGAGCTGACTTCTTCCGGTCTGAATTCTTTGCTAGATCAAGAAACGCTTTTATCTGGTCAGCGAAACCTTGCGGCATCTCTGCAGTGGCGAGACGCTTATCTAGACCCGATTAACTATATACAGATTGAGCTGTTGAAGCGTGCTAGACAACAAAATGAAGATACGACAGATAACCATAAAGATGGCGATCTCAATGTAGAAGACCCATTAATCCGTAGTATTAACGCACTGGCAGCGGGTTTACGTAATACGGGGTAAGAGACGATACGACTGACCAACCAACGAGAATATTCTGATAGATTGCTACTGTCATAGTTATTTCAGTGTGCTTGCCAGCACGATGGTGATAAAAAAATGTACCGTCGCCTATTATTTTTCCGTGGCACGGTATAAGGTACTATATGTCTCTGCTTTAATTAAAATGCGCCTAAACCTAACTATTCTAATCGTTAGTCTCACGATACAACGTGGTTTGTGACTCTTGCCTAAAGTCTTCATAGGTAATGGCAGCATCACTCTCTGGAGCTGGAGAGGGTTCTATAGGCTCAACTTCAGCTGCGGGCACGTTTTGTTCGCTATTGTCTGCATTAATCGATTGTGCTGACACTAACGGCTCCTCGACCGTATTGGCGTCATTAGGTAATGGATCGTCATCGCTATTCACTACAGGTTCGGCGCCGACCACTGGCGTGCTAGTGGTAGCCGCAGGCGCTGTCTCATTTAAGCCACTATCATTGCTAACAGTAGTATCAGAAATAGAAGTCGATAAAAATCCTGTAAAAATAAGGGCAAGTACGACAATAGCAATAAGTAGTAAACCAAAAATCATACCAATAATGAGCGGTTTTTTACTACTGGCCGCTTTCTTTTGTGGTTTTATAGCATCCCTATGATCTGGTTCCAATGGGTTGGATTTAGTATCTAAAGGGTCATCGATCGTTGTGTTAGATAAAGGCATCGCTTGATCGAGAACGACAGAAGATGGCTTTTTTTCTTCATTATTCTTACTTAAATCACTATTTAAGTTATGGTCAACACCAGCATAATTATCCATTCGTGTATCTGACACCTTGTTTTGTGTCGATGCATTTTGACCTGAAAAATCAAAAGTAGCGTTTGTTGTGCCGATGTCGGCAAACTCTAATCTTGGCTCTTTATCGTTATTTTCATCTTCGAATAGTTGCAACTCTTCTACGCTTAGAGGCTCAAAAGCAGGTAACTTACTGGCCGTTTTTAAGGATGTTGAATCATCATTATCATTTTGGGTATCATTTTCAGCGCTTTGGACTCGACTGATAAAACGTTCGTAAATATTGTTTTTGACACGCTTACGCGATTTTTTCTGAACGAGTTGAGACAACTCTTCGTCAAAATCAGTACCGATGTCTTTTTTTTCGTCGTTCATAAAATAAAACCAAGCCAGTTTATGCTACTGACAGTAAATGACTGATAAAATGAAGTTGTGATTTTTATTGCTAAAATGTAACAGCATCACTAGTCCCCAATATAGTTGCTCACTCCCCTATCTTCAAGCACAATTTATTTTAGGTCGCTAATATTTGCGCAGCTCGTCTTAAGTTAAGTAGTGAGGTAGAAGCTTATTAAAAACGGCTTGTATAGAGACAACATATACCATAACAGGCTTAATAACATGGATTTAAAACAGCTTAATGCATTTATTGCTGTCGCGAATTTGCGCAGCTTTAGTGCAGCCGCAGAAAAGACAGGACTGTCACAGCCAAGTTTGAGCCGCCTGCTTAAACAGCTTGAGACCGATATGGATGTCGTGCTTATCGATCGTTACCACAGGCCGTTACATCTGACTGAAGCGGGCGAATTTTTTTACGATAAGATAAGCACCATACTGACAGAAATCGAGACCGTCACGAGTATGACCCAGCGTTTATCAACGCCAAGTAGTGCGCTAAACATCGGCTTTGTGCCGTCAGTATTATATGGGTTACTCCCTGAAATCATCGCCATGCTCAAGCAGTCCAATTCTGATATAGAGGTCAACCTCAAAGATATCAGCTCTTATCAGCAAATGGAGGCACTCAAATCTGGTGAGATTGATATCGGTTTTGGGCGTTTTGCCCATCAAGATCCATGGATTCAACAAATATTACTGCGTCATGAGCGCTACGTGGTGGCCTTACCAAAGTCGCATCCTCTTGCCCATGTAAAGGAGCAGCGATTGATAGATTTGGCAAATAATCGCTTGATTTTATACCATCAAACGCATTTGCCGATTGCCACCACACTACCAACATCAGAGTCCATCAAAGCAAAGCAGGAAACTAATACAAAAACCAGACGTGTCACCAATAAAAAATCTGCACTTAGCGAGCCGATTACGGAGCCATTGTTACATTTGTTTGCACAATACGGTATCTCACCCTTTATGACTACCACGGTGAGTGACTTGCAAGTAGCTCTAGGCTTAGTCGCTGCGGGCGAAGGTATCACGCTTGTACCTGCCAGCTTAACCACAGTACGTACAGAACAAATCAGCTATCAGCGTTTGGTACACGAAAACGTCACCTCTCCTATTTATTTGCATACTCTCAAAGATTTTGTGCATCCAAGTATCTCTGAGTTATTGAATGCTATCTATCAGGTCTATGAAGAACGAGGCATCACCTACCGGCGACAAAAATTTGTGTAACGTCCTTAAATGACCAGATATTGCGTGGATATTGTGTTATAAAGAAACGCCAAAAATAATCTGCCCTAATACTTGATATTATCAGATTAATATGCTAACCAAAAAGAATGGCAATGCAAACAAATAGTAATAACTATCACTGTTAATAAATAGAATAATCATTCTCCTGAATCGTATTGGTGTGCTAAAGTCGATACAAGACTAATCGTTTTATAAAAAAGCATGTATAAAGCGATTGTCTAATGATCACTGGCAAACTGACACAGGTAAGTGATGATTTGCCGTTTTAACCATTTCGAGGTATTCATGTCCACACAACCACTCAACAACCCAAGTACCACTGACGATATCGTTACTGAACAGCAAGAAGGCTTTAGTTGGCGTATCTTTGGCCCAGGTATTTTGATGGCGACCGCTGCAATCGGTGGCTCGCATCTGATTTCATCGACGCAGGCTGGTGCTATATATGGCTGGCAGTTGGCGATTATGATTGTTTTAGCCAACGTTTTTAAATATCCATTTTTTCGCTTTGCAACCGACTACGTTTACGATACGGGTGAGAGCTTGATTGCAGGCTACGCCAAACGCTCAAAGGTGTATCTTTGGGTATATTTTATCCTCTCTATCTTATCAGCGGTCATCAGTACGGGTGCGGTATCGCTAATTGCAGCGGTGATTTTGGGCTTTATGCTACCCGCCTCTCTTGAGTTATCGACGATGGTGCTGTCGATGATTATCGTGGCCGTCTCTTGGTTCTTTTTGATCGCTGGTCATTATAAATTGCTCGATGGCGTGACTAAGTGGATTATGATTGCCTTGACGGCAGCCACCGTTGCTGCGGTCGTGATTGCTGCTGGCAAGCCCACGGTTATGGCAGCAGATTTTATTGCTGTGTCTCCTTGGAACCTAGCGACATTAGGTTTCATCGTCGCATTGATGGGCTGGATGCCAGCACCGATTGAGTTTGCCGCAATTACTTCTATGTGGACCTCTGCCAAAGTCAAAGCTGATCACACCACACACAAGCAAGGCTTGCTCGACTTCAACGTTGGTTATGCCGTTTCAGCGATTCTAGCCTTGTTTTTCTTATCGCTTGGTGTGTTTGTCCAGTATGGTTCAGGGCAAGAGATTGAGTTGGTCGGCGGTGCTTATATCAACCAGTTAATCAATATGTATACGACAACCATCGGTGAATGGTCACGATTGCTGGTGGCCTTCGTCGCCTTCATGTGTATGTTTGGCACGACAATCACCTGTGCTGACGGCTATGGACGCGCTAATGCTGAGTGCTGGCGTTTGCTAAAAGGTGAAAGCGAAATCAATAAAAAGCAAATCGCTTTTTGGACGACATACGCTATCGGTGGCGGGCTGGTGATTATTACGTTCTTCACGGGACAATTGGGCGCGATGCTTAAGTTTGCCATGATATCCGCGTTTGTTTCTGCGCCTATTTTTGGTTGGTTAAACTACTCATTGGTTAAGAAACATAAAAAACTGTCAGCAGGTATGAACGCTCTGTCTATCGCAGGCTTGGTATTCTTGGCAGGATTTGCTTTATTGTTCTTAGCCAATTTGGCAGGTTTATTTGCTTAAATTTAGTCTTTTTTAAGCTCATGATAAATAAAGCCCTAATAGCTCAGCTGTTAGGGCTTTTTGGTGGAACAGGGAAATTTGTAGAGCCATGTATCTATTGTAATTGTAACTAAATGTAAAAATATACCGTATAAAAATTTGGCAATTTGAGTAATATGAATACTTACTCTAGCCAAATGTTAAAAAATACATAATGCTATTCATTTTATGAATACTATTAAATTAACTACAATTAATCATTAAATTTAATAAATAATAATCTACAAGCCAACCTTTGCAGACGTGGATAATTGGGTATAATCAGTGACAACAATAAGATTATTTTCTATCCATACAAGCTCATGAAAGGATACTCACATGACCTCACTCTCAGCAGGTGCACGCTTTCGCAGTGCGCTTAAACAAAAAAATGATAATAACCAGCCACTACAAATTGCAGGCGCGATCAACGCCTATACCGCGATGATGGCGACCCAAGTCGGTCACCAAGCGCTGTATCTCTCTGGTGGCGGCGTGGCAAACGCGTCATTTGGTTTGCCTGACTTGGGTATGACCAGCCTTGATAATGTGCTAGAAGACGCTCGCCGTATTACGGATGCAGTCGATACGCCATTATTGGTTGATATCGATACGGGTTTTGGCGGCGCGTTTAACATTGCCCAAACTATCAGAAAAATGGAAAAGGCAGGCGTGGCAGCGGTACACATCGAAGACCAAGTGGCGCAAAAGCGCTGTGGTCATCGTCCTAACAAAGAAATCGTCAGTATCTCAGAAATGGTCGATCGCCTAAAAGCGGCATTGGATGCCAAAACAGATCCTGATTTTGTGGTGATGGCTCGTACTGATGCGCTATCGGTCGAAGGCTTAGATGCTGCTGTCGAGCGTGCCGTTGCTTTCCAAGAAGCGGGCGCAGACATGATTTTTGCAGAAGCGCTGACCGATATCGAGATGTACCACAAGTTTACCGACGTACTCGATATTCCATTGCTCGCTAACATGACCGAATTTGGTCAGACTGATCTGTACACTACTGATCAGCTGCATGGTGTGGGCGTTGATATGGTGCTCTACCCGCTGTCTGCCTTTCGCGCCATGAATAAAGCGGCACTGAATGTCTATCAACATCTATTAGATGACGGCACGCAAGAAAAAGTCGTCGATACCATGCAGACACGCATGGAGCTTTATGATTTCTTAAACTATCACGAGTTTGAGCAAACCTTAGACAAGCTGTTTGCAGATAATAAATAACCATAATAAGCAGCATTTTTCACTGTAATAACTTATAAAACGCTACCCACAAAAGGAATGTAAACATGGCAGCACAAAACCAATCAACAAAAGTATTGTCAGGCGCAGGACTTCGCGGACAAGTTGCTGGCAAGACAGCATTATCAACCGTTGGCAAATCGGGCTCTGGTCTGACCTATCGCGGCTATGATGTATCAGAGCTGGCGGATAAATGCATCTTTGAAGAAGTCGCGTATTTACTGCTATACGGTAATTTACCTACGCAAAGCGAGCTTGATGCTTATCAGGGCAAGCTCAAAAGCCTTCGCGGCCTACCACAAGCATTAAAAGACGTGCTTGAACGTATCCCAAGCGAGGCGCATCCAATGGATGTGTTACGTACAGGCTGCTCTATGCTTGGCAACCTTGAGAGCGAAACGGACTTCGCTGAGCAAAACGATAAAACCGACCGTATGCTGGCAGCTTTCCCATCTATCATTAACTACTGGTATCGCTTTAGCCATGACAACGTGCGTATCGAGACTGAGACGGATGATGCGACCATCGGCGGTCATTTCTTGCATCTGCTCAAAGGCGAAAAGCCAAACGAGCTACACGAAAAGGTCATGAACGTGTCGCTTATCCTTTATGCAGAGCATGAGTTCAACGCATCAACCTTTACTGCGCGTGTCTGTGCGTCTACTTTATCTGACATCCATTCTTGTATCACTGGCGCAATCGGTTCACTACGTGGTCCATTGCATGGCGGCGCGAATGAAGCGGCGATGGATATGATTGAGGGCTTTAGCTCAGCTGACGAAGCCGAGACAGAGATGATGGCCATGCTGGCACGTAAAGATAAAATCATGGGCTTTGGTCATGCCATCTATAGCGAATCAGATCCACGTAACGTCGTCATCAAACAGTGGTCTGAAAAACTGGCTGCTGATGTTGGTGACGAGGTGCTCTACCCTGTATCTGTGCGTGTTGAAGACGTGATGTGGCGCGAGAAAAAATTGTTTGCCAATGCTGATTTTTTCCATGCGTCAGCCTATCACTTTATGGGTATCCCGACCAAACTATTCACACCTATCTTTGTCTGCTCACGCTTGACTGGCTGGGCCGCTCACGTGTTTGAGCAACGTGCTAACAACCGTATCATTCGCCCAAGTGCTGAATATACCGGTGAAGAGCTGCGTCCAGTACCAGAGATGAGTGCGCGTTAAGTTGATTTCTTTTAAGTAGCTATTGTTACGTACTTATTATCAGCTAGCGGCAGTGCTAGCTGATACAGGTATGTCGATTGAGCCTAGCTATTATATTTTTAGGTTTGATCGTCATACGCTATTTTTTTTATAGATCATGCCATCTTAACTTTCAATATCGATTCTTTAGCAAAGCCTGCAATAACGAACGATGATTTTGCTAAAGGAATGAATTTTTATCTAATATCGACGTTTAACTACTTATTATAATTAGCCAACCGCCAAAGGTGACTTATGGACAACGCCCTCGTACAACCCATGAATGACGAATTCAAAAAACAGCTTCCTGATACTGACCTTTACTACTTTGACACCCGCGAAGCGGTCGAGCGTATCGAGGAAGGTGCTTATGACAAGCTACCATTTTGCTCAAAAGTATTGTGTGAAAACCTCGTACGCCGTTGCCCACCAGAGGATTTAACGGCAGCACTAAAGCAGCATATCGAAGGCAAGCAAGATCTTGATTTTCCGTGGTACCCTGCCCGCGTCGTTTGTCATGATATCTTGGGTCAGACGGCCTTTGTTGATTTGGCAGGCTTGCGTGATGCCATTGCTGAGCAAGGCGGTGATCCTTCTAAAGTAAACCCTATCGTGCCGACTCAGCTTATTGTTGACCATTCATTGGCCGTTGAGCACGCAGGCTTCGAAGACGACGCCTTTGAGAAAAACCGCGCGATTGAAGAGCGCCGCAACGATGACCGTTTTCACTTTATCAACTGGTGCCAGTATGCCTTTGACAATGTCAACGTCGTACCACCGGGTAACGGCATCATGCATCAGATTAACCTAGAGAAAATGTCACCTGTCGTACAAGTCGTACACAATAAAGCGGGTGAAGAAGTCGCGTTTGCCGATACGTTGGTCGGTACGGATAGTCACACGCCGATGGTGGATGCGCTAGGCGTTATCTCAATCGGTGTTGGCGGTCTAGAAGCCGAAAGCGTGATGCTGGGTAACCCTTCTTATATGCGCCTGCCTGATTATGTGGGTGTTAAATTAACAGGCAAACTGCAAAAAGGCATCACTGGTACGGATCTCGTACTGGCGATGACTGAGTTCTTACGTGATGCAGGCGTGGTCTCTACTTATATCGAATTCTTCGGTGACGGTGCACGCCAGCTAAGTGTCGGTGACCGCGCCTCTATCTCAAACATGACGCCTGAATATGGCGCCACTGCTGCGATGTTCTATATCGATGAGCAAACCATTGACTATCTGCGTCTGACGGGTCGTTCTGAGGAACAGATTAAACTGGTTGAGCAGTATGCTAAGCAGACAGGTCTATGGGCTGATGGCATGGAAAAAGCCGAATATGCACGCGTCCTTGAGTTTGATTTATCATCAGTCGGTCGTAACATGGCAGGCCCGTCGCGTCCCCATGCGCGTGTATCTACTGATGATTTGGTGGCCAAAGGCATCGCCCACGCGCCTGATCAAAAACTCCCTGAACCAAAAGATGGTCTCATGCCAGATGGCGCAGTGATTATCGCGGCGATTACCAGCTGTACCAATACCTCAAACCCTCGCAACATGGTTGCCGCAGGTCTTGTCGCCCGTAACGCGAATGCCAAAGGACTATTGCGTAAACCGTGGGTTAAGTCATCACTCGCACCCGGATCAAAAACGGTCAAGATGTACTTAGAAGAAGCAGGCCTGATGCCAGAGTTGCAAGAGATTGGCTTTGACGTGGTTGGCTTTGCCTGTACGACGTGTAACGGCATGAGCGGTGCACTTGATCCTGACATCGAAAAAGAAATCATCGACAATGATTTGTTCACTACGGCAGTGCTATCAGGTAACCGTAACTTTGATGGTCGTATCCATCCGTATGCCAAGCAAGCATTTTTGGCATCGCCGCCACTGGTTATCGCTTATGCCATCGCTGGTAACATTCGTTTTGATATCGAAAAAGACTCATTGGGCAAAGACCAAGACGGCAATGATGTGTATCTAAAAGACATCTGGTTTGATGATGAAGAAGTGGATGCCATTGTTGCTTCTGCTGTTAAGCCTGAGCAGTTTAATGCCGTATATATCCCAATGTTTGATGAAGCCAAAAAGGATACGGGCAAGGCGTTAAGCCCATTGTACGACTGGCGTGAAATGACCACGTATATTCGCCGTCCGCCGTATTGGGAAGGTCAAATGGCAGCGATGAACAAACTAAAAGGTATGCGTCCGCTTGCCGTATTAGGTGATAACATCACAACCGATCATATGTCGCCATCAAATGCTATTCTTGGTACGTCCGCAGCTGGCGAGTATTTGGACACTATGGGCTTGCCTGCCGAAGACTATAACTCATACGCGACCCATCGCGGCGACCATTTAACCGCGCAACGTGCCACCTTTGCCAACCCTAAACTATTGAACGAGATGGTACGCGATGAAGATGGTGAAGTTATCCAAGGCTCACTGGCGCGTGTTGAGCCAGAAGGTCAAGTCATGCGTATGTGGGAGGCGATTGAGACCTACATGAACCGTGAGCAGCCGCTGATCATCATCGCAGGTGATGGCTATGGTCAAGGCTCAAGCCGTGACTGGGCGGCCAAAGGCGTCCGTCTCGCTGGTGTGGAAGCGGTTGTCGCTGAAGACTTTGAGCGTATTCATCGTCAAAACTTAGTTGGCATGGGCGCGCTACCTTTACAGTTTGAGGAAGGCACGACTCGCCATACGTTAAATATCGATGGTACAGAAACCTTTGATGTCACAGGTGAAGTCTCGGCTGGCGGGTTGATGACTTTAATCATTCATCGTGCCGATGGTAGTACCACTGAGACACCTATTATCTGCCGCTTAGATACGGCTGATGAAGTAAAAATGTACAATGCTGGCGGTATGCTACAACGCTTTGCCAAAGAGTTTATCGAAGGTACGCTTGATATTGTCTAAGGCTATCCTGTAGGTTTTAACGTGATAAATAGCAGAGTACAAAATTCGCCGATGTTGTATAGCCTTATATGACATCGGCTTTTATTTGCTTTTACGTTCTATACACTGAGTTTTATCACTTACTCCTAAGTACTAGATAGTAGCTAAATATTGAGTTTACTTAACCAATGGCGTAATATGTACTATATATTGTACAAGTCATACATAATGTCATGAAAGGAGTAAGCCATGAGAGTCGTTAGTTTTTCAGAAGCCAGAAAGCACCTAAAGTCTGTTCTAGACACGGTAAACGATGATGCCAACGCCACTATCGTGACCCGCCGTGATGCCGATGATGCCGTCGTTATGTCGCTTGATTACTACAATAGCCTGATGGAAACCGTCTATTTGCTAAAATCTCCTGCCAATGCAGCGCACTTAGCGGACTCTATTGCCCAATATAAAGCTGGCAAAACGGTTACGCGTGAGCTAATTGATACGGCAGAAGATAGTGATAAAGGTGATGGTAGCAGCGATAATAATGAACATACGGATAGCGATATTGAAAGTGCTTGAGCTCAAAGACTGTAATCCATCCAAAGGCAAAGGGTCTAACAATGAGTGAACAACTAGCATGGACAGACGCTGCGTGGAAAGACTATCTGTACTGGCAAACACAAGATAAGAAGACACTCAAGCGTATTAACAAACTCATCACCGAATGTAAGCGTAATCCGTTTGAAGGCATTGGCAAACCTGAACCCCTAAAAGAAAACCTATCCGGATTTTGGTCAAGACGTATCGACGACGCCAATCGTTTGGTATATGCCGTCGATGATAACTATCTGACGATTATCTCTTGTCGCTATCATTATTAATGAGCGTTCTTAGTCGTTCGTGTTTACTTGCTGATGACGCCATACCCAATCTTATAATAATATAAAAAGGACTCAATACAGTGACCCAAACCAACTCTCAATCAAAAGCTTCTTTCGCCCCGCAAATATCCGTCCCCGCTACCTATATGCGTGGCGGCACTTCAAAAGGCACATTCTTTAAATTGTCTGATTTACCTGAGCGTTGCCAAGTTGCTGGCGAGTCACGTGATAAGTTTCTGCTACGGGTCATCGGTAGCCCTGATCCTTATGGTAAGCAAATTGACGGTCTCGGCAATGGCAGCTCTAGTACCTCAAAGACCGTTATCTTATCGGCCTCAGACAGATCCAATCACGATGTGAATTATCTGTTTGGCCAAGTTAATATCGCAAAGCCCATGATTGACTGGGCGGGCAATTGTGGCAACTTAACTGCAGCCGTTGGTGCCTGTGCCATTAATATGGGACTAGTCGCTGCCGACAAGATTGCTAATAGCATCGATGAGCATGCAGATAGCGGCATTTGTGAAGTACGCATTTGGCAAGAAAATATCGGTAAAACGATTATTGCCCATGTGCCCCTCTATAAAGATGCAAATGACAAAGTACAGGTTCAAGAGACGGGCGACTTTGAATTAGACGGTGTGACCTTCCCAGCGGCTGAAGTCAAAATTGAGTTTATCGATCCTGTAGATGCCACCAGCGACATGTTCCCTACTGGTAACTTGGTCGATGATTTCGATGTGACGGGCTGTGGTCTAAATTCTGACAGCGTCAAAGCCACCTTTATCAGCGCTGGTATCCCGACCATATTTATGAACGCAGAAGATCTGGGTTTTACCGGTACTGAGTTGCAAGGCGACATCAATAGCGATGGTGATCTACTCGCCAAGCTTGAGAAAATCCGTGCTACAGGCGGCGTAGCGATGGGATTGTTCCAAGATATCTCTGAAGCACAGACTAGCCAGCATATTCCCAAAATCGCTTGGGTAGGTGCAGCACAAAGTTATACGGCCTCTAGTGGTAAGTCGGTCGATGCAAGCGAGATTGATTTAGTCGTACGTGCCATGAGTATGGGCCAACTGCATCACGCCATGATGGGGACAGCAGCAGTCGCTATTGCCGCTGCCGCGACCACGCAAGGCACGCTTGTTAACAAAGCTGCTGGTGGTGGCGAGCTGACAGAGGTACGTTTTGGTCATCCATCAGGGGCATTGCTCGTCGGTGGTAAGACTGAGTTGGTCGATGGGCGCTGGCAAGCCAAAAAAGTGTCGATGAGTCGTTCAGCAAGGCGTATCATGGTTGGTGAAGTTTTTGTGCCTTCGGATGCGTTTTAAGCGTCGTCATGGCTTGCTTTAATTTGTGATAGAGTTTTATGCCGACATCTCCCCAACCACGCCGCGCACAGTTAGACAAAAAACCGCCAGTCGAGAAAAAAGAACGGCGGGCGCTGCTGTGGGATATCCTCAAAAAACTGGCGGTATTTGCTAAGCCTTATCGCTTGCTTATCATCGCCACCTTAGCGCTGACTGCTCTAGGCTCCTTTACCGCGCAAGTTAATGCCTTTGTACTACGTTATGCCGTTGATACCTTGACCGAAGTCGCTACCCTCGCTGAGCCTTGGGAAGCTGGCGTGCGCATGCTGACCATTATCAGTGCGGTACTCTTAACCAAAGAGATATTATCGATATTCATCTCGTTTGGGCAACGCTTCTTCGGCGAAAAGATTCGTATCAGTCTATCACGTGATTTATCGCAAAAAATCATTGAGCGCATCTTGACCTATCGGATGGCATTTTATACCAGTAGTGAAAACGACAGTGGCAAGTTGCAAACCCGTATTGACTATGGGGTTAGCAGCTTAACCAGTCTGGTACAGAACTTTTTTATCGATATGCTACCGCTGTTTGCCAATGCGATCGTGGCGCTTATCATTATGTTTTCGACCAATTTTTGGATAGGCTTGGTCGGTCTTATTATTATTCCCATTTACTTTTTTATCAGTCAAAAACAAGCCAAGCGCCTACAAGGTTTTCGTCGGCAGATGCGTGGGTTTCGAGAAGCCAAAAGCGGTTTGGTGATCTCTTTGATTAATTCGATCAGCGTGGTGAAATCCTTCGTCCGTGAGTCCATTGAGGCTGAGAAGCACTTAGCCATTCAAAAGGAAATGACTGATAATCAGCTGCGTATTCGCAGTATTGGGTTTGTTTATGATGCCATCAAAACCTTTATCGAGCAGATTGGTGTGGTAGTTATTATCTTGCTCACCGCTTATTTTGTCCTACAAGGTGAGATGACCATTGGTATGATTTTGTTTCATGTCATGCTGTTCCAAAACGTTGCCGCCCCTATCCGTCAATTACACCGCATCTACGACCAGATAAATAATGCATTGACCTATGCCGAAGGGTTTTTTGATATTTTAGAAGATGACAGCCAAGTTGAGAGCATCGCTGGTATCAGTAGCGACAACCTAAAAGGCCATATTGAACTTAAAAACGTCGATTTCACTTATCCAAACGGCACACAAGCGCTCAAAGACGTTAGCTTCACTATCAAGCCCAACCGTATCACGGCACTGGTTGGTCTCTCTGGTGCTGGCAAAAGCACTATCATCAACCTATTGGTTAAATTCTACGCGCCAGACGCTGGCACGATATGCTTGGATGGGCATGATTTGACCGATTGTGACACCCATGAGCTGCGTCAGCGTATCGGCTTGGTATTACAGAGCAATCATATTTTTTCAGGGACAATCAGTGAAAATATCCGCTACGGCGATATGAATGCCAGCAACGATGACATCATCGTTGCTGCAAAAAAAGCCTCTATACACGAGCAAATCATGTCGCTAGCAGAGGGTTACGAGAGTACGGCCAAATCTTTATCAGGCGGTCAGCAGCAGCGTATCGCGCTGGCAAGGATGTTTTTAAAAGATCCGCCCATTGTGTTTTTGGATGAGCCGACCGCCAGCCTCGACGCTATCGCCAGTCAACAAGTAAAAAAGAGCCTAGATCTGATCAAAAAAGACCGTACCGTGATTATGGTCTCGCACAATATCGCGCAAATCATCGATGCCGATGATCTGGTGGTCATAGAAAATGGCGAAGTGGTTGAGACAGGTACACATGAGGTACTTTATGCCCAACGCGGCAAATACTTTGAAATATTTAGTGCCATGTCTGATAGCTTAAATTTAGACAAAATCAGCCAAACCATCAACAGTTGATAAGTAATGAAATAATAGTATTATAGAGCGCTTTTACATACCCTCTTTAGAGTATCAGAAGATTATATCCATATTAAGGAATAGTGAGTAATGGCACAATCGATAGAACCCAATATTGCAGATTTAGCGAATGGTTGGCTCAAGACCTACAAATTAGACTATAAATTAGAGCAAGAGTTTTTAAACACTGAGATAGAAAAGGCGCTGTCTGATTACTTCACTAAAAATGGTGGAACAGGTGCAAATCGTCCTGATGCTAAGCTGCTATTACAAGATAAAAATTTGAATTATTTTCCAATACTTATTGAGTATAAAGGTTATAAAGGGAAACTAGAAAAACTCAACACTGACGGTCAAGTTGAAAATCAAACTGCTAAAAACCAGCCAAATTTTAAGAATATTAACTCATTCGCAGTGAATGGCGCAGTACATTATGCTAACGCCTTATTACATCATACCAGTTACACCGATATTATTGCTATTGGTATGACGGGCTATAAAGATGAAGGTGGAGAGATACAGCATGAAATTGGGGTCTACTATGTCTCAAAAAGCAATCTTGGCGCAGGCCAAAAAGTTGGAGAGTTTTCGGATCTATCGTTTTTAGCACCGCAAAATTTTGATAGTTTCATAGAAAAAGTAAAAACACTGACCCTATCGCAAGTAGAAATTGATAAATTAAAGGCTCAAAGAGAAAAAGAGATTGATACGAGTTTAGTCCGACTTAATAATGATATTTATCAAAATGAAAAAGGCTTAGGTGAAAATGACCGCGTTTATTTGGTTGCAGCTTCAATCATCGCAACGCTCGGCATACCAGGAAAAGTCACTCCACTTGAAAAGTCTGATTTAAAGTCTTCTATCGAAGAAGGTAGTCGTGATGGTGACATCATCCTAAGAAAGATAAAGGCTTTTTTGAATGAAAAAAAGATACCTAAGGAAAAGAAAGATCTGATTGTTAGAACATTAGAGAATACTTTAACCACAGAAAATATTAATAAAGTCATCAATGGTGAAAGCCAGCTCAAGCGAGTGTTTACTAAAATTGTCGATGACTTAGGCATATATTATAAAATTGGCTTAACCACTGACTTTACAGGTAAGCTATTTAATGAGATGTATGGCTGGCTTGGTTTTTCACAAGATAAGCTCAATGATGTGGTACTTACACCGTCTTATGTAGCAAATCTATTGGTCAAGCTGGCTCGCGTCAATAAAGATTCTTATGTGTGGGATTTTGCTACGGGTTCAGCAGGTCTACTAGTTGCTGCCATGAACGAGATGCTAGACGACGCTAAGCGCACTATTACTTCACCTGATGAGCTGGCGCAAAAAGAAATCGTAATTAAAGCGGAACAATTGCTAGGGTTAGAATTATTATCAAGCGTGTACATGCTCGCTATTCTTAATATGATCCTAATGGGTGACGGTAGCTCCAATATCTTAAATATGGATTCATTAGCTGATTTTGATGGTAATTATGGCTTTGGTAAGACCGAGGACAAATTCCCTGCTGATGCGTTTGTACTCAATCCGCCCTACTCGGCAAATGGCAATGGTATGAACTTTGTAGAGCGTGCACTTGGCATGATGAATAAGGGCTACGCGGCTATCATTATTCAAAACTCAGCAGGCTCAGGTAAAGCTATAACTTATACAAAGAAGATACTAGCCAAGCATACGCTCATCGCCAGCATCAAAATGCCAATAGATATATTTATAGGTAAAGCCAGCGTACAAACTAATATCTACGTGTTCAAAGTCAATGAACCGCATCACAAAGATGAGCCAGTCAAGTTTATTGATTTCTCAAACGATGGTTACACGCGCACCAATCGTAAAAAGGCGAGCAATAACTTAAAAGATACCAATCAAGCAAAAGAGCGTTATGAAGAGCTTGTCAACCTCGTCCGTTTTGGTAAAAGCCAACTCAATATCTTTACTGAGCAAGAGTATTATGAAGGTACAGTTGACCCCAATAATGGTGCAGATTGGAATCAATCCGCTCCTATAGATACTAAGCCTACTTTGCAAGACTTCAAAAAAACGGTCAGCGATTATCTAGCGTGGGAAGTGAGCAATATTATCAAGCAACAAAACGAGGATGATGCACCGGGAAAGTAGATACCTCACTTAACGAGCAATTAGATAATGTTGAGTGGGGTGAGTTTAAAATTGGTGATTTATTTACGGTCAGCACTGTCAAAAGCTTTGATGAAGGTAAATTGGATATTATTAAGGAGAAAAAAAAAGGTTTAATTGAATTTGTAGGCAGAACTAGGGTGAATAATGGAATAAAAGGCTATGTAAATGAGTTGAATATTAAACCTAATCCTAAAAACATTATATCTGTAAGTCAGATTGGAGCTATTGTTGCACAAATTAGAAAGCAAGAATGGTATGCAAGCCAAAATATTTTTTCGTTAAAAGCAAAAAATGATGAGAGCAATTTGATTTCTTTATATGGCGTAACAGCTATTAATAAATCTCTTAAAAACAGTTTTTCTGACGGTTATGGAAACTATCCTACACTTGCAAAGCTAATTAAAATAATAATAAAGCTACCAGTTAAAAATAATAAACCAGATTTTGAATTTATGGATAGTTTTATAGCTGATATTGAAGCTGAGCGTATGTCAAAGCTAAACTCTTATCTTGTGGCGACAGGACTTAAAGACTACACTTTAACAGCTAAAGAACAAAAAGCATTAATTGATTTTGAGCAAGCAGAATTTAAAGAATTTAAAGTCACTGATATATTTGATGTAAATAACTCTAAAAGCATTTTATCAAGAGATATTATTGCAGATAGTGGCACTACGCCGTATCTTTGCGCCAGTGCTGATAACAATGCGGTAAGTACCTATATTGCTTACGATAAACAGCATATAGATACAGGTAATTGCGTGTTTATTGGTGGGAAAACCTTTGTAGTGACCTATCAAGAACATGATTTTTATTCTAATGATAGTCACAATCTAATTTTACATCTAAAAGATGCTGAAAAAAGTAAATCAAATCAGTTGTATCTTGCAACCTGCGTCAAAAAAGGCTTGTCACATAAATACTCTTGGGGAGATAGCATCAGTAATAGAAAAATTCAAAAAGATATAATATCCTTGCCAGTAAAAAACGAACAGCCCGATTACGCAATCATGGAGACGCTCATATCCGCCATGAAAAAACTGGTGATAAAAGACGTAATTTTATACGTGAACAATAAAACGCAGCAGTATTCTCCAAATATTTTGAATAACTCGTCAGAAGCTAGACCATTATGAATTGTGAATTTTCTATCAAAACCTTTGATGAGCTGACCTCAGTTGACCTTTACCATATCCTAAAAGCACGCTCGCAGGTTTTTGTCGTCGAACAAAACTGCGCCTACCAAGATATGGATGAGGTCGACTTTGACTGCTTGCATCTGATTGCCCATCAAAACGCTGCCTTGGTCGGCTATTGCCGCATTGTCCCGCCTGAATTCAACACCCTAAAATCCAATCTATCGGTCGCCGACCCTACGATCAAGACCAACCACACTGCCATGCCTGCCATCGGTAGAGTGCTTGTGTTATCAGAGCACAGAGGTGACGGCCTAGCACGCCAAATAATGACTCAGGCTATTGCTCATTGCCGCAAAAAATACGGTAAAAAGCGTCCGATTATTATCTCGGCACAGGCCTACCTGCTTAGTTTTTATGAGTCTTTGGGTTTTGTACCTGAAGGTGAGCATTATCTTGAAGATAATATCGAGCATGTGAAGATGGTGCTATACGTTGCTAAGAAAAAAAAAGTAAGAAAAGAAAGTGTGGATACTGCGTCAACCACGACCAAAGTTTTAAGCTTCCTGCTGTTTATTATAGCAGCGCTGTTTATTTTAGGTCTGCTCTATTTGATGATTTAAACGGCCTACAAAGTTTTACTTCTTAACACAATTCAGTCTGGTTGTTCCATATTGAGTATGCTACTTTTGAATGATAACCGCTTTAAAAGGATGACTGCGAGCATGGGTCAACAAAGCGAAAAATTAGCACACTCAAGGAAGAGGAACCACTATGTCCACGACAAATGACGCCACCGTAGAGAGCAATATCCGTCCAGAATATGACGATGAAATCCAAAAAATCGCCGATTATGTGCTCAATTATTCCATAGATAACGAGTCACCAAAACCCACTGATGCATGGCGTACTGCACGCCATTGTCTCATGGATACCATCGGCTGCGGACTACTGGCACTGCGCTTCCCTGAGTGTACCAAGCATTTGGGGCCTGATTGCCCTGATCAAATAACGCCGCATGGCGCTCGCGTCCCTGGCACCTCCTATAGACTAGACCCCATTAAAGCCGCTTTTGACATCGGCTGTATGGTGCGCTGGCTTGACTATAATGATACGTGGCTCGCTGCTGAGTGGGGTCATCCGTCTGATAACTTGGGCGGCATCTTGGCGGTCGCCGACTATATCAGTCAAAAAAATATCAGCCAAGGGCAAGCATCTCTGACCATGAGGGCCGTGCTTGAGGCGATGATCATGGCGCATGAGATCCAAGGCGTCATGGCACTCGAAAACTCATTCAACCGTGTGGGTCTTGATCATGTGTTCTTGGTAAAGTTGGCCTCAACTGCGGTGGTCGCCAAACTCTATCAGCTGCCACGCGAGCGCATCATGGCAGCGATCTCACAAGCCATCGTCGATGGTCAGGCACTGCGCACCTATCGTCATGCACCCAACGCGGGCAGCCGAAAATCATGGGCGGCAGGTGATGCAACCAGCCGTGCGGTACGTCTGGTAGATATCACCGCACGTGGTGAAATGGGTGTCCCTGGCGCACTAACCGCACCGCAATGGGGGTTTTATGATGTGCTGTTTAGCCATACCAATAAAGATCTTGCAACCAAACCTGAAGACGAGCGTCGATTTACCTTTCAGCGTGACTTTGGCAGTTATGTGATGGAAAACATCTTATTTAAAATCAGCTTTCCCGCTGAATTTCATGCGCAGACTGCTTGTGAAGCGGCGGTTATTTTGCATCCACATGTGAGAGGTCGAATTGATGAGATCGAAAAAATTGTCCTAACCACGCATGATTCAGCAATTCGCATCATCTCAAAAGAGGGCGCGCTTGCTAACCCAGCTGATCGGGATCACTGCTTACAATATATGGTGGCTGTGCCACTATTGACAGGCGATTTGATGGCGGAGAACTATGAGGATGACTATCACGAAGAGCATTTATCAATCGATGAGCTACGCGAAAAAATGGTGGTAGAAGAAGACGCACAGTATTCAAAAGATTACCATGACCCCAGTAAGCGCTCTATTGCCAATGCCATTCAAATATTCTTCAAAGATGGTAGTAGCACAGAAAAAGTCGCCATCGAGTATCCTATCGGTCATAAACGCCGCCGTGCCGAGGGCATTCCTATACTTGAGGCAAAGTTCCGAGCCAGCTTGGCTACTCGCTTTATCGACAGTCGGTGTCAGCAAATCATTGAGCTGTGTGACGATCAAGAAAAATTGGAGCAAACGCCAGTGAATGAGTTTATGGACTTATTTATGGCTTATTAGTGTTTTAACAAGATAACCACCCTATCATTTGTATCATTACCAAGGTATCGACTCTCCTGCCCAATCGACAAAACTGCCTGATTGGGCAGCCGTCATTCCTGATAGCACTTCCAATAAACACTCGGCGCTATACGCTGGCGAGAATAGATGTCCTTCAGCGACGTTGCCTTGAAACGGCGCGGACAGTTGGGTATTCACGGTACCCGGTTGCATAACGACTACGCACACCTCTTTGAGTGATCGGCCCCATTCGATACTCAAGTTTTTCATCCCCATATTGAGTGCCGCCTTGCTCATTCTATAACTATACCAGCCGCCAAGTTGATTGTCCGTGATACTACCGACACGAGCTGATATGGTCGCAAAAATAGCTGGATGCTCAGCGCTGCGTTCAGCTTTGGCGAGCAACGGTTTGATATGCTTGGCTATCAGCAAGCTTGCTAGTGCATTGATTTGCATGTTCTGTAAAAAGAACTCCGTTTCAATCTGCCTCAAGGCCTTTTCTGGCTGCGCAGTCTTGGTATGTAATAATCCTACGCAGTTGATTACCCAATCGACATGACCCATTGTCTGCTTGATGGTGTCGGCCGCTTTTTGGATACTTTCTTCATCACTGATATTCATGGGTAACCAGTGTAGATTTTCTGCTTCAAAGTTCGGCTCACTGCGATGATAAGTGGCGAATACTTGTGTACTATGTCTTTTAGCAGATGCGCCGTCAGTTTGATCGGCCGCTGACTCTTGTACCAGCTGCTTGACCATGGCCTGACCAATACCGCCCGTTCCGCCGATGATAAGATAGGTTTTATTATTCATGTCGTTATTCATATGCTACCCTCACTCTTTTTATACAGCTCTTAGCACGTGTTGGTTTGTTTATTCATTTTGGCTGATTTTACGAGTGTTTGCTATGATAAAAATAATAGACATTATTCTCATTCTATATACGCTACAATAATTTTTAGCGATTAAACCCGCATTTTTTGCTTTCCATTACTTATATTGACGTTCTTATACGGATATCAGCGCCTTATGCTATCACCCCAAGACCAACTGACCGAGCTGGTACGTGCCTTAGAGACTGATCAGCACGTCTTTGCCACTGACCCGTTACTGATCACGGAAAAGCTACAGAGCGAGGATGGCACACCTATCCAAAAGCTGCATCGACGGGCCTCACGCATTGATAGCAATGGGGCGCTTGCGCGGGTACTGGGTAAGATTGAGGGTCGCATAAAAGGCCTCGTGATTGTGATGAGTGTGGTGTGGTGTATCTCAGGGTTTTTGGGATTGTTCACGCTATTGCAGTCCAATGTGGTGAACTTCTTTTATGTATTGGTTTGCTTGCTTGGTTTTCATACCATTATGCTTGGTGGCTGGCTGGTGATGACACTCATCAATCGAGACCAGCAATCGCCCAGTTGGTTTGCCAGCTTTGTCAGTCCCAGCTATCTCATACGCGGTAAAGACGATGTGACCAAGGCGGCCGTCGATCTGTATGAGCGCCAATTGCAGCACAGCGGTATGCGCTGGTATTTGGGCCGGTTTAGCCATCAGTTATGGCTTGCGACGTTGACTGGCATGCTGCTTGCGATTATATTCTTGTTGGTTGTGCGTCAGTATAGCTTTAGCTGGGAGTCGACCCTACTCTCTGATCAGGCGCTGGTGAGCTTAACGCAAATACTCGGCTGGCTACCAGGCATGGTTGGTTTTGATGTGCCAGACAGCACAGCGATTGCACAAAGCAGGTTGGTCACAGAAGCGATGCCATTGTCTGTGGCGCGGCAGTGGGCAGGATTGCTAGTCGGTAGCTTGCTGATGTACGGTATTGTCCCGCGTGCGATAGCATGGGTATTTTGTGCCTTGATGTTCCGCCGCAAAAAGATGCGCTTGGATATCAAGCAACCGTATTACCAAAAGATCATAAATTTTTGGCAGCGTCAGGTGGTTGATGCCGATGACTTTACGGAAGCACCCGCACCTGTCGCGCCCAAAGCGGCGGTAAGTGCAGGCAAGAAACTGGTCGCCTTGCTTGAATATCCTTCAAATCAGGATAACTGGTGGCAGTCAGGGCTTGATGGCAGTCATCATGGTTTTCAACAATCAAGTGAGGTTGAGGATTTTGGTATTGTCGATGACCGTGATGATATGGCACGGCTAAAAAACTACTTAGACGAGCACCCTGTGCAAGTCCTATTAGGTATCCATAGCAAAGCGCTGCCTGACCGAGGTACGCTACGCAAACTTGATCAAATCGCCGCTCATGCAAAAGATGGTCTTATTGTACAGCTGCTTAGTGATGCTGATTTGACACATGAGGATGAACCAGTGGATAAGCAAGCTGTACGCTATCAGCAGTGGCAAACAGCGCTCTCTGCGCGAAAAATTGGCTTGGTAGATATTGATTCTTAAAGTTTTTGAATGCGATACTTAATAGTAATTATTTTTATAAAAGGGACGAAATAAACCAGTAATATAGAAAGTAGTTATCTCTTGGGTAACAAGGATGTTTTATAGTGGCTAGGAGCCAAATATGTCAACAGACAACACCCTCTTAACATCAGGTGAGTATGGTCAGATATTGGATAATTACAAAGAGGCGTTAAACCAAAGTATCTTAACCGCTGCACCAGAGTCATGGCAGCCAATGCTGGCAAGTATCTTACCTGCTCACTGGCAAGAATGGCTGTTACCGCTGGCTGGTGGCCCATTTTTCTTATTGTTTTTGGCAGAGTGGTTTTATCAGTCTAAGCGTGGGAAAAATGAAAGCTTTAGCTGGCGCCGTGCGATGACCAATTTTAGCCTGGGCGGCTCTTATCTCGGATTTGAATTGATTGTCCAAGCACTTATTGTGCTGCCTATTTGCTTGTGGCTATATCAATACCGACTATTCACTATTGAGGTGACATGGCTGACGGCCATACCCATATTTGTCGCGGTTGAGTTCAGCTATTACTGGTTTCACCGTGCCTCACACCGCATGAATTGGTTTTGGTCAGCGCATGTTGTGCACCATTCAGATGATAAGATGAATTTATCCACCGCCATGCGCCAAAGCCTGCTGTACTCGGTGACAGGTTGGTGGTTATTTTTCGTCCCGCTGATGATATTGGGTGTGCATCCTATCTGGGTATTTTTCTTTTATGCATTAGATTTGATTTATCAGTTCTTTATTCATACCGAGACGGTGGTGAAATTTCCAAAATGGGTTGAGTATATCTTTGACACCCCATCCAATCACCGCGCCCATCATGGTACCAATAGTGAATATATTGACCAAAATTATGGCGGCGTTCTTATTATTTTTGATCGTTGGTTTGGCACTTATGTAGAAGAAGACGCCGTCAATAATCCCGTCAAATATGGGGCTGTTGGTGAGACCAGTCACGATAATATTGTTGGTCTGATATTTGGGGTGTTTTACCGAATGTGGCAGCGGTTTTTTCGTGCCAAGGGTATTAAGAAAAAAATCAAGGTACTACTGCGACCACCTACAGCAATCTCATAGCGTATCATGGATACATAAAATACAGTTTACGATATGGACACTACGCATCCAGAACCAACATGCCACCAGATTTGTTTTACAATAAATGGCTAAAGTTTGATCATCAATAACAATAAGACGCGACTATGAATAATGACAATAAAAACCAAAATCACGAGCATCACACGCCTACAGGTCTTTTTGCAGACAAGGCGTTGCCCAGCGACTCAAATAATAACGCCAAGACCTCGCATTCGACAGTGTCAAAAACGGCCGCCCAGTCTAGGGTAACTCATGATAATCAATCTATATCAACTGAATCAGTACCGCCAGCCACCACCAATGTGACAAAAAAAACCATCGCCAGTGGTGAGGCGCTAAAATTGGCGGTCGTGGGACACACCAATACCGGTAAGACCTCCATATTGCGCACGTTACTGCGTGATGTCTATTTTGGTGAAGTCAAAAACGAAGCGGCCACCACGCGTCATGTGGAACAAGCCAAACTCACAGACAGCCAAACGGGTGAGGTGCTAGTAGCACTATACGACACACCAGGCCTAGAGGACGCTTCAGGGCTGATGGACTGGTTGGAGGACAACACCGCCAGTCGCCGTGATGGTATTGAGCGTTTGCAGCAGTTTTTGGCATCAGATATCGCTCAAGGTGCAGATAGCGGTGTTCTAGACAGCTATGATTATAGCCAAGAAGCAAAAGTGATTCGTCAGCTGCTGGCAAGTGATATGGCCATTTATGTCGTCGATGCGCGTGAGCCGGTATTGGGCAAGTATAAAGATGAGCTAGCGATTTTATCGTGGGCTGCCATTCCGGTGATGCCTGTCTTTAACTTTACCGACAGTCAGAATGCCAATATTGATGATTGGCAAACCATGCTGGCAAGACGCAATCTACATATTTCCACACGTTTTGATTCCGTTGCTTTTGAATTTGAAGATGAGATGCATCTTTGGCAAAACCTAGCCACTATGCTCACTCATTCTGAGATGCTTGAGCAATTGATGCAGCGCCGGACTGAAGATTGGGCGCAGTTGTATGATGAGGCCAATATTATTATTGCTGACTTTTTATTGAATGTCGCTTCTTTTGTACGCGAGATCAATGAAGATGACGACCCGATGCCTGTATTAGAACAAATGCAAGAAGCAGTTAGACAAAGTGAGCGTGCAATGCAGCACAATTTACTTAACCTCTATAAGTTTTATGACAATGCCGTTGCAGCCACCCCACTTGAATTACAAGCCTATCAGCAAGATCCATTCGACCCTGAGCTACTCAAGAGCTATGGTATCCGTACCACTTCTGGCGCAGCAGCGGGCGCGCTGTTAGGGTTGGGTATTGATGCAGCAGCGCTAGGTACGACATTGGGCTTGGGTGCAGCGATAGGCGGTATCGCAGGCGGGTTATTGTCTAATACCAGTAGTATTGCCGATAGAATCACTGGGGTAAAACGCTTATATATCGATCCTGCCACTCTAACCTTACTCGCCACGCGCGCGATAGATTTGCTTACCGCGCTGCGCCATCGTGGTCATGCAGCAACTGATGCCACGCAATTGCTATATAAAGGGGAAAAAACCAATATTGAGCAAGCGTTAGATGACGACGGCCATACCGTCACGCCATGGCCGACACACAAACTACCAAGCGAGCTCAAAAAAGCGCGCGGCAAACCGCAGTGGTCATCGCTTAGTAGCGGTAAATCCGAGCAGGCTCAGCTATTACGTGCCGATATGGCGTGGTCGCTGGCGAGCAAATTACAATCACGTGAGTCTGAGTGACCAGCTAGCATGAAGCCTCTAGCAAGGTACTTAATGCATCTGTACCGCGTACGTCTGTTTTTTGCAAATAGATTGGGTATAGCGAATAATTGGGAAAACTGCTTTCAATATCTTGCAGTAGCTGTTGCTGGCGCTCGGCGCGATGCTGCCAAAACGCATCCGCCTGCGTCGGTTTGATTAGTTGATTGACTACTATCGCCGCTGGCGGCAGTTTACTGTCCTCTAATTGTGAGACAGCGCGTTTGGTCTCAGCCAGTGGTAACACGTCGGCCGTCATAACCAACACAATTGCCGTTTGTGTACGATCATGCAGCAGCAGTCCTGCTTGACGAAATAACTGCTTGCGCTTTTCTAGCACGGATACCGCTTGCTCCCAGCGATCAGGCTTTTTTGCGGCAAACGGATTGGCCACATGGTTCTTTTGAGCGCTATCCGTTTGACTGCTTTTTTGATTGTGACTGTCTAAATGGTTCGCCACCGAGCGCAATTTGGCTTGCCGCCTTTGCTGTGCCAATAATCCATCTGTCCACGCGCCCATCATCTCAGGCAATACCAACAAACGCAATGTATGGCCAGTTGGCGCGGTATCAAATATGATATGTTCATATTTCTTATCAGAGTTGGCATCTGCGGCGCAGACGAGATGCTGACACATGGACTCGAGCATCGCTGCTTCTTGGGCGCCGGGTGCTGATTTTGATAGCCTCAGATGCTCACGAATTTTGGGCATCATATCTGGATTGGCATAGGATTTAATCGTACGCTCAACTTGAGAAAAGTGCTCGTCAACGATTACATCAGGATTTAACTCAATGGCATCTAAATAAGGTGATATTGCTGTTTTTGCGTTATTAAGCTGTGTATCCAACACGTCGCCCAAGCTGTGTGCTGGATCGGTTGAGACAATCAGCGTCTTTTGCTGCTGGCTTGCGTAATAACTGGCAAGTGCGGCGGCAGTAGTGGTTTTTCCCACACCGCCCTTACCGCCGATAAATATAATCGGTTGTGCTTTTAGTTGTTCTACTAATGTATGTAGAGGATGTAATGCCATATTTTTATCTCATTTCTTATATTATTTTTATTTTTCAATCATAAATAAACGATTAGCAGCAGCCAACATGGTCAAATGGGCATCTATCCATACCCATGCGCGTGTGCCATTCGTGAAAGTTTTCTAAAAATAACGGCTGTAACTCTAAGGTATAAAAGCTGGCAGGATTATCAATGCCTAAGCTTTCAGCAAACATCAGCAGCATAAAGAAATCTTCTTCATCACGGGCAGCACGTGCCATCGTTTGGCGATAAGGTGCATGATAAAACTCATTGAGTCCTGCCACAAATCGTTGCCACCATGGCTGAGTACTCTCTAGTGGTTGGGCGTTTTCTATATCATTTGATGTGTTTTTATTTTCCATAATTCGCTTATACCCTACTTATTTCTTATTACCTATCATGCCTATGTGATACAAAAAACGCCAGCAATTGCTGCTAGCGCTTTTTATTTGATAGAAGGTTTTGATGTAATAGACACTCAAATCTGTTTAGCGTTTAAATGTCACCGCTTTTACCTTTGTGTATTGACCACTCTTTACGCAGTACCGACAGACTCTCAAACGTCACCAAAATCGTTGCGATCAAGATAATGATGTCCATAATGATCAGCAGCCAATTGCCATCAGTGAAGAAAGTTTTGAGCTGAATAAGTAGTGCAAATACCGTCATGACTAGCAAGAACGACAATGGCGCTAAAGTGTACCAAACTGGTTTGCCTTTACGTAACAAGATAACCGTTACGATCATTAGTGTTAACGCCGCCATTAGCTGGTTAGTCGTACCAAATAGTGGCCAGATAATCATACCACCAGCACCATCAATACCGCCCGCGCCGAATGCTAATAGCAAGCAGCTGCCGACAGCAAGCAGGGTTGCAACGAAGCCTTTGTTCAATGCAGGCAAGTTATAAAACTCACCAAACTCTTGGAAAATATAGCGTTGCAGGCGTACACCAGTATCCATCGTGGTACCAGCAAACAATGCTGCCATTACTGTAAGCATCGTCTGTGATAGCACGATATCGATACCGACACCAGCGTTTAGAATGGTTGCACCGCCATCAATAAACGCGCCAATAGAGCCGTCGCCAAATTTTTGATAAACCGCTTGCCAGTCTCCAAGGGTCGCAAAACCTGCCGTGGCTGCCAAAATCGCGCCAAGTGCTAGCATACCTTCGCCCAGCGCCCCAAAGTAACCAACAAAACGTGCGTCTTCTTCTTTGTCAATCTGCTTAGAGGTCGTCCCTGTCGCCACCAATCCGTGAAATCCTGAGATTGCACCGCAAGCAATGGTCACAAACAACAATGGCATGAGTGATGGTGTGCCAGCTGGCAGCGCTGTGTTTACTGCTGGCGCGACAATATTTGGCGTACCAATGAAAATCGCGGCGTACAATAGAATCAAGCCAACGAACAACTGCAAGCCATTGATATAATCGCGCGGTTGCAGCAGCATCCAGACAGGCAACAATGATGCAATTGCCGCATAAGTAAACAAAATGAGAATCCAAACCGCATTATCAGGCAAGCCAAAGACCGTTTCAGGCAACACAATTGGGAACATAGGGCCAAGATAGATCAGACCGTATAAAGCACTGACCCCGATAAGAGAGACCCAAATCAGATTCAT
This sequence comes from Psychrobacter sp., assembly GCF_030454045.1. GTDB lineage: Bacteria > Pseudomonadota > Gammaproteobacteria > Pseudomonadales > Moraxellaceae > Psychrobacter. The sequence continues at coordinate 17,431 of NZ_JAKDJE010000015.1, read as the reverse complement.
CTTGTAGCGATAGATACACTGACCAATGACAAAGGCCACCACCAATGCGCCCCAAACAGGCAATACAGCAGATGGCGTTTTGATCATCATGTTAGCGATAGCAACACCAAACACCGCGTTGACCATCAATAGTAATAAGAAAATAACCACCATCATCAAGCTACGGACACGGGTCCCCATGACCGTACCAGCAATAGAGCCAATTGACTGACCTCGATTGCGCATACTTGCCCAAATGGCCGACATATCATGCACACCCGCCATAAAAATCGTACCGAGCACCACCCAAATGATGGCTGGTACCCAGCCCCAAATCACGGCAATGGCAGGACCAATAATCGGTGCAGCGCCTGCCACCGAGGTAAAATGGTGCCCCCATAGTACATATTTATTGGTAGGAACATAATCGACCCCGTCTTTCATCGTATGCGCTGGCGTGGGACGGCTGTTATCCAATGCTAAAATTTTAGTGGCAATGAATTTTGAGTAAAATAGGTAGCCGCAAAGCATGGCAGCTACACCGAATAAAAGTACAATAGCACTATTCATCTCATCTCTCCCTAGACAGGTAGTAGGTAGTCTTATAAGTTCAAGCTTTTTAAATCAAAATATAAAAAATATGCTAAATTAGTGTGCAGTGAGTGACTCCTCTCACCTGTCATCGTATAAATCGTCGGAATCTTGCGAGACTAGTATTCATCGGTAAAATCTGGAACTTTACTATTCAGGCACATCGCTAATTAGCATATATTGTGGTGAGCCTTTGTCAAAAATTCTGGTTAAATGGTAACCGATTTCACGACAAATGTAACGTTCGTAAGGCATGAAAAATAACAATTAAAGGAAGCATAATGGCACATTATTTTGGATTCGTACCCTCAGATAAATTAAAAGCATTAATCAGCGAGGCCGAACAAGTCGTTGCTTCAAATGAGCAAGTAGAATATTACCCTTACCGTGATGCGCTCACACATCAGACTGCACGAGATCTGACAGATAATTTGCTTGTGGGTTTGGTTGAAATTATTCCAAATCCTGAGCGTCAAGCGGCCATGCGCAAGATTGTTGCCACCATTGAACGTGCCACAGATACCCTACTCAATATCTTGTTGGGTAAAGAAAGTAACGAAGATGTGCTGCCAAGCTTTCACTTTTTGAGAGATCAGGCAACTTTTATTGATAATGAAGGCGTAAAACGTATTGGATTTAAATTGTCAGAAACAGATGCTAGAACTATCGTTGAAGGCTTTGCTGCTATCACACCAGAGCACGTAGATAGAGCCAAGTTTAAAACAGCGCTCAAAACCATGAATGACGCGACATTAACCCATTTCGTCAGCCACTACGCTGAAACGTTAAAATTAGGTATGATCAAACGCAAATCAGTGCCAGTTGCCAAATCTGCGATTGATAAAGGAATGAATATGGCGCTTAACAAGCTACTACCTGATCTACCAGATGACTCGCTCAATCGTTTGGCGAATTATTACCGTCCATTTATCATTGAAAAACCAGAGTAATTGCTAAATTTTGATAAAGTGGTTATATAACATTGGGAAAATTTACCAAAACTTGTTAAAATACTTGGCATTTTTCACCAAAGGTGCGCCCGATGACCCAAATCAGCAATCAAGAAATCGAAAAAACATTACGTAACTCAGAGTGCCTGATCAGCAGTATAGAAGTAGCGGCTGCTTATGAGCGTTTGGCTGCTCAGCTCAACCTACACTACGCTGGTCTGAACCCAATTGTGATGGTTGTCATGAACGGTGGATTAATTCCAGCTGGTCAACTATTGACGCATCTGACATTCTATCATCGTATGCACTATATCCATGCGACACGCTATCGTGACAATGAAGGTACTGACGATCTTGATTGGAAATTCAAGCCTGATGTGAGTATCGAAGGCGAGCATGTCTTGTTGATTGATGATATTTTTGACGAAGGCATCACTCTAAAGGCTGTTGTCGAAGAGCTAAATAAAGAAAAACCATTATCTCTCGAGTCTTGTGTGCTGCTAAACAAGCAGCATGACCGCAAAGTTGCCGATTTTGATGTTGATTTCGTCGGTATTAATGTCGCAGATCGTTATGTCTATGGCTGTGGTATGGACTTCCATGGTTACTTGCGTCACCTACCAGGTATCTACGCTATCAAAGAAGATAAAGTTTAAACCTGATATTTTAGTATTTAATAACATCTTAGTTCAAAAAAGCATCCAAATAGGATGCTTTTTTTGTGCTCAGAGTAACAATTATGAATACTAAAACTGCAAACTTAAACCTGTATGTCTTTCGGTCGGTGTTTGGATAGCTTTCTCAAAAGCGTGTTTTGTACTGTATATCGTCACTTGTTTTTTGGCACGAGTCACCGCTGTATAAATAAGCTCCTTGCTTAATAATCTTGCATGACTATCATCAAACGTAATTGCGACATGATCAAATTCAGATCCCTGCGACTTATGAATCGTCATAGCGTACGCAGTAGCAACCACCTCCTCGTTGAGTAGATTGACCGCAATCCCTTGGGTCTTATTTTCAAAAAACACTTCCAATTGATTTCGTTCATCTGATGTTTGTAAGCAAAAACCAATATCACCATTAAATAACCCCAATTCATAGTTATTCTGCAAAATCATAATAGGGCGACCGTGGAACCATGCATTTTGACCTAATGGAAGCTTTAGCTCAGCAAGATGCCATTGGGTGAGATAATTATTGATGTAATGATCGCCCCACTCACCATTGTGACCAGCAGTTAATACTCTGAACTCACTAAATATTTCCATCAATGATGCAATAGTGCTTTTTATTGATTCTGGCATAGATTTTTCTATCGGGTTTCTCAGTAAATTTTTAACTTTTTTTATATATGTTTTATAATTTTGGGAGACTTTTGAGACAGTTTTTTCATTGCTTAGGCTATTTTTTATCTGATTGCTTGGCACAGAGTCTACTTGCAACGTATTAACGTATTGGAAACTCAAAGCATCGTCTTGCCTTAATAATTGCCAAATAGTTTGAGGGTTCGTCTCTGCTCTATTGATTTGGGTAGCCAGCTTGCCAATACCTGAGTCCGCGCCAAATCGGCGACTCTCAGTCAGCTCTGCATGAATGGATTGTAGCAATGGTATGCGGCATAAATCCGCCAATACCGCCCCTGCATCGACTGCTGCCAACTGGTTAGCATCACCTAACAGTATGAGCCTTGCTCCTGGTTTCACTGCACTCACCAAGTAATTAGCCAACTCAACCCCTAGCATCGACGCTTCATCAACAATGATAATATCTTCGCCAAGTGGATTATCGGCATTGTAACGAGGTCTGCCCGTCCGCCCAATACCTAGCAAACGGTGAATGGTTTTGGCTTCTTGCAGCTGCAAATCAATGCCCGCTGTATCCAAAGCAGCCTGTAAAGACTCTTGCATACGCTGTGCGGCCTTACCAGTTGGTGCGGCTAGTGCTAGACTCGCACTATCCGTACTAAATCTAATATTTTCAGAACCCTCCCCTCCACTCTCTGTCGCTTGTTGCAGTGCAATAACTAACTGAGCAACGGTGTATGTTTTGCCTGTCCCTGGACCACCAGTAATGATACTAAACGCGTTGTTATTAGCGACATTAATTGCCTTTATTTGATTTTCGTGAAGACTTTCAGGTATTGTTATTGGTAAAGGATTTACTTTTTGATTCAAGATATTGTTAATATTTTTTGCCAAATTAAATTCGGCCTGCCATGCGCGATGTAGCCAAAAAGTAATGGATTCTTTTGAATCTTGGCTGTTAGTTATGCTGTAAATGATAGGTTGGTTATTATTGCTTAGGCTATTTTCTTCACTGCTACTATTGGTGTTAGCATTAACCTCAGCAAATAAAGCATGCTTATTAACTAGGTTCATGAAAAAAGTAAGATCGGTATTTTTCAGTAGCTGAAATACCGTCACAATCGTATCAAAACGCTTGTTTAGCATGTCCTTTTCATGATTACTCAGCGCCAACTGCATCCATAGCTGATCCCGCTTATCAAATAATGTGTTTAGCAATACAAATATCGATGTTTCGGCGGTAGATTGATCTTCTGGTTGAGTATTTGATTTGGTATCTATGAGCGCAAAGATTGGCATTGCTAGCATCTCTAATAACTGTTGCTGCCAAGTGTATAATGTGACCGACTCATTATTGATTTCACCTTGCAATACCGCTTCATTCTCAGAGGACTCAATGGTCAATACGGTATGCCCCTCTTCCAAATGAGTCGCTAACATCATGAACAATGCGTTAAATAAATAATCGTCTTCTTTCTTATCGGCCTGTTTGCTCTCATTATTCGCTTTTGCATACGTTGCGTCGTACGCTATACGCGTTTGCCCACGGCGTAGCAAAATATAATCACTGATACTACTGGCCCAGCTTTCTTGCAATCCAATTACTGTACTGCTTTTATTATTATTGCTCATGATATATTTGTCTCTATTTTGACCTGTTTGATCTTTTTAGAATCTTTGATTAATGATAGTCGTTAGGTATGATCTACTAATCAGGCACACCAAATAGCGCATCTAAAGCTTTGATAAAATCGACTGGAATATCCCAAGTCACGAGTCCATAAAGACCGTTATGTGGTAATTCGCTCGTTTTAATAGCCTCTTGTGATACGGTAGCAGCTGCTTGAGCGTTAGGGTTATATACCCCTCGTAAAAAGACATATTCTACCGCCCCTAAATACTTAGCCTCATTGCCTACATAATCAGTGATTCTCATTGAAAGAAATCGATGCAGCGCTACTTGGTAAATTGCTGCCTGCAGCCAATATCCTGCTTTGGACATGGCTTTTTTGAGTGTAGTTTCATTATAATCGCCTAGGCTATTTCCTAGAAAATTACTCTTATAATCGACCACATAATACTTGCCAGCATACTCATAAACCAAGTCGATTTCACCGCGCAAGTAACGATACAAGTGCGCGCTATTTTGCGGCATAAGATGGACATGTTTGTCTGTCTCATCCGGTAGATACTGTTGAAACAGTTTACTGATATCTTCTGCTTTAAAGCGCTCTGACAATCCCATATTGAATTCTAATTCGGCAAATCGCTGATTTGCATCCAAAGCATATAAGGGTTGATTGGAGGCCAATAGCGGGGTACCCAGCACTTCTTCAATCCAAGCAATCAAGGCCTCATGCTTTGTCGTATCTATCGACTCAGAGTCAAATGAGTCACGATCTCCTTCCCCCTTTACCTGTGACCTACGGCTTTGATGTTCAGCACTGCTGTACACCAGTGGTAGTTGATAACTACTGACGGCTCTATCGATCACGCCAGACCACTGCGGTTTGTTAGTGAAGTCAATTTTTTCAAATATCTCATGCAAAAACGTACCTGCATTAGCACCCTTTATGAAAGTAAAGCGAATATCCTCTTCTGACTTGAGACTTAGCTCATTAATTTTTTCAAGAGACGTATTACTGTCAAGGCTACTATTAGGATAAGGTTCTAACGACATTGCAGCGTCTGCCATATTAATATCTATCGCATCATCAATACGCTCATCTACAACAGCCATCGCTTGTGTTGATTCGTCTAGCTGACGAGCCAAAGCCGTAAAGCTGGTCTTAGCCCAACCATGAAAATAACTCGTTTTCATGACCTCAGCAAAAGGAACATACTCAATCGCTTGTGTCGTAGGTTCGATGGTAAGCTTGGTATCTGTTGACGTTACTGTTTTAGAATAATGACTATCATAGAAATCATTAACCTTATGACCTCTGAGCATACCTACCGTGCCTTTTAGCCTATCAGGTAATTCAAATTTTGCATCTACAGAGTCAAACCAATAAAATACTGGCCTTAATTCAGGATTTGTATTCTTCTTAGGATCTCGCAACACCACATAAAGTTGTTCGCTAGCCCGCGTAAATGCCACATAACCAAGTCGGCGCAGCTCATCAAAGCCTTCTTTTGTTTCGATATCAGTATAATAGTCCTCTACCGTAGCAGAGCCTTGCAATGGTGAGAAGCGGCGCTGATTACCTATAAACTGACCCTCTGTGGATTGCTGCACTAACGCTGAAGGCGCTTGCTGGACGTTATATAAATATAGACCATACTTCTCATTATTACCTGATTTCCTACTGGCATCTCCCATACCTAGTACATAGACTATCGGAAACTCAAGTCCTTTTGACTTATGAATGGTCATGAGCTGCACGCCAGACTCTGTGGGTAGCGGATACTGCTTCGCCCAGTCACTATTGGGTGCGGCCTCTATGTGCTGCCTAAACCAAGCCAACAGCTCATGCTCACCCATGCCTACGCCATACTGTGCCAACACGTCCATCACATGACGTAAATCCATGATATATCGATCACCATTTGGATGAACGGCCAGTGCTTGCCAAACGCCTTGTGACTGTATGGGGCTTTTATCCAATAAATAGTGTAACGCCGATAAAATACCAAAATGCTGCCAACGCTGTGCGCCTTCTTTTAGATACGTAATAAAATCTTGATAGCTCTTTTTATGTTCTCTATTTTGAACATCGCTACTATTTGGATTGATACTATTAAGTCTGTCGTCACTCTCAGCCACGCCTGACTCATGATCTGTCATCATAGCTTGGACATCTTTGATGCTCAGACCGTACAGATGGCTGGTCAACACTCGATTGATCATGTCATGGCGATACGGATAGAGCATGGCACTAAGTAGCGCTGCGACATCTTCTGCCATAATCGTCTCGAAGATACTGACATCACTGGTAGTCAAGGTTGGTACGCCCAGTTTTACCAGCTCGTCTTCAACCTGCTTTAAATCTTTTTTGGTTCGTGCCAGCACACCGATGTCACTGGGCTGAATCGGCCTATCTTTTAATGTTTGACCACTGCTGAGCAAGCTAGCAATATGACGAGCGGTGATTTCATACTCATCATAATCAAGCTCACCATCTTTACCATTAGGCAGGTGCAATACACTCACTGGCTGAGCAGAAAGCACGTCTGTCACCAAGCTACTATCTTTTGCGTCTGAATCCCTAAACCAAGATAGTTTACTCTTGGCTTCCTCACCTTCTTTTTCTTTCCTAGCTCTCGTATGCTGGTAATAAATATCACTGCCCAACTGTGCCAGCTTGTTTTCAGCAGTCGTTGCTGTCGGCATACCAAACCAGCAGTTTAGTGCATGAATCACACCTGCATTTGAGCGACGGTTGGTGTTGAGCGTCCAAATGGTACTTTTGTCAAACTGCCCTTTCATATAATTATAGTTGGTCACGTCACCGCCACGGAACCCATAGATCGCCTGCTTCGGATCACCAACCAGTAGCAAAAACTCATGGCTGGATTTTTTGGTGGTGGATTGCTTGTCATTATCCGACTGTTTGCGTTTACGCTTTGGCAAATAAATGCTCTCGATCATAATGGCCTGCTCGCCATTGATATCTTGCGACTCATCAATTAATGCAATGGGGTAATGGTGACGTATATAACGTGCTAGCTTATCGCCTTGCCGACCTGTTAATGCTTGGTTCAAGCGCACCATCTGTAGACTAAAGGTGGTCTCCCCTCGCTCCTCTAAGATAACGGGCAACCTATTACGTACCGCAAGTACAATATGACGGTTAAGGTTGGCTAGGATAGTGATTATGTATTCATCCAACTTTTTGCTTTGTTCGATATATCGTTTGAAATCACGAACAATCTGTAACTCGTTAAATATTAAATTAATTCTTTTACCGTCTTGTGGTACACGGAACTGATTACCAATATTGTCAGTTTTTAGAAAAGCTTGAATCAATCTTTCTGGATATTTACTTGAGCATATAACCCTATATGCAGCTGCGCCAAAATCTTCTAATGCTTGAATAATTTTAGGCCATGACTCTCTATTGTTTTGCAACTGTCCTTTTAGAACTTCATAATACTCACCGTCAGGTTTGAAGAAAATATCAAGCTCATCGCTGCGTTCAATAATAGTATTTATAAGCCGCTCGTAACCCTCAAATGAAAAGTCACTCACAACAATCTCATCAATCGGCGCAGAAATAAAGTTCAGCGAGCGAGAAACGAATTTTTTATGATCACCTACTGCTGTCAGCTTACCTTGCTGATCCATAAGCGCATACAGTTTGGGCTGTTCGTGATGTAAGCGGCTTTGAAACTGGCGCAGCTCATCATGAATAATACTGTCCGTAACCTGCTCGATACTGCTGTCTTCAATGATTGCCATGCCTTGCTGATGACCGGTTTCACTACTGTACTCGGTCAGCCACTTTTGCGCCAAGCTATCGAGCGTCCCGACAAACAGCTTATCCAACGTGGTTAATACTAATGCGGTACGCCGGATCGCCTCCGCCATCGGATAGCTATACACATGATCTAATAGATAACCGACTAAATGTAGGTTAATGGGATCGTCCATAATAGCGTTTAAGCGTGCATGTTTGGCTTGCTCTTTTAACCAATCTTCACGCGCTTTTTTTACCTGTGCGCGCTTTTTCCTAGTCACCTGCTGAGCATGTTTATGGTCATGGTCAATAACTTGATTGAACTCATCAACGTCTGTCTGAGCAATTGGTTCGATACTGGAATCACTGTTTTCTAGTTTATCCTTGTTGTTATTGTTATCGTCACTATCAGGCAGTACCTGCAATAGGTTGGGATATAAGCGGTCTTTATTACTGGCATCTACGCTTAAGTTATTGACCCATTGTAGCAACTGATAAAAATCCACCAGACGATCGTGAATACGCTGACGCATCTCGGCAGCGGCGGCTCGCGTAAAAGTCGTGGCAATAATTTGTTCCGGCGCACGCCGCGCCTCAATCAGTAGGCGCAGTACAATGCCTGTCAGCGTCCACGTTTTACCTGTACCTGCTGAGGCTTCGATAAGGTGTCGACCCGTTAATGCAACTGCAACCGCTGGTGCTATTTCTTCTTTTTCCTCAACTATAGCCCCTGAGTCACCCGAAACATCTGGATGATCGTCAGATAAATTTGGTTGTACAGTAGATTCAATAATATCGGTTGTGTCAGTAAAATCTGTCATATAAGCGCATACTTTTAATTATTATCTATAAAATCTAGAGGATAAAAAGAAAACTAAAAACAACTGCTATAGCTAATTGTCTAACCCATCTAATGCGGTAAACATCGGCCTATACAGTGGTTGCGCCAAGGTGGTCAACGCTGCTGATAAGGCTCTAAAGGCATCTTGATCACGCAGTACATATTGCCAAATGGCATGCTGCGAGCAAGTATCGTATACCGTGTCTGAGTTATAATTAGGTCTTAGCCAATCTGAGAAGTCTGCTCGTTTTGGCCAATAATTGCTATTTTCATTATCATCTGCTTGCGATTTTGAGCACTTAGCCAGATAATTGAGCGCATACTCAGGCAGTAATGTGATGGGGGTTTGACCCGATAGATTGCCAAAAATCGCCCACTTTACTAGTTCTATCAATGCATCCTCATAGACGATTGGGCTTAGCTTAAATGCGATGAAATTTTTGTAGGCATCTACTTTTGAGCTGGATTTATTAAAGCGCCAAATACTCATGCCATCATTTGCTGCCACTTGCTCAGCCGTGGTGCATCTGGCTATTTGCCAGTATAGATGGGACAACCAAAACTTAAGGAGATGTTTTGGACTGGCAGAATTGGGCAGTATATTTAACCACTGCTTAGGTGATTGCTCGGCATAGGTCATGCCTGCCTGAATATGAGCGTTTTTATCATTGTTATCTGATGATACTGATATTGGTGATAGCCTTGGCGTCAAAAGCGGCACTAGGCCTTTTATTTTGATAGATTTTGGCAGTAATGTAAGCCATGCGTCTGTGTCTATTTGACTGTTTGCGTCGTTATTTACACGATTAAGTATAGCTGCCAGCTCTATCTGAATGGGGTGCTCTGCGGTGGGTGTCAGTAAATGCAAAGCTGTCATATCCTCTGTTCTACTTATATTAGGTACGACACATTCACCAAAACCATTAGTAATCAACTGCTCTTCAAACTCTAGGCACTGCTGCTGTAATTGTTGTTGTTGATTGGGCAACGTGGTTTGGCGCGCCACCCCTGCTGGTATAATTTTTTGATACATCAACGTTGAGCTATCTTGCTGGACCGTATTGTCAGTACGCTTATTGGCGGCCAGCTCTTTAATCAAATGATCTTTAATCTGATAAGTTGTCAGGTGATCCAAAAACAATGGCTCTTGATGCGCCATCGCTTCCTCACCTTGTACCACATGCACTTTTTGAGACCGTAAAAACGCTTTGGCAGGATGGCGCACTTGATACACCAGCATACCCTCAATATCTATCTCGCCAATATTAAATACGGTATCACGCATCATTCGGGTGAGCGCCTGAGTCCTATCGCTCATATCATTAGCAGCAGTAGAAGTATCGAGTCCCAGCATATTGGCTAATGTAGACACGATTTGATGATTTACGTTCCCCATTTCACCCAAGCGATGACCCAGCATTTGAGCAATGGCTTCGTACTGTGTTTTTGTGGGTAAGCCAATCAGTTGTGGATGCTCGCTAGATCTTCTTTTCTGTAGTGTCTCAAACACAGCCTGCCATAGCGGCGCTGGAGGAAATTGTTTTTTCTGAGCCAGCTTGGTTTTGCGCATGGCTTTATTTAGCAACCTATCTAGCTCATCGGCTACAGCAGTATCAAGGTTACTATCGCTAACATCATCAGACGTATTGCTTGGATCAACATTGATATTGGACGTATCAGCCTTTTGCTCAGAAGCTCCTTCAATATCTGCTTCAAACAAGCTCTTGTGAAAAGGTAGTGCTGGATGCTCAGTGACCAGCCATTGCTTTATGAGCTTTGGTAAATAACGCTTAAAGCTTTCTGCCGTTGAATCAATACTTTCAGGCAAAGTATCAAGCGAGTTGACCTGCCACTGCACCTCACCTTGTAAGAACTGTAATAGTTCACTCACAGGATTCGCTGGTAGATGCTCGTGAGTGTCAGTCAAGCTTTGACCATTGTAGAATATCCAGCATGCACTACGCGCACATAGTAGCGCATCCAAAAATGCCCCATTATCATCGTCCTCGCTGACTCTATCACCGCGCCGTGAATTGGTCGCTTTCATCAAATCATATCGGTTGTCTCGGTCGCGTCCAGGAAACTCAGAGAGATCCATATTGAGCATGACCACCAGCTCAAAAGGGACGTTCCGTAGTGCACCAAATCGACCAAAAGTAATCACACCAGTCGGCTCAGCACTGACTTGCTGGCTTTCAAGCTCAGCTTCGATACTGTCTAGCATAAAGCTCAGCTTTAGCGGTAATTGCTCGACCCCTGCCAGCCTTTGCTCCACCTCTACCCTACTGCTATCACCACTAGAGTATTGTCTATAATGACGATTGGCACGTAAGCTCGATTTAAAGCCATTCATCGCATTATAGATAGCGCGCATCGTACGCGTTTGATCGACATCGCCAAAGTATCGATGGATAACTTGGGTCTCAATCTGATCTAGCCAATCTTCCGCCTTCATTTTTTGTGTATGGTCATCACGCCTTGCCACCAAACCAGCATAGATACGACAAAGCGCTTCTACAATCATGGCATCATTTAGACTCACTTGCGCGAGTGGTAAGCTCATCTCAGGTACAGCTGTACTTGGCCATTCATCTTCATGCAAAGGGTATAAACAATCACTCAGACCCGCCTCTGGCATAATTAAACCCAAAGTCAGTCTGTCTAACGCTTGTGCGAAGCTAAAGCGATAATCATAGTCATTGACGTCTAGGGTCTGCTTTAGATGCAGCTCGTCAAACCCGCGGATAAATCCAGCTTCCACCAACAAATCACAACCACGGCTCATTTGCTCATGGGTCAACCCAAAACTCTCAAATAAGGGTGGCAGCATCAGCCAATCTAAAACCTCAGCCGCTTCAAAACGAGCGCTATGACTGCCAAGCAGCTTATAAAACCCAATAATCGCTTCCCATAACTGGCGAATATCGGCATCGACAACACCAGTCACCTTCGCAGGCAAGGTCAGGCCATCTTGTCCCCTACCATTGACGAAAATAGAGCTAATTAGCGCATGATGACGCTCAACATCAGGTAGCAACACCACAATGTCTGATATATGGCGTTTTTTTTCACCAGATTTGATGGGCTCATTGAGCCAGCGTCCAATCATAATGCGCAGTACTTCAAGTTGGCGCTGTAAATTATGACAAGAATGAATGCTTAGGCTATTATCTTGAGAAGAGATAGCCCAAAAACGGTCTTTTTCAAAGTGCTTATTCTCTAGCACATCATCGTCGTACCATGACGTTTCTTGCTCAAAATCCAATGCTATTTGGTTGCTGACGGCCTCTGAGACTTTTGCGGCTGTCGCTTGTTGGGTTGATTGCTCGTCAAGCATCAACACATCGTTTTGCAAACGGCGCAATAAACTTGGGCCGTTTTCTGCTGCTTGCAACCTATCATCGTCATCACTGTTACTGGCACTGCCATCGATGACGCTACCAGTTTCATCATCAAACCTATCACTAAAGTTATCTTGCCACTCCACCAGCGCCTCTTGGTATTGCTCATTACCTGACAAATTGGCCAACATAGCAAAAGTATCACGAGACTGTTTGCCTAAACGCGACAGTAAACTGTGCCCGTAATCACGTAAAAACACGCTTTGGGGATTAATAATCTGCTGACGCTGTAGCCACGCTTTATCAACAATATCTGCCCAAAATAACTTTGAGGGATTGTAGTGTAGTAACGTGATGTCCATATATTTTGACAAGCGCTGCAAAAAATCAAGCTCAGTCTGTGGCAATTGCTGAATAGTAAAAATACGCAGCACTGTCGGCAACTGCTCACGTTCATTTGCTTTATCATCTTCTAAGGCTGACCAAAAGGTATCCTCAATGGCCACACGGTGCTGATGTACATCCGCAAATAAATGCGACCACAAAAAGCGCTGCGCAATCTCAAGCTCTACATAGTGCGCCACTAGCCACTCAGGCGTACCGCGTGCATACTGATCAAAACGTAGGGACAACGCATCTTTATCTGCGATTAGCTTGTCTACATCAAGTGGCTTGTTATCCGACCATAGCGCCAGCCAATCCTCACGATGAGTCAAGTAACGGTTAAACACCCTTGCCAAATCACTTGCCAGCTGCCAAATGCGCGCGTCTTGTTGCGCCTTATCTTGCTTGACCCCTTCTTGCGGCTCGTCAATCAAAGATGCCAACAATGGGTTCACAGGATGCGTGTCATCATTGACAATCAATGCTTGATAGTAAGTTAGGTAGCCGAACAGTCGCCACTGCATCACCGTTGGCGATAGCACGGCAACTTCAGGTACATTCAAGGTTGCTGCTTCAGGATTAACCTCTAACAAATAGGCATTATGGCGAGTTAGCACATCCTGCATGAGTGTCCACTGATACTGACCCCAAAATTTGGTACGTACCAATGTACTGATGCCAGCACGGCTAGCAATGGTTTTATCCAACCAATCGCCCAATACCATTGACGGTACAATAACAATAAAAGGTTCAAAAATGTTCTGACTCTTTGACTGATATTGCACCAGTAGCTGGTCAACGAGATTTTCGGTACGATGTGACTGAATGATAGTAAACATAGACAATAATCTGATTAGAATAAGCGTAAGCGCTGAGGGCTACTGTTGGTTACAGCTAACCTGTCAATCACTACGCTTGTAATAAAAGTGTCACAGAAAGTAGCAATGAAGCCCGAATTGATACTCATCAATACATCTTTGGCAGTCGTCACTGTAATACATTTCTGCTAGCATTATATGATGTACAATACGCTTTCATAAGCCACGTATATGCTCTGTCAGTGTGCCACTGATGTTCGATGTTTACCAGTATAGATATCAGTATTATACTATCTTGCGACATCTAATGTCGTTTTGTAGCACTGCTCATAATTATGATAATAAAATATACATTGCCGCTCTTTTAAGTTATTTTCTATACCTTATCTAGACCTAATATCCATTATCACGAGATGATTTAACATTATGCCTTTGCGTCCTATTGATGCCATCTTTGTTCATCCGAAACAACGTTTATACGTTGTTTACTATCGTGGTGAGCTATGGCAATTACCGCGTATGAAAATCGATGATAAATCATGGCAAAACAGACGTCCTTATACTGACGACAGTGGTTCGCTTTATCTCAGCATTCACCAAGCCATTAGCGATCCTGTGTTGGCACAAAAATTACGTACATTAGATTTGCCTATTGCAGTGCGTGGTAGCACCTTATCGCGTTTTGAAGCGTGGTGGGAGGCGCATGGGTTTAAATGGCTAAAAGACAAGCTTATGATCGGTCAGTCGCCTTTGGCTGCACATCAAGCGACAGCTTATACAAAAGCGATTGATAGCCAGCCTGCATCGCCCGGTAATAACCGTACTGAGAATAAAACCCCAGCGTCTATGCCTTCTTTTGTGAATACAGATGTGTTTGCAGAGATGCTGACAGAGTTAACCAATGAAGTACTCGATCAAAAGCTTTGACGCAAGCCATATATCACCTATAGTGTCTTATGTAAATTTTGAACTGAATCCATTAATAAAAGAGCGGTAATACATGAAAGACTACAAGCTGCTACTGGCTGGGCTAATTTTATTGCTGCTAGCAATTTTTATCGCTCTGATTGCATGGTTGTGGACCCACAATCGTAAAAGTATAGATCCGCTACCTATCATGGCAAGTGAGAATGAATCTGCCGCTGCCAAAGGCGATAAGACTGCCAAAACTGTGCCTGATAGCATCCTGTATGTCCGTGCAGCAAAAAGCCTGCAAGTGCCATTAGACGATATCATTGTCAGTTTTGAATCTCGTTATCCTCATATTCAAGTGTTAGCAAGCTATGTGCCGCCAAACACACTTTTAACCTTATCAAATAAAGATATTGCTGTGAACAACGACAGCGACGCCGCTTTTAATACAGACATCATTATCGCAAATGATAGGCTATCAACAGAACGTCTCGCGCCACTACAAGCAAAGCTGACAGCGTCTCAACACCAAGATAACCAGAGTAAGGTAAACGCCAATACAGTTATTACAGAGGATGAAACCGATAGCGAAAATACTGATAGTGAAAATGCTAATAGTGAACAGGCAACTGCCGAGAACGATAATAAAGAGGCACGTACACTAACCTCCTTCAATTATGCCTTGAAAGATAAGCAAGAACTCGAAGGCGTTATTTTGACAGACCGTACGGTTGCCGTTAGTTTTCGCAACTTCTTACTCTCAAGTACGGGCCAAGGTATTTTAGAGAAATACGATTATTATAATATTAATGGTTATGAGAATAGCGTAAACGACTTGTTTCAACCAACATCACGGGCAAAAAAGGCATCAGGCGATAATCCAGTAGATGTCGCTGATGCTCTTAGCAATGGAGATAAATGACAAATTGCCTCTATTTGTCTTTTGTTGATTGCTTTTATGACTGCTTTTTCCTACAATGTCACCCCATAATGCGCCTATAGCTCAACAGGATAGAGCAGTTGCCTCCTAAGCGATCGATCGGGGTTCGAGTCCCTGTGGGCGCACCAACCATTGTATTTATACGTAACCTCGCATTACCTCAATCCTTTTAAACTCCTATTATACCTAGTTATCAGTCTTTATTAAACACTTGTCATTACCTACTAGCACCTCTACAATGTTGTTAAATGAGTTGTTAAATAATATGCAACGTCATTTTTTGTTGTTAATTATGCAGTGAGGTTGTTGTTAAACCTCCCAACACCTTGAGGTATAAGCCATGACGAGAAAACAAAACTACCGGTTAACTGACGCTGGCGCGAAAGCAATTGCTAAACAGTCCACACCTACCAAAGTTACACGCCATGGTGATGGCAACAATTTATATCTGATACAACATCCAAATGGCTCGTTATTTTGGCAGATGACTTATCGCTATCAATCTGACAAAGACCTTAAGCCAAAGCAAAAAACCTATCAAATAGGAATCTACAAGCCAGCTAAACAAGCCATTGATTCTACATTTAAACCAGAAGTGTCACTAAAAGAAGCAAGGCTAGCACGTGATAAAGCTCAGGCACTGCTCAGTGATGGCGTTGACCCAACTGCACATAAGAACCATGAGAAAAATGACTTTGAGCAAAAAGATCTATTTAGAGTCATTGCCAAAAGTTATATTAATGAGAAATCCAGCACGACGCCTAAGAATATTCAAAAGCTTCATAACTATCTAGATAAACATATCGCACCGCATATTGGTGACTACCCCATTGCCTCTATCACGGCTCAAGACGTCATCAAAACTGGACTAGCCATCCAAACTTACTTTGAAGAACGAGGCAAGTGGACGACCGATACGTCACACAAGTGCATTGCTCTGATTAGCTCTGTTTTTGAATATGCTATTAATACTTTGGGCTACGACATCATTAATATCGCTTATGGTCGTAATAAAGCATTAAGACCTCATAAAGCTGAGCGTATGAAAGCGATTGAGCAGCACCAATTCCCTGAGCTACTACGCAATATTGATCAATACGGTGCAGACAATCCAAATGCGCATCAACAGACTATCGCTGGCATGCAACTGATGACATTGTGTTTTGTCAGAACGAAAGAGCTAAGGTTTTTTGAGTGGTCAGAGATTGATTATCATAAAAATGTTTGGCGTATCCCAGCACATAAAATGAAAATGCGGCAAGATCACATTATCCCCTTGTCACCACAGGCAATGGCCATTATCGAGCGTATGCGACCTTTGACAGAAAAGACTGGTTACGTATTTTATAACTTTGAGCGTAGCAAACCGTACAGCGATGTATGGTTCAATCAGGCATTAAAACGTATGGGCTACACGGGCGACCCTTACCCTAAAATGACAGGCCATGGCTTTAGGCAGCTTGCCAGCACAGGACTATACGAGTTGCAGTTTAGTCAAAACCTTATAGAAATACAGCTAGCCCACCTTGAGCAGTCCAGTGTAAAAAAACGTTATGACTTGTCAGCCCATCTAGCAGAACGGCAAATGATGATGAACCAGTGGGCAAATCATTTAGATGACCTTCGAGCTGGCAAGGCTGTTAATTTTGACTTAATGACGCCAGATGAAATTACTAAAAAAATGCGTAGTCGTGATGAGCAAGCGGTCGATATAGCTTTGCATGATAAAGATGTTTTAATAAAAAGCTTACAAGCACAAGGTGTGTCGCCTGATCTATTAATACAGATCGTTAAACAAATTAAATCAAACTAATTACAGCTTTCCTACATGTCAAAATAATATTAAATTAAAGTTATACGTCCCTGATAAATTTACCAGCTACTAGAATTCTACATGCTTTGTCACGCAATCACATATAGTCAATCCTACTTAAAAATGTTATAAAATAATTAACAAATTCAATTGTTA
>NZ_JAKDJE010000093.1 GCF_030454045.1 Psychrobacter sp. | reverse complement strand
ATGCAGGCGTTCTATAATATTAATTAGCGTTGCACTTGGTGTGTTAATCTAAGATTGGATAAAACCATGACTGACATGACGAATAATAATATAACTGGTCAGACTGATGAAGAGATTATCAATCACGAACAGTTCGAAGATATGCGTGACTTGCTAGAAGAAGATTTTGTCGATCTGATACAGCTATACCTGCATGACAGTCAAAAGCGGATCGAGGCATTGAGAGCGGCGCAAAAAGAAGGCGATAATGCAAATGGTTTTGAAACGGTTCATGCTCTAAAAGGCGCAAGTGCCAATTTGGGTACGACTCAGCTGGTTCGTCTTAGCAGCCAGCTACAAGAATATTGCCGCGAGCGCCGCATCAGTGAGCAAGCAGATCTTATTGAAGAAATCGCTGTCGCATTACAACGTGCTGAACAAGAAATCCATCAAAGATTGGGACAATAATGAGTAACGACTCTTTATCATCTACTGAGCAAGCCCTTACAGTGAATGACTACCTCGACTGCTTACAAGTTGTGATGGTCAATACGACGTTGCCTGCCAATATCGGCTCAGCCGCACGCGCCATGCATACAATGGGCTTGTCCCGTTTGACCGTTGTCGACCCCAAATTGCCAATTGATGAGACCAGTGTCTCTCATGCGGCAGGTGGTAGTGAGCTGCTGTCATCTGCTGTGATCGCACCTACTCTAGAGTCTGCCATTTCCGACTGTCAACTGGTATTTGCAGCCAGCAGCCGCAGTCGTCATATGCCGCGCCCTGTTGTGACATCCACGCAAGCCGCTAAGATTATGTTTGATTTTATTGATACACAGTCGGCTTTAAGTGCAAATAATAACGTTGACACCTCATCAGACGCTGTTTCTAGCAAACCAAATATCGCGATCTTATTTGGGCGTGAAGATCGTGGACTGACCAATGAAGAGCTGGCGTACGCCGATTATCATGTTCAAATCGATGCAAACCCTGCTTATCCTGTATTAAATGTCGCCTCAGCAGTACAAGTCACTGCAAGCTTTATATTTGCGTATGCCCAAACTCACATTCAGATGGCAGACACGGTAGAGACTGACTTGAGCATTGCTACTCAGTCAGCGTTTGAGGTGCATTTGCGTCAGCAATGGGATGAGCCAGCTATTACTCAGCAGCAGTTGCAACAGCTTATTCAGCGTACTACTGACCTTATGGTACAGCGCGGTCTGGCAAATAGCGAACATCTAAAGTCATTGCCATCACGCTTGTCTAGACTTGGGTCACGCTTACAGCTTGATCAAAAAGAGTATCAGCTATTAAGTGCTTTGATTGCAAAACTATCAAAAGACTAAAACAAGTCATTGCGTATCAGCTTGCCTTAATTTGACAGCTTTTTACTATATTTTGCGGTACAAAGCTGTTATAACTTAGAAAAAATGAGCAACAATATACTCTCATCATTATTTAACCATCATGACCATAAAATAAAGACATTGCTACTTTAGCAACGCTACTTTACCGACGAATAGATAGGACACTTTATGTCAGTGCCAGCCAAATGGTTCAAAACACTTGCCAGCATCAAAAAAGACCTGAAAGAAGATATCGATGCGGTATTTAACCGCGATCCTGCAGCGCGCAATAGCTTGGAAGTCATCCTAACCTATCCAGGTATCCATGCGCTCATTCTACATCGCGGCGCGCATTGCCTATGGAACCATGAACAGAAACTGGCGGCTCGCGTCATCTCATACGGCTCGCGTATTATTACAGGTATTGAGATTCACCCTGCTGCCAAGATTGGTAAGCGTTTCTTTATCGATCATGGTGTTGGGGTCGTCATCGGTGAGACTGCTGAGATTGGCAACGATGTGACGTTGTATCACGGTGTTACTCTAGGCGGTGTGTCTTGGAATAATGGCAAACGACATCCAACGCTAGAAGATGGTGTGACCGTTGGCGCTGGCGCCAAAGTTTTGGGGCCATTTACCGTCGGTAAAAATGCCAAAATCGGCTCAAATGCAGTGGTAGTAAAACCCGTACCAGCAGGCGCTACTATGGTCGGTAGTGCGGCTCGTATGATTTCAGATTATCATGACGAAAAAGGCAACCCGCTTACTGCAAAGGTACAAGATGCCAAGCAGCAAGAAAAAGCGGCACAAGCTGGTGAGGCCAATCACTCTCACGTCAAAGAAGGCACTCCTACCGCCAAGCGCACCCATACTTTCCGCGCTTATGGTATCGACCCCCATTCACAAGATCCTGTTGCAGAAGCCTTTGCTAAAATGCTTGAGCATATCCAACAATCAGAGAATCGTTTGGACCAGTTGCAGTCAGCGATGTGCGACATCGATCCTAACTTTTGCAAAAAAGAATACGATAAGCTGTGCTTAGAGGATTTGGACGTGATTGGTCGTACAGATGCCGATACAGCAGATACTGAAAGCAAATAAACTACGCAAATTCAGTCATAAAATACTAAAATTTCAATAGTGATACCTGCGGTGAGCTCACCGCGCTTCGATACGCAGCTTGCCATAGGTATTATTTTTAAAACCCTTTCGCTTTCCCTGTTTTTCTAAAGCGCTATCAAGTACTATTTAAATTGCTAATTATGGGCTATCGCCAACTCTTTAATCCCTAATCTCTCATGCGCCTTGAAGGGATAGCGATCGGTCATTATTATCCAATTTTTTGTTGGTAAATATACAATATTTTTGCTTAGGCTATTTTCTACGCTAGCCAATTTAATCATCAAAATATCAATATCCATCGTCACCCGCCGCACTTGATTGGGTTTGGTTTGTCGACATCTATTACAATCGCCTTCAAGCGTTTTAAAGGTTTGCTGTAGTTGTTGTAGACGCATCGGTGTGGTCAGTACTAGATGGACACACTGATTGTTATAGTCAGGTTTTGGTAATTGGGTAGTCGCGGTAAAATCAGGGTTTTGAAACGCCGTAGACAATCGCACCTCGCCTAACGCTGCTAAACGCTCTCGAGCAAGCGGTAGGTATTTTTCGGCTTGATAATTACTACCTAGCGCTAACACCACCTCTACCACAGGCTGTGCTTGCAATGATTCAGGACTGCACTGCGTTAGCGCCTCTACATTTAAATCCGTCGATGTTTTATGCATCATCAGCTTGGGTATCATTAACTTCTTTGGCAGCTTCTTTAGTAGCTGGCTCACTTGTTGATGCTGGCGCATAGCGGGTGATTTGCACCCCAACTGCATCTGCTTGGACAATCGCCGTGGGCTTAGCAATGCTCAAGGTGATTTTTTGACAATCATACTTTTCAAATAGCCTATCAGAGATCTGACCAGCCAAGTGCTCAAGCAGCTTTGCTTGAATCTGTTTGCACCACTCGCTCACATCATCGCAAACGTCTTTGTAGCTTAGCGCATCGTTCACATCATCTGACACAGATGCACGGCTAATGTCCGTTTCAAGCGCGATGTCGATCAGTAAAGGCTGAGTGATGGCGCGTTCCCAATCAAAAACGCCAATCACCGCCTCAACCTTTAGACCTTTTACAAATACTACATCAGACTGAGTATGAAACATCCTATCATCCTTGTTTGCTAATTTTTTGTGCGTGTTTTAATATTCACTTAACCGACTGGTGCGCCTCTTCACGCAGACGTGCCGCTTTTAATACTTTACTGGGACGATGTCGCCACAAATCGATGCTGAATAATAGCAGACCTAACCAAATCAGACCAAATACGGCCAGACGATGTAGATCAAATGGTTCTTTATAATAAAATATCGCCAACAAGAAAATAAAGGTTGGCGTCAGGTAATTCATAAAACTCAAAATACTATAAGCAACCAGTTTGGTGGACTTGTTAAACAACAGCAGCGGTATCAACGTAATCGGGCCTGCGAGCATCAATAACCAAATGCTTGAGCTGAACCAAAAGCTCAACTGATGACTGACCACATCCGACTGCCAAAACCACCAAATGCATAGAGGCACAAGCATGGCTGTTTCAACAAACATGGCATCGACAGCAGTCAATGGCGTTTGCCGTTGTATCGTGCCATAAATACTAAAACTGAATGCCAAAATCAATGATATCCACGGCAGACTACCAATCATGACCACTTGAATGACCACAGACAGCAAGGCAAACCCAATAGCCACCCACTGCAATGGTCGCAGGCGCTCTTTGAATAGGATCATTGATAATGCAACGCCTACCAATGGCCCAATAAAATAGCCCAAACTGGCCTCAAGGATACGGTCATGATTGACCGCCCATACATAGGTAAGCCAATTGGTTGCGATAATCAGACCCGATATCAATGACAGCGCGATCCATCTTGGGTTTTGTTTGAGCGTCTCTATCCACCCCCAGCGTCTGGTGACCACCAAAACGATCAGTAGACAAAAAAACGTCCACACAATACGGTGCCCGATGATCTCTGTTGCATCATACTCGGACAATTGCTTGAAGTATAAAGGAAAGCCGCCCCAGATAAAAAAAGCAATCAGCGCTGTGATAATGCCGCGTCTGGTTGTGGTAATCGGAGCAACAGGGGTTTTGATGACATTTTGGGTAGTCATAATATCAGACAACTTTTTAGAGCAAAGCGCACCCTCACCTCATCTTAAGTACTTTTTTGACTCAACGGTGAAAGCACAGGGTTACTACAGTGAAATTAAAAGATAAAAAGCAATGCACCCATGCCGATAGTGGCACAAGTACATTGCTAACGATATTAAATAAGATTTTTATTTATATTTTATAGCACACGATGATAAAAAGTTATTATCATCACTCGGCGCTTCATTCAGCGCCAGTATCCACGTCGATAGACATACCGATTTGGTTAGCAAGCTCAGCAAAACCTGGGAAGCTAGTATTGACTGTCTCCGTCCCCTCAATGGTGATCTGCTCAGATGCACGCAGACTTGCAATAGAGAAACTCATCGCAATACGGTGATCGTGATGTGAGACAATATGGCCGCCACCAAATACGGGTTGACTGTTATTGACGTCGCCACTCTCACTTGCAACCCCTTTACCCTCGATGATTAGCCCATCATCGGTCACGGTGCAATCGATACCAAGTGTCTGTAAACCTTCCGCCATCACGGCGATACGATCTGATTCTTTGACGCGTAGCTCTTTGGCACCAGTCAAAACAGTACGCCCTTTAGCACAGCTGGCGGCAACGAATAATACAGGGAATTCATCAATCGCTAGTGGTACTAGATGCTCTGGTATCTCAATGCCCACCAATTTTGAGCTACGAATGGTAATGTCTGCCACTGGCTCGCCGCCAACGTGCGTCTCATTGCTTAGGCTAATATCTGCATTCATCAATTTTAGAATATCAATCACGCCTGTACGCGTCGGATTGATACCCACTTGCGTCAAGGTCAGCTCGCTGTTTTGGCTAATGGCGGCTGCCACCATAAAAAACGCCGCAGACGAGATGTCGGCAGGGACAGCGATATCGCCACCTTGTAGAGAGCCACCACCAGTAACGCTGATTCGATTACCCTCTACGGTCACAGGATAACCAAAAGCCGATAGCATACGCTCAGTATGGTCACGGCTGACCTCAGGCTGCGTCACCGTGGTGGTACCCTCTGCCCATAAACCTGCTAGCAGCAAGCAAGACTTCACCTGCGCTGAAGCAACTGGCATGTCATATTCAGTGCCTTGTAGAGGCTTGCCAACCGTATCACGACCGGTGATGCTAAGCGGCGCGGTACCACTATGACCTGTACTTTGAATCACAGCACCCATCGAGCGTAGCGGTGCCGCCACACGCTCCATCGGACGCTTGTTGAGACTGGTATCACCTGTTAGTACACTATCAAACGATTGCGCCGCCAAGATACCAGATAGCAGACGCATACTAGTGCCCGAGTTACCCATATACAATGGCGTTTTGCTAGGTTTTAACCCATTCATACCAACACCATGAATAGTCAAGTTGCCATTATCAGGACCCTCAATCGTCACGCCCATGTCACGGAATGCTTGCAACGTTGCCAGCGCATCTTCCCCTTCCAAAAACCCAGTAACGTGGGTAACGCCAGTGGCAAGGCTGCCGAGCATGATGCTGCGATGCGAGATAGATTTGTCACCAGGAATGGCAATGGTGCCAGAGACAGTATTGCTGGGTGTAATATTATAAGAAGCTGACATGGCAGAAGTATCCGTATAAGGGGTGCTGGCTAACATATGGCCAAAATGTCGCCGCGCAGCTTGTGCACGGCCCAAAAGTCCCATCAGGGCGGTTGAATCTTGATCGATGATGAGCTGGCGCATGGTTTGCAGATAGGCACCATACTCATCAAGTGCGCTCACAATGGCGCGTTGGTTGGCGAAAAATATATCATGCCACATCTTGGGATCGCTTGCGGCAATGCGGGTAAAATCACGGAAACCGCCAGCGGCGTAACGAAACATATCTAAATTATCATCATGGCTTGCTAATTGCTCAACCAAGTTAAAGGCAAGCAGATGCGGCAGATGACTGGTATGTGCCAATATACGGTCATGATGATCAGCCGCCATTGACATCACATTTGCGCCCATAGATTCCCACAGTAGCCGCAGCTTCGCCACAGCGGTACTACTCGTACTAGGCAGCTCACAGACAATGACGCTATGATTGACAAATAAATTGGCGCGGCGGGCATGATACCCTGAATTTTCAGCACCAGCAATCGGATGCGCGGGCACCAAGCCTAGAGGCAGCGCACCGAATACCGCTTTGGCCGCCTCGATAATATTAACTTTGGTACTACAGACATCCGTCAGGATGCAATCAGCATCAATCTGACCCTGATCCATTGCCTGCTTAATATCAATAAATACAGCTTGTACTGCCTGCACAGGCACGGCGATGATGATCAAATCACTACCGTCGATGACATCTTGTAAACAGGCACTACCTGCATCTAGCAGACCATGCTCAACAGCTTCTGTAATACTTGGCGTATGTCTATCGACTGCAACCAGACGCTCGCTTAAACCATTGTCTTTGATGGCTTGTGCAAAACTGGCACCAATAAGCCCAAGTCCAATCACACAAACTTGCTTGAACATAGGTCGATGCATGTTTAAAGAGGGTTGAAGATTGTTTTTTTTCTGACGACTCACAGCTTTTCTCATTGCATACGCGGGGATAACGTTTATCAAAGCACATCCCAGCGCTATAGAATTTAATGATCCGTTAAGATCGTATTGTTTATTAGATCGTGTTTTTTCTTAAAAGGTATCTTTTGATGGATTAGCCTTCGCTCAAAATAGAACGCAGCGTATCAATCAAACGCAAATTGTCCTCAGCCAGCCCCACCGTAATACGTAGCCAGTTTGGCAGTCCATAGTTACCTAATGGACGAACAATAACCCCTTGCTCAAGTAGCGCCTGATGGATTGACGCTGCAGTGATGTCTTCCATCTCAACTTGCACTTCCACCATAATAAAATTGGCATGCGACTTTATAAAACCCAGCCCTAGCGCATCAAATTGCCTTTCTAACCAGCGCATTTGCTCATCGTTCATTAGACGAGTTTTTTCGATAAAGTCTTGATCAGCCAGTGCTGCCGCAGCTGCAGCCAGACCCACGCGGCTGACATTGAATGGCTGACGAATACGATTTAACAAATCGGCAACCGCCACTGAACTAAGCGCATAGCCTATTCGCAAGCCTGCCAACCCATAAGCCTTAGAAAAAGTTCTCACGATAACGACATTATCAAACTCATCCAATAGCGCCCGATTGTTACTCTCCGGGCTGTATTCTATATAAGCTTCATCCAGCACGACCAATACAGAGGGTGGCACACTAGCAACGAATCGACGCAACTCTTTGTGTTCTAGCTGCGTGCCAGTTGGATTGTTGGGATTGGTGATAAAAACAATTTTGATATTCGGATTATCTTGGACTGCTTGACTCATGGCTTTTAGGTCATGACCAAAGCGTTGAGCAGGCACCTCAACATCCCTCGCGCCTTGCATCTTTGCCAGCATAGAGTAGACCACAAACGCATACTGGCTATAAACGATGACATCATCGGCACCCACAAAACTACGAGCTAAAATATCGAGCAAATCATCAGAGCCATTGCCTAGCGTGATCTGCTCGACCTCAACATCATTAAAGTCAGCCAAGGCTTGCTTTAGATAGTAGCCTTTGCCATCAGGATAACGCGACAATTGACCAAGCTGCTCAGTGACGGCTAGTGTCACTCGCGGCGAGCATCCCATCGGATTTTCGTTACTGGCCAATTTCACCACGTCTGAGACGCCATATTCCCGCGTCAACTCCTCGATTGGCTTGCCCGTTTGATAAGGGGCCAATGCTAGGATGCTGTCGTAGGCGGGTACTAGTGGTGATAGGTCTGCTGCTGTCGATTGATTAGGCTGCATGGTTTATCCTTAAGTGTGGTCACCTATAGCGCTTATCTATTATGTGCAGGTATGAATAGATAAGCGCTCGTATTTTTATAATACTGCTTTTGGATATGAGCCTAAAATGCGCAAATCTTTTACCAATGGGCGAATATCATTGATCGCAGCATTCACATTTGGATCATTGATGTGACCGTTCATATCGATAAAGAACACATACGCCCACTTGTTAGGACGCTCAGGACGTGTCTCGATACTGGTCATCGAGACGCCGTGATATGACAACGGTTTTAATATCTCGATGAGGGCACCAGCTTTGTCATGGGCTGAGACAACGATAGAAGTTTTGTCTTGACCAGAAGGCGCAATGGCCTCATGACCGATGATAAGAAAACGGGTGGTGTTGCTTGGGTTGTCTTCAATGTTTGAATAGAGCTTATGTAGACCATACTCTGCAACCGCAACGTCACCAGCGATAGCCGCCGAATGCCATTCGTTTTTGAGGCGACGTGCCGCTTCACCATTGCTTGATACCGCCACGCGCTCTACATTAGGGAAATTCACATCGAGCCAATGACGGCACTGAGCTAGCGATTGCTGATGCGAATAAATACGGCTTAAACCATCAAGCTTTGTATGCTCAGCGACCAAGAAGTTTTGATGAATCGGAAGCTCAACTTCACCAATGATTTTTAGACTAGAAGATAAGAATCCATCCAAAGTATGGTTGACCACCCCCTCTGAAGAGTTCTCGACAGGGACAACGCCATACATCGCCGTGCCTGCTTCGACTTCACGGAACACATCGGTGATGGTCGTCATTGGTACCGTATCAGCAGCTTTTCCAAAATGTTTCAAAGCGGCGGCATGGGTAAAGGTACCGACTGGTCCCAAAAAGGCAATACGCTGCGGCGCTTCTAAATCTAAACATACGGACATAATCTCACGAAACAAACGCGCCATCTTTTCGTCAGAGACTGGACCAGTATTACGCGCCATAACTGCTTTTAGTACTTGCGCCTCACGCTCAGGACGGTAAAAAATAGGGTCACTACTGTCATCAGTGGCCGTATGGTTTTTCTTTACCACCGCCACTTGCTGTGCCAGTTTGGCACGATTATTGATGAGCGTTTGAATCTCGCAGTCGACTGCATCAATGTTTTGACGAATAGTGTCTAAAAACGCTTTTTCAGTTGCGGTATCGCTAGTGCCTGCGGCGGTTTGATTTAGATTGTCTATATTTTGTTCTGGTGACTGCTCGCTCATTACCGCCCATCCTTTTTAGATTTTATCACTGTTAGATATTGCTTATCGTTAGATATGACTGTCTGCTAAATTTTACTGTGTTTTTGCCCAGTATCTCAACTGTCTTTGCCCATCAATCGTTATTTATAGCGTGAATATGACGTGATTGGTAAATAGTGATCAATGACTCGTTGCCAATGACAAAAACCATTTTGACTACTCAAAATAGCCTATCAAAAACACCACACTTCATTACTCTGCTCTAGCGTTTTTGCTACCTGGCCCTCCAAGTACAACAAAGCAGCAGACATCCGGCTCTACTATAACAAAAACTTCAGTCAGTGCCCATTCGTAAATACTTATAAGCCAGCAAATTATTATTAGGGCGTGTTGAACATTCGCAAATAGGCACTGCTGATCGCTAAAATTGTT
>NZ_JAKDJE010000129.1 GCF_030454045.1 Psychrobacter sp. | reverse complement strand
AGTAAGGTGTTGCTTATTTTTTTCAATGTTTTCTCAATTCTATACAGCCCCTAAAAGAAATACCTAAGATAGTGTTAAATATGAGGCGCGAAAGCGGGTATTTATGACATAAATAATGTCATTTCTGAGTAATTATAAAAATGACGATAAGATAGCATTTATTGCATAAGAAAAATAAAGGGAGAAGCGGTGTTTATTATAAAGAAATTAGCAATCAATACATCAGAGCGGCAACAAGCGCTTCAAGCCGTTGCAAATATCGAAGCGCTCGTACAGCCGCACGACGCATGGACTGAGCAGACGTTGGCTGAGATGCTCGCGCAAGATAGTATGCATATGCTCATAGTTTATAAACAAGAAGATAAAGCCGATAATAATAAAGTCATTGGCTACTGCCTCTATCAAGTGATTTTTGAGCAAGCAGAGATTTTGCGTATTGGCACGCATCCTGATTATCAACGACAAGGCATTGCTTCACAAATTATTGATAAGTTGCATGAAGTATTGCAGAGTAATCAGGTGGAAAATTTGTTGTTAGAAGTACGAGCAGACAATCATGCTGCGATAGCGTTATATGAAAAGCAAGCATTTGCAGTCATTCATAGACGCAAAGGCTATTATAAGTCACCGAATCAGTCCGTAGTTGATGCACTCATTATGCAACATGTCTATTGTAAGTGAAGAGAGTAAATTCTCATTAGGAGTTATAGGCGTAGTTTCTTTAAAGATAAATTATTTATCTCAACCAACGTTATCGTGTTTAACTTGATGGTATTTTCTTTTTACAGATATTAGTGTCTAATTGATAATTGCTGTCTGCTTTCATCCGTGCAAGAACATCTATACGCTCGCTCAATAACTCTACCATCATGTTGATATTGGCTTGCTGTTTTTTAACCTGTTCTAGCTTTTGCTGAGTCAGCATGAGCTGTAGATCAATATCCAATTGGCCATCGTAATAATCATTTAAACTGTTTTTGATCTCAGTGAGGGTAAAGCCAATCGCTTGAGCACTTTTGATCAACTCGATACGCTCGACACACTCATGATGAAACTCAGTATATAAGCGTGACCCTGCCTGACGCTTACGTGACTTAAGCAGCCCTAGCTGTTCGTAATGCCGCACTGTGTCTTTGGTCGTATTGGCCTGTGCTGCCAACGCGCCAATCAATAAAAATGAATCATCAAGCGCCATAAGACTCTCTTAATTGTTTAGCTTTTATAGATTTCATGATGGATGCTGCCAAGGCTCTGTTGTATCGAGAAGAGATACGGCTAAGGGTTTGTGAGAGGAAGGATGCCAATTGACAGAGCGACTGCTTATTAAATGAGTCAGCTGGGTGAGAAACTCGGCACGCGCCAATATAGTGGCACCCAAACTCATAAGATGATCATTTGGTAACTGGCAGTCGACGAGCGCGATCTGACTTTGCTCACATAATCGCATCAGCCCCCAAAACGCCAGTTTGGATGCGTTAGAGGCACGATGAAACATTGATTCACCAAAATAGATGCCGTTGATCTTTAACCCGTATAATCCGCCAATCAGCTGACCTGCCTCGTCCCACACCTCAATGCTATGGGCAAATCCTTGCGCATGCAGTTTGGTATAAGCCTCGATCATCTCTTCATGAATCCAAGTATGCTCACCCTCGGGCAAGTCATTATTAAGACCATCGCTACGCGGCAGACTACAGGCATGTATGACGTCATGAAATGCTTGATTGAGCGTCAATTGCCAACGAGTGCGACTTGCTTGCTTGCGCAGTGACTTACTCGGTTGATAATCAGATGGGACGATCACACAACGCGGCTCAGGACACCACCAAGCGATAGGCTCATCTTCATTGAACCAAGGAAAAAGCCCCTGTGCATAAGCAGATATCAATGTATCTGGTGCAAGATCGCCGCCCATCGCGACAATACCGATGCCATCAGGATCGATAGAGATAGGATCAGGAAAGTCATAACGCCCAAGACTTTGTAAAGTCTCAGGCGTGATGTATTGACTATTATCGTCATGCTGCGCAAAGTTATTCATTTAGTCTTCTTGATCAGCAGTCAAGGTTGATGCATATGTGTGGTCTTTCGCTGTTGCTTCACCGATGGCATCTAAGTACTTCTCAGCATCCAGCGCTGCCATACAGCCAGTACCAGCAGAGGTGATCGCCTGACGATAGACATGATCAGCCACGTCACCTGCGGCAAACACCCCTTCGATACTGGTCTGCGTGGCATTACCATTCAAGCCACTATTGACGACCAGATAGCCATCTTTCATATCCAACTGACCTTTGAATAGGTCGGTATTAGGCTTATGACCAATGGCGACGAACATACCCATTGCATCCAGTTGTTTGGTGCTACCGTCGGCTGTTGATTCAATGATAACGCCATTGACGCCCATGTCATCACCGACGACTTCTTTGACTTGATGGTTCCACTCAATTTTGACATTACCGTTTTTGGCTTTTTCAAACAGCTTGTCTTGTAAGATTTTTTCAGAGCGCAGGCTATCACGGCGATGTACTAAAGTGACTTCAGAAGCGATGTTAGAGAGATATAAAGCTTCTTCAACGGCTGTATTACCACCGCCAATCACGGCGACTTTTTGATCTTTATAAAAGAAACCATCACAAGTGGCACAAGCAGATACACCAAGCCCTTTAAATTTGGTTTCTGACTCTAGACCTAAATACTGGGCAGAGGCACCTGTTGAGATAATCAGGGCATCACACGTATAGGTGCCATTGTTACCTGATAGCTCAAAAGGTCGTACATTCAAGTTAACGTCATTGATATGGTCATAAACCAGCTCGGTACCGAAACGCTCAGCATGAGCTTTCATACGCTCCATCAGGGCAGGACCTGTCAAATCATGCGCATCGCCTGGCCAGTTATCAACCTCAGTAGTGGTCGTCAATTGACCACCTACTTCCATACCCGTTACCATAACAGGTTTGAGGTTGGCGCGTGCTGCATAGACGGCAGCGGAGTAACCAGCAGGGCCTGAGCCTAAAATAATGAGCTTTTCGTGACGTGGAGCAGTAGTGTCAGTTGCCATGAGTTGTTCCTTTCTAAATATACGATGAAAAATATGAGTAATAAATATAATAAAAAAACGTCAAGTGTTGTTAGGGTGTGTATAGAATTCAAATCAGGGGCAACCAGATAAAGACACAAGCGAGC
>NZ_JAKDJE010000014.1 GCF_030454045.1 Psychrobacter sp. | reverse complement strand
CCGAAAATGGTGGGGCTGGAGAGACTCGAACTCTCACACCTTGCGGCGCCAGAACCTAAATCTGGTGCGTCTACCAATTCCGCCACAGCCCCATTTTCGTTACTCTATCATCAAAAGCGATTAGATTCAAACGCTATCTAGACAGTTAACTGATTCGGTAGTGCGTCTCAGTGGTTGGCTATTATATAGAGTTTGAATTTTTGGTCAACCCCTAATTGCGATTATTTTTAATTATTTTGCATTTATTTTTACCTGATTTTATAAATATTTGATTTTAATAGGGTTTAAATATGATGCGTTCAGGCTTTAATTACTCCTTGGATGGCAATCTTGGGGTAGAGATGTCTAACTGCTGTAATTTGCGGGTTAGGGTGTTGCGTCCCCAACCAAGTAAATTGGCCGCTTCTATCTTTTTGCCGCCGCTATGATTGAGTGCTGCTGTTAGCAAGACTCGCTCAAATTCAGGAGTAGCGGTTTGTAGAATATCAGTTTCGCCAGTATTGAGAGATTGTTCAGCCCAGATAGCGAGCGCTTTTTGCCAACTAAGGCTGGCAGGAGTGTGATTGGTTTGAGCGTCATGGTTATGATGATTTGTCGTATGGTGACTTGATAGCTGAGGATTTGGCGAATCTGCTTGTGAGGACAGCTCATGCTCCTGATGCAGCTCTGTGTCTAATGATGTGTTTGTTAGCAGCTCTGGTGGCAAGTCTGTGGCCATCACGGTGTCGCCCGTGGCCATCACCGTCAGCCATAAGCAAACGTTCTCAAGTTGACGCACATTGCCGCGCCAGTCAAAGGTTTGCATCATTTGTATCGCTGCAGGATGCAGGTGCTTGGGTGTGGTATTCATTTGCTCAGCTGCCGACTGCATAAAGTAGGTCGCTAATGCAGGAATATCTTCGGGACGCTTGCGCAGGGGCGGTAATGGCAGACGGATAACGTTAAGACGATAAAACAGATCTTCACGGAAACGATTTTGTTTTACCAATGCTTCTAAGTTTTGATGAGTGGCGGCGATGATGCGGACATCTACTTGAATTGGTTGCTGACCACCAACGCGATAAAACTCGCCATTAGCCAATACCCGCAGCAGGCGTGTTTGAGTGCTGAACGGCATGTCACCGATTTCATCCAAAAACAACGTGCCGCCGTCAGCTTGCTCAAAGCGCCCTTGCCGCATCGTTGTGGCCCCAGTAAATGCCCCTTTTTCGTGACCAAATAACTCAGATTCAATCAAGTCATGGGGGATGGCTGCCATATTGAGCGCGATAAAGGGCTGTTGTTTACGCGGTGAATGCTGATGCAGGGCACTAGCAACCAATTCCTTTCCCGTCCCAGACTCTCCTGTGATCAAGACTGAGATGGGGGACTGTGCCAATCGACCAATAGCGCGAAACACCGTTTGCATGGCTTGTGATTGACCGATGATACCGCTTGGATTGCCATTACCTTTAGGTTCGGTTGGCACCTCGGTTTTGCTTTTGTTGTTTTTAGTGACAGGTGTTGCCGCTGTGGGTTTGACTTGCTTGTGAGTGGAGATGTCCGCTATAACCTGAGCATCAGGCTCGCTTGAATACTGAGCGCTTGCCATATTGGGCTGATAGTTGATCGCTTTGTAAATAGTGGCGACTGCATCATCCAAATCAAAGGGCTTGGGTAGATATTCAAATGCACCAGTCTGATAGCTATTAATAGCAGAGGTAAGATCTGAATGCGCCGTCATGATCACAATCGGCATATCAGGAAAATGCTGATGTACCCAGTCACTAAAGGACAATCCATCCATCATCGGCATGCGAATATCGGTTAATATCACATCGGGTAACTGCGCGGCTGACTCTTGCTGCTTTAAGACATCATTGAGCCGAGTCCATGCCGCCTGAGCTTGGGTAAAGCTGATAACGGTCAGTCCAGCATCTTCAAAGGTATCTGCCAATACCATACGCAGCGCCGCATCATCATCGATTAACCAAAGCGTTGCAGGCTGCTCGCTGGGTGTGTTGTTTACGCTGACTATCGGGGATACGGCATCGCTTTTAGGTTTTTGGTGGTCGTTATATTGAGTCATGTATCAGGCCTAATGAGCAATTATTATGGTAGGTTTGGAATTGGTTGCCTTATAACTTAGCAGTTTTATGCCGCAATGTGTTCTACGTTTCAGTGACGGGCTGGGTAAAGGGCAGATATAAAGTAAAGCGAGTTTGTCTGCCATGCGCCTCCTCTGTAGAGCTCGCATCAATCATACCATGGTGATGGCTGATAATATCTTGTACGATGGATAAGCCAAGCCCAGTACCTGCCGCACGGCTGGTCACCATCGGAAAAAATATTTGTCCGATGAGTGCCGGATCAATGCCCGATCCATTATCCGTAATGGTGATTTGTAGCACTTGCTTGTGCTGCTGTCCCACAATCGTATGCTGAAAGGCCACACGGGTTTGGATCTGTAGGGTGGGCTCGTAATCTATGTGATTGTCAGCTTGTGCGTCCGTTGGCGGTAACTCTGTAGATTCAGAGAGCGTATGCTGTCGCAGTGTTTGCTCAAATTCAGTCATCGATTCGCACGCATTGTTAATGATATTTAAAAATACTTGAATCAGCTGATCTTTGTCAGCGCATAGCTCAGGCAATGAGAGGTCATAATCACGCTGAATCGTTACTTGTGGATACTGACTGATGACCAAGGTTAAGACATGCTCTAATGGCTCATGAACATTTAGTGTCTGCCAGTTTGGTAGCTGGTTAGAGCCAAGCAGCTGCGCAATCAGATGGGTCAAGCGATCGGTCTCTGAGATAATAATATCGGTATAGTTGCGCAGTTTTTGATTCATCTTATGTAAATCATCGTGTGTATCAATGCTTGGGTTCGATGGGGCGCTGATAGCGGGCGTATCATGGTTGGCAGTCGCTGCATCACTGAATTTAATAAACTGGCGCTGCAGTAGTTGCGCGGCACCTCGAATTCCAGCAAGTGGGTTTTTGATCTCGTGCGCAACCGACCTTAGCATATGACGAGCAACCGCGTATTGCTGCTGCTGGCGCTGCTCCTCTGAGATACGGCTTTGACGATCTTTACCCCACATCTCGATGATGAAATACGACTGCTGCTCATAAATGACTGGGGTCACGCTATAATCGACTGAGAGTAACAAATTGCCATTCAGCGGAGTTATGATGACATGATCATGGTCAATAAAAGGTTGCTGGTAGTTTTGTGCTTGATTAAAGCGCTCTGTCAAAGAGTAGATGGGCTCATCTAAGGGCCCATTTTCACTGGCATCATGCGTGAGGTTGTCGATAGAAAAACTTTGTTTTGATTTTAACTCATCTGGTGCCAACAGCGTTAAGATAGACTGATTGATCAACCTGCCACTACTAATTGCAAGTAGCTGCTCTGCTTGGGCATTCAGGCGAGTGATTGACAACTCATCATTCACCCACAAAATAGCGGTGAATAGATGCTGGGATACAAAGGCAAGATCGGGGGTAGTTTTGGCGGCGGTAAAATCAGCAGTCATGGATAGAGCTCAAAAAGTAAGATGTTCAATTCAATATTTAACCATAAATCAAGACTATAGAGCGGCAAAACTGGTGATTTTTGCAAAAAAAACGTACAATGCGCTCAGCCAATTTATCTCTAGCAAGGTCAGCCATGTCCAAAACTTCTACCGAGTCAGTGAACACGACAACGACAGCCCCTACGTCAGCTGTACAAGACACTGCCACCATCTCCAATCCTGCTAAGCCATCAACATTGCAAGAGCAGAGCCAGACAGATATCAGTCAAGCAAATACTGACCAGCCTTATCACCACAAAGCCAACCACAATCAAAATCGTAGCGTTGCTCAAAGCAGTGATGTAACGACGGCTAACGCCACGGCGATGATGCCAGTGAGCGCCGCACCAAAGATTGGGTTTGTGTCATTAGGTTGTCCAAAAGCGTTGGTCGATAGTGAGCGTATCATCACTGAGCTTAGCCGTGATGGCTATCAAGTTGCAAGCGACTATGACGGTGCAGATTTGGTCGTGGTCAACACCTGCGGCTTTATTGAGTCAGCGGTGCAAGAGTCACTTGATGCGATCGGCGAAGCAATTAGTCAAAACGGCAAAGTGATTGTCACAGGCTGTCTGGGCAAAGAGGCGGACAAAATCCGTGAGATGCACCCCGCTGTACTCGCAGTGACGGGCGCTCATGCTTATGATGAGGTGATCACAGCAGTGGCACAGCACGTGCCAAAGCCAAATCGCAGCTTGGATGCCAATTACGACCCAAAAATAGACTTGATCAATGAAGCGGGGGTCAAGCTGACGCCCAGTCATTATGCTTATCTAAAAATCTCAGAAGGCTGTAACCATCGCTGTACGTTCTGTATTATCCCAAGTTTGCGCGGTGATCTCGTGTCTCGTCCGATTGACAATATCATGAACGAAGCCATGGCGCTCAAAAAAGCAGGCGTAAAAGAGCTGCTTATCATCTCGCAAGACACCTCAGCGTATGGGCTGGACCTCAAATATAAGACCAGCTTTTGGAATGGCATGCCGCTCAAGTCTAAGTTTTATGATTTATGCCA
This sequence comes from Psychrobacter sp., assembly GCF_030454045.1. Classification (GTDB taxonomy): domain Bacteria; phylum Pseudomonadota; class Gammaproteobacteria; order Pseudomonadales; family Moraxellaceae; genus Psychrobacter. The sequence goes on along the minus strand of NZ_JAKDJE010000014.1, from coordinate 47,309 downwards.
AGCCTTGAATGATCTAGGCATTTGGGTGCGTCTGCATTATGTCTATCCGTATCCGCATGTAGACAAAGTCGTTGAGCTGATGGGCGAAAAGAAACTCCTGCCTTATTTAGATATTCCGTTTCAGCACGCCAGTCATCGTATTCTAAAAGCAATGAAACGCCCTGCGCACAGCGAAAACACGCTGGCGCGTATCAAAGCGTGGCGTGATATCTGCCCTGATATCGTGATTCGCTCGACTTTCGTAGTTGGCTTCCCAGGCGAGACTGAAGAGGATTTTCAGTGCTTGCTTGACTGGCTGGTCGAGGCGCGCCTTGACCGCGTGGGTGCATTTACGTATTCAGAAGTAGAAGGCGCCGTTGCCAATGACTTGCCTGATCATGTGCCTGAGGACGTGAAGCAGTCTCGCTATGAGCGCTTGATGGCGCTACAAAAAGAGATCTCAGCGCAAAAACTACAAGAGAAAGTCGGCAAAACCTTAACCGTACTGGTTGATGAGATCGATAATGACGAAAACATTGCCATTTGTCGCAGCTACGCGGATGCGCCTGAGATTGACGGTCATGTCTATGTTGATGAGATCACCGCTCAAGTCAAAGTTGGGCAGTTCTTGAGCGTGACCATTGATGATGCCAGTGAATACGATCTGTTTGCCAGTTATCAAAGTTAGGTATTCAATAGAATAGACGAGTGAAAATTGCCCAATGGCGGGCAGTTTTTGCTACAATTGGCGCAATTTAGCCTGTTTAATACGCTTCCCCTTTTGGATAGCGTTGCGTGCAAACTCGATTTGTATTTTACCGCTAACTTTCTTTATAATTTCATGATAATAAGGTGACCTCATGTCTGATAAAAACCCGCGTTACGCTCGTATCTTGCTAAAACTCTCTGGTGAAGCCTTGGCTGGTAGCAAAGACATGGGTATTGATACCGAAGTGCTCGATAAAATGAGCTTATCTATTGCTCATTTGCGCGGACTTGGGGTTCAGGTTGGTATCGTGGTTGGCGGTGGTAATTTATATCGCGGCGCCCAATTACAAAAAGAGGGTTTGGTTGGCCGTGTGACGGGCGATCAGATGGGGATGCTGGCCACTGTGATGAATGGTCTGGCGATGCGTGATGCCCTTGAGCGCCGCAATATCAAAACGCGCTTAATGTCCGCTTTACCGATTGGCGAAGTCACCGAAAGCTATAGCAGTCGTAATGCGATCCGTTATCTCAAAAATGGTGAAGTGTGTATCTTCGTGGCTGGAACGGGCAACCCCTTCTTTACCACGGATACGGCGGCCTGCTTGCGCGGTATCGAGATCGAAGCGGGCTTGATTCTCAAAGCAACGAAGGTTGATGGGGTTTATGACAAAGACCCAAGCCTCCATACTGATGCCAAAAAATACGACGGGCTCACCTTTGATGAAGTGTTAGAGCAAAAACTTGGTGTTATGGACTTAACCGCAATCGCCTTATGCCGTGAGCATAATGTACCACTACAAGTCTTTGATATGACCAAACCTAATGCATTGTTAAATGTCATCATGGGCGAAAACGAAGGCACACGCGTTTTTCATTAATGAATCATGCGTAGGCAGTTTTTTTCAGTCAATACAAAATAATGAATATTCTAATAGCACATAAAAAATTTGTCGGTAGCGATAAATAAGGACACACAATGATTAAAGAGATTAAGCAAGACGGCGAAGCGCGTATGCAAAAAACGCTAGAAGCGCTTGAAAGCACTTTTAGCAAGGTTCGTACTGGACGTGCGCATCCAGGTATGTTGTCAGGTGTTATGGTCAGCTACTATGGTGCACCAACCCCCCTAAACCAAGTCGCCAGCGTCAACGTTGAAGACTCGCGTACGCTATTGGTTCAGCCATTTGACCGTACCATGGTACAAGCGGTAGATAAAGCCATTCGCGAAGCAGATCTGGGCCTAAACCCCATGACTGCTGATGTGATTCGTGTCCCCATGCCAGCGCTGACCGAAGACACACGTCGCGATATGCAAAAGCTTGCACGCGGAGAAGCAGAGAGTAGCCGTGTATCTATCCGTAATATCCGCCGTGACATGATGAATGACATCAAAGATCTAGCAAAAGAAAAAGAGATCTCTGAAGATGACGAGCGCCGCGCTAATGACGACATTCAAAAAATCACTGATAAGTACATCGACACCATCGACAGTCGCCTCAGCAAAAAAGAAAGCGATTTGATGGAAGTCTAAAACGCCACTTTTTGTCATTTGTGGCAAATGCAGTTTGAAATGTTATTTATAATTTAGCAGCCAATACGTGATCACGATTGGCTGTTTATCATTGGGTAAATTGATATTGCCCATGACGGTTTCTATGGTTTTTGCGCGTTATCAAAGAAACGTCCGCGATAGGGTATACAACCCTGTCGTCTATTGAAAGCATGGATAAAACCATTATGATAAGTTTGTGAATTGTATTTGCAAGACTTTTTAAATCTTGGCGCACACGTTATTATTATTTTACCTCAACAATAAGCAAGCTTGCCTATGTCTACTTCAGCCGTTTTGGCTCCTGATCTGCTTCCACGTCATATTGCCATTATTATGGATGGCAATAATCGCTATGGTAAAGCCAATCTGTTGGGCAAAGGCCAAGGACATGTGGCGGGTAAAGAAGCACTAGACCCCATCGTTGAATACTGTGTCAAAACGGGTATTGAGGTTCTGACCGTATTTGCATTTTCTAGTGAGAACTGGCAGCGGCCTCCTAGCGAGGTGGCGCTACTTATGCAGCTACTGACATCGACGATTCATGAGCAAATGCCGCGCATGAATGAATATCGTATTCGCTTACGCTTTATTGGTGATCGCAGTCAGCTTAGTGAGAGTTTGCAAACTTTGATGGCAGAGGCTGAGGAAAAAACAGCGGCGTTTGATGCCATGACATTAGTGATTGCGATCAGCTACGGCGGACAGTGGGATATCGCCCATGCTGCCAAACAGCTGGCGCATCAAGTGCAGGCAGGTGAGTTGAATGCCGAAGACATCAGTGCAGAGAGGCTTGGTGAGTATGTGCAATTAGCAGATACGCCTGCGGTTGATATGTTGGTACGCACAGGCGGCGAGTATCGGATCTCCAACTTTTTATTATGGCAGTCCGCTTATGCTGAGCTCTTCTTTACACCGACCTTATGGCCGGACTTTACCGCAGAAGAGCTGGCAAAAATGCTGGCGGATTTTGCTCAGCGTCAACGCCGCTTTGGTAAAACCAGCGAGCAAATAACAGCAGCAAGATAATATCGCGACAATGTTACTGGGCATAAAATGCGAGTTATGACGTCATAAACAGCCAATACTGCTTGCTTGCGAGGTGATAAACCGTTTTAATGAGGGTCGATCGCCACTAGTGGGCGATGGTCGATTAACTGTTATAATGTATTTTTTGACCATACCTTCTTTATCATTATAAGGCTCAATCAGTATGTGGCAACGAATTAAGACGGCAGTTGTTCTCGTTATTATCGTTGGTATTGCAATGTTTGCGAGCCAAACCCCTATTTTATTCGCACCGCTTTTAGCTATAGGCGTCATTATCGCTGCTCATGAGTGGGCGAAGTTGATGCCGAAGTGGCGTCAACCTATTGTCTTTGTGCTACTAGTTTTAGTGATAACTGTCGTATCGCTTATGTTTAAGGTGACTTGGTTATTCTGGTGGACGGCCTCGCTTGTCATATGGGTGATGGCGCTGTCTTGGGTACGTGTCTTTCCAACACAGACAAAATGGTACGGAAAACATCTGGCGTTGTTGGGTGTGGTTATTTTGACCGCCGCTATCACTGCGATGTTTTATCTCTGGCAGCTATCAGCATGGTGGCTACTGTATGTATTCTTATTGGTATGGTGTGCTGATAGTGGGGCTTACTTTGTGGGCCGTAAGCTTGGTCGCCGAAAAATGGCACCCAATGTCTCACCAAATAAGAGCATGGAAGGCTTGGCTGGGGGTTTGGTGACTGGTCTACTGGTGGTTGTTGCGATTAGCGTATTTAAACTGCAACTGACAGGAGCGTCTCTAGTCGCTTTTTTTGCACTATCGGCGCTGACGATTCTTGCCTCTGTACTCGGTGATCTGTTTGAGTCGATGCTCAAGCGCCGCGCTGGTGTCAAAGACTCTGGTACTATTTTGCCTGGACATGGCGGTGTGCTCGATCGTATTGATTCGTTATTGTCTGCCACGCCGATATTTGCGCTTGGCTTTTGGGCAATGCAGCAGTTTGGCTTTATTGTGGTATAAGTCGGCGCAGTGTCACAAGATAGACTAGTGCCGCAAATAGATCAGTCACTTAGCTTGTTTGATAAGGGTATAGGCAAGCTAGGTAACCGCTTTTTTGAAGGTGTTATAGGTCATTACCATATAAAACCGCCTCATTACCTTTTGTATTGTCCACCCCTTATTTATTCTCTTATCATTTCTTACATATCATAGGCATCAATGGTTATGACGCAACGCATCGCCGTATTAGGCGCGACAGGCTCAATTGGCGATAGCACGTTAGCAATATTAGCGTCGCAGCTGCAAGATTATGAAGTTTACGCTTTATCTGGTCACCACCGCTTAGACAAGCTATTTGGACTTTGTCAGCAGTTTTTACCAAAACGTGTGAGCGTACCTCTATCGGCAGTGGATGATTTTGCTGCACGGCTTAGTGTGGCAGGGCTTGATATTGAGGTGGTCGGGGGCGAGGCTGGTCTGATAGATATTGCAACTGATACCCAAACAGATACGGTTGTTGCTGCTATCGTAGGCGCAGCTGGACTGCCATCGACCTTAGCGGCAGCGCGTGTAGGCAAGCGTATCTTATTGGCCAACAAAGAAGCATTGGTCATGGCAGGACAAGTCATGATCAATACGGTCAAGGCACACAATGCCACATTGTTGCCGCTTGATTCTGAGCACAATGCTATTTTTCAGTGTCTACCACTCGCTATTCAGCAAGACAGTACCCAAATTCATCAGCCAAATCATGGCGTCCGAAAGCTATGGTTGACGGCATCTGGAGGCCCGTTTTTGCAGCAGTCTTTTGAGCACATGCAAAACGCCAGCGTTGCCCAAGCGGTCAAACACCCTAACTGGTCAATGGGGCAAAAAATATCCGTAGACTCAGCCACCATGATGAACAAAGGACTTGAGTTGATAGAAGCTTGTCATTTATTTAATTTGCCTGAAAATAAAATAAACGTGGTCATTCATCCGCAAAGTATCATTCACTCAATGGTAGAATATAGTGATGGCAGTTTTTTGGCGCAATTAGGCAGCCCAGATATGAAGACGCCGATTGCTCATGCGCTTAGTTATCCAAATCGTATCGACAGTGGCTCGCAGCCCTTAGATTTGTTTGCGCTCAGCGGTCTAGAGTTTATTGAGCCTGATCTGCAAAAATTTGCCTGTCTGCGCTTGGCTCGTCAGGCCATGCAAGCAGGAACACAATCGACTATTGTGCTCAATGCAGCCAATGAAATTGCAGTGGCTGCCTTTTTAAATGGCCACGTTCGCTTGACAGATATCGCGGATATCAATGAGCGTGCCTTAAACGACATACAGCTGCCACCATTGAGCGAAACGGCTGACATAGAAGATATATTAGCCATTGACAAGATAGCGCGTCACCTTACTGATAAGCTTGTGGCAAAGCTGGCGGATGCTTAAGCATCGATAGGTAGTAATAGTAGATGGTCTATTCACTAAACGACCTCAATATAAATGCCAAGAAACCATACTGAGAAAAGATCATGACGTTTTTATTAACGCTTCTTGCGGCAATATTTGTCTTAGGTCCACTCATTGCCTTGCATGAGTGGGGGCACTACATCGTGGCACGCATTTGCGGTGTTAAGGTATTAACATACTCTATCGGCTTTGGCCCTAAACTATTTGGCTGGACCAGCAAAAAAAGTGGCATTGATTATCGTATCTCAGCATTGCCACTTGGCGGTTATGTCAAGATGCTCGATGAGCGTGAAGGTGAAGTTGCTGAAGACGAGCAGCACTTGGCGTTTAACCACCAACATCCACTCAAGAAAATTGCGATTGTTGCAGCTGGTCCTATCATGAATTTTATCATCGCCATTGCCTTATTTTGGGTGCTGTTTATGACACCATCTGAGCAATTGGCCACCAAAATCGGGCAGGTATTACCAGATACGCCTGCTGCGATGGCACAATTACCGACTGGTGATAAAATTGTCGCGATTGATGGGCATGAGGTGCAGACATGGGAAGGCATCAATTATCGTCTTGCTGGACGTATGGGTGAGACGGACAATGTAAGCATTACGTTGCAATCAGCCAATCAAGCGGATCAACCGAATCAAACTAAGACCTATCAAGCGCCTGTCACAAATTTTATGCAAGGTGATGCACAAGGTAAAGACGCGCTAACCAGCTTTGGTATGTTACCGTGGCAGCCACAGATTGCACCGATCGTTGGTGAATTGGCGCCTGATGGTGCGGCTAGCCGTCAAGGTCTACAGGTGGGCGATCGTATTATCGCTATTAATCATCAAAAAATTGACGATTGGATCAGTGCCACGCGTATGATTCGTGATAATCCTGAGGTCTTACTAGATTTTACCGTGTTGCGTGATGACAATACGGTTCAGTTACAGATTATGCCGCAAGGCAAAAAAGACAACCTAGGTAATGATTACGGACAAATTGGTGCGATGGTAGATCAAACGGAGATTGTCATCCCTGATGCTTATAAAACCACGGTGGTGTACGGACCTGGCGAATCATTAGTCAAATCGTTTGAGAAGACTGAGCAACTCGCGGTGATGACGGTGGATTCAATGGGAAAAATGCTCTCAGGGATGATCGGTTTGGACAACCTATCTGGCCCGATTACCATTGCTAAAGTTGCCAAGCAAAGCTTTGATATCAGTTGGCAGATGGTTTTATCGACGGCTGCACTGATTAGTTTGAGTCTGGCTGTATTGAACCTGTTGCCTATTCCCGTTCTCGATGGTGGTCACATTGTCTATCATTTCATCGAGCTGATTCGTGGTAAGCCGCTCTCGGAAGGGGTGCAGATGGTTGGGTTAAATATCGGTTTACTCTTACTGGCAGGTTTCATGGTGTTAGCAATTGGTAATGACATCAGTCGGCTGTTTTGATAGTTGAATGACAAATACAAGCAGTAAAGCGCGATATACTAAAGGTTTAATGGCTCTTACGTGCCGAGTGTTGGTATCATACGCAAGATGCTTTGTGTCATCGCCTCTGTACTAATCGTAATTTTTAGTTTATTTTGTGATGCTTTTTATATAAAGTGTTCTGAGTCAGCCGAGTGTGGAGTGACAACTTCGCGCAAAACGGGCTAGACAAAATGTGCTTTTTACCTTAACTTTAGCAAGTTTTTTATTGACGGATAGTGTTTATGCGTACGCCTTTATTTATGAGCGCGGCTGGGTTGCCGTTAGTTGTAGCAATGATGAGTATGCCGGTGCAGGCTGCAGAATTTGTAGTCACTGATATTGGTTTCAATGGCTTGCAACGCCTAACCCCTGATAGCCTCTATCCGGTTCTACCCATCACGGTAGGAGACACGGTCAATGACAGTAGCTTGGCGGCCAGTATCAAGGCACTATACGCCACTGAAAACTTCGCTGATATACAAAGTCGTGTTGACGGCGGTAATCTCAGATTTGATGTTATTGAACGTCCGACCATTGCCGAAGTGAATTTTGAAGGTAATAAGCTCATTCCCAAAGAAGGTCTAGAGCAAGGACTGGATAATGCTGGTCTGTCGGTCGGCAATGTGTTAAAGCAGTCAACGCTGCAAGGGGTTGCCAATGAGCTACAACAGCAATATATCAGCCAAGGTTACTACAACAGTGATATTGAAGTAGACCAGACCCTACTTGATGGCAATCGTGTCAAGCTAGATGTGCGCTTTATTGAGGGCAAACCTGCCAAAGTGGTCGATATCAATGTCATTGGCAATAAACACTTTAGCGATGAAGAAATCAAAGATGTTTTTGCGGTAAAAGAATCTTCATGGACGCGTCTGTTATCAAAATCTGATCGCTACGCACAAGAGAAACTGGCTGCCAGCTTAGAAAATCTAAAGGCGCTGTATCAAAACGATGGTTATGTGCGTTTTGCTGTAGATAATGCCGTACTGAATATTAGTGAAGATAAGCGCAGTGTGTTTATCGAAATCAGTTTGAGTGAAGGCGAGCAATATCAGTTCGGTGACGTCAATTTCTTAGGTAAGCCAACGTTTGAGAACGATGAGCTAAAAGAATTGGTGACTTTTGCGCCAGAGGAAAAGTACTCTCAGGCTAAGCTGGATGATACAACAGCCGCGCTGAAACGACGCTATGGCAATGAAGGATATTATTTGGCTCAGATTAGACCTGTGCCACGTATCAATGACGATACCAAAGTGGTCGATGTGGACTATTACATCGATCCTGCACGTCCTATCTATGTACGTCGTATCAACTTCACTGGCAATATTAAAACGCAAGATGAAGTATTGCGCCGTGAGATGCGTCAGTTAGAAGGCTCTCTTGCCTCTAGCGAAAAAATCCAGCTATCGCGTACGCGTCTTATGCGTACCGGTTTCTTTAAAACGGTTAATGTCGATGTAAAACCAGTTCCTAATCAGCCAGACCAAGTAGATGTCAACTATACCGTAGAAGAGCAACCATCTGGTAGCTCTACCATTGCAGCGGGCTACTCACAAAGCGGCGGTGTTACTTTTCAGTTAGATCTTACGCAAAACAACTTTATGGGTACAGGTAACCGCGTTAAAGCCGCACTATCACGTTCAGAGACACGTGATTCATATAGCTTAGGGTACACCGATCCATATTTTACAGAAAATGGTGTCTCGCAAGGCGTGAGTGCTTACTATCGCGAAACCAAATACGATGATAGAAACGTTAGTAATTATGTCACTGATGCTTATGGTGCTACGCTAAATTACAGCTACCCTGTCGATGAGACCAAGCGTGTCAGTGCTGGTCTCAATGTTGATAATACGTCAGTTCGTGGTGGTCGTTTCCTTGGTATATCAAACGCGCAAGAAATCATCGATGATGGTGGTACTGTTGAAAACTTTACTGGGGATTTTGAAGGTCGTACTGGCTTTAAAAACGACTATCAGACTTACAACTTGCTGTTTGGATGGGATTACAGCACATTAGATCGCCCCGTGTTTCCAACCAAGGGTATGAGTCACACTGTTGATGCTACCATTGGTCTTGGCGATGCTAACTATCAGAAACTTGTTTATAGCGGTAACGTGTATTATCCGCTCTACAAAGACTTAGTGGCGCGTGGTTATACCAAACTGGGTTATGGTAACGACTTACCATTCTATGAGAATTTTTACGCGGGTGGTTATGGTTCAGTACGTGGTTATGAATCTTCAACATTAGGACCTAAGTCACAAGGCTACTTCGATGCCATTAATTCTGATAGACGTTTTAAAGATGAAGAGGTCGGTGGTAATGCGTTAGTTACCTTTGGTAGTGAACTGATTTTACCGATGCCGTTTAAAGGAGATTGGGCAGATCAGGTACGCCCAGTACTATTTGCTGAAGGTGGTCAAGTCTTCGATACGAGTGATAAAGAAGATCGTACTTTTATTGACCCTAATACTGGTGATCCTGCTGTGAATGCAGATGGTTCTGAGATAAAGCTACTAACTCAAGATAATAATTTCCGTTTTAGTGCAGGTGCAGGTGTGACGTGGTATACGCCAATTGGTCCAATCTCACTCAGTTATGCTGTACCGTTCAACGATAAAGAAGGCGATGAGACTGAAAAAGTTCAGTTCCAGATTGGTAATACCTTCTAAATCACCAATATTATCTAAGTATTTCTCATTACTCTTATGTGCTTTTTTGAGTAAATCAAGATACCATGAGTCCCCAGTAGGTCGTCAAAACGCATTGTTATTTTGACGACCCTTTTATATACAACCATATTTTATTAATAGCCATTATGATAACGATTGAGCACATTATCACTCGAATTGAGCAGCGTCAGCCTATCATCAATAAGGCCAATCTTACTGCTGAAGCGCTGCATCAACCATTCAGTAGTGTCGGGAGCTTGACCACTGCAAATGAGCAACAATTGAGCTTTTTGGCAGATCCTCACTATATTGCTAGTTTATCCAACAGCCAAGCAGGCGCGGTTTTGGTGACAGAAAACTTTCGCGATCAAGTGCCTGACTCAGCAATCGCATTGGTAGTGTCAAATCCGTATTTGGCCTATGCTAGCGCAAGCCAGCTGTTTGCTCGTGGTTCACTATCTCGAGGCATTCATCCAAGCGCTGTCATCTCTGAGAGTGCGGTCATTGGTGATCAGGTCAATATTGGTCCTTTTTGTGTAATTGGAGATTATGTGCAGATAGGCGCGCGTAGCTCACTAGAGGCGCATGTGGTCATCGAGGCACATACTGAGATTGGGACTGATTGTGTTATCAAATCGCAAGTCGTTATTGGACATAATTGTCTCATTGGTAATCACGTCAGACTACATGCGGGCGCGAGTATCGGTGCTGAAGGGTTTGGCTTTGCTCCTACCAACAACCCTAGTGTTTCAGGCTGGGAGCGGATCGCTCAGCTAGGCCGTGTGATTATTGGTGATCATGTACGCATTGGTAGTCACACCTGTGTCGATCGCGGCGCCATTGATGATACGGTTATTGGCAATCATGTGATTATTGATAATTTAGTCCAAATCGCCCACAACGTACGTGTTGGAGATGGTACGGCGATTGCCTCCCAAACTGGTGTCGCAGGTAGTACGACAATTGGCAAACGCTGTATCATCGGCGGCGCTGTCGGTATCACAGGGCACATCGAAATTACAGATGATGTTGTCTTATCTGGTATGACCATGGTCACTAAATCGATCAAAACGGCTGGCTCATACTCTTCTGGAACAGCTGCTATGCCAACTGCGCACTGGCGACGTGCGGCGGTGCGTTTTCGTCAGATGGGCCGTGACTAATACGAATACAAACAATCAATATTTTAAATACTGCAAGGAAGCCTCATTATGAGCAATATCTACATAGATACTCCAACTGACGAAGACATTGCAAAGTTGGCTGAGCAGGGTCTTACATTACCACTAACGTATCATACGATTAAACACTATTTGCCGCATCGCTATCCTTTTATGCTGATCGATAGAGTTGTCGCTTGTACGCCTGGCGAATGCATTACGGGTATTAAAAATGTGACCATTAATGAAGAGTTTTTTAATGGGCATTTCCCTGATGAGCCGATTATGCCAGGAGTGCTGATGGTAGAGGCAATGGCACAAGTGTCAGGAATACTTGGGTTTATTACAGCAGGCTTAACTTCAGAAGATGGTTATCTGTACTTGTTTGCTGGTGTCGATAAGGTGCGGTTTAAGCGCCGTGTTATTCCTGGTGACCAGCTCATTATTCGTGCTAAGACAGTGATGCAGCGCCATGGTATCTATAAGTTTGACTGCACAGTACATGTTGAGAATGAGCTTGCTGCGAGTGCTCAAATTATGATTGCACGTCAAGAGCAGCAAAAAGTCAAAGGCACAAAAGGTGTCTAAGTTTGTAATAAGCGGGTCTTCATAAAGCGCTATATTGAATCGACCTTCAGCGTTACAATAAGCTATTATATTGATATTTAATAAAGCGACTGGTATTGGCACTATTTATAATGCTAAACGGGTCGCATTTGGCTGACTATTTATTCGCATTAAATGATACAAGGGCCCACATCATGAGTCAGATTCATCCTACAGCACTCATCTCACCATCAGCACAGATCGATGAGACTGCCGTCATCGGTCCTTACTGTATCGTTGGGGATGAGGTGTCAATTGGGCCACATACTGTATTGCATCGGCATGTCGTTGTCACAAAGTTAACGCGTATCGGTGCACACAATCAATTCTATCAGTTTGCGAGTATTGGCGAAGATCCGCAAGATCTAAAATATGCAGGTGAGCGTACTTGGCTTGAGATTGGTGATCATAATACCATTCGAGAGGCTTGTAGCTTGCACCGCGGTACAGCACAGGATAGTGAATTGACGAAGATAGGCAATCACAATTTATTGATGGTGAACACGCATGTGGCGCATGACTGTGTGATTGGGGACAACAATGTATTGGCAAATAATGTCGGTGTGGCAGGTCATGTAACGATCGGTAGTCATACTATTATAGGTGGTAACTCAGGCATTCATCAATTCTGTACGGTAGATGACTATAGTCTGGTTGGCGGCGCCAGCTTGATTTTGAAAGACGTGGCAGCTTTTACGATGGTGTCTGGTAATCCAGCAAAAGCTCATGGTCTAAATATCGAAGGCATGCGCCGAAAAGATTGGTCGAAAGAAACCATTGATGTCTTACGCCAAGCGTATCGTACCGTCTTTAGATCGGGTCTGACCACAGCAAAAGCGTTGGAGGTTCTGCAAGGTGAGCTACTATCTCAAGAGCCAAAAGTTCAATTGTTGATTGATTCATTGCAAAAAAGCCGTCGCGGCGTGGTGCGTTAAACGAATATTGAACCACGATAGAAGCTAGGCTAGATAGTCGTTTTTTACAGTTTTAATCTGCTCAAATTTTATTAATAAAAGATAATATTGCTAAAAGCCATAACCAATCGTTATGGCTTTTTATATTTATGAGTGCTTGACTTTTTTGGTCGCTTAGCAGAAACTGAGCGTTTATGATATTGTAAACAATTCTTTCTTAATGTTACGGGGCACTCCACATTGAAGTGTTTACTAAATAGTTTGATAGTAGTAGTGACTATTTATGATGATCAAGGAGGATTGTCAGTAGCGTTATTTGAAGTACGAGGACGCAAAAAATGGCTATCAATAAACAAGAACATGCACAATGGAGCTCAAGTTTTGGCTTTGTGTTAGCGGCAGTAGGTTCAGCAGTAGGTTTGGGAAATATATGGAAGTTTCCATATATGGTGGGTGAGAGCGGTGGTTCAGCTTTCGTTATCGCTTATTTATTCTGTATCGCGCTAGTCGGTTTTCCAATATTAGTTGCTGAATGGCTCATTGGTCGCCGTGGACAAAAAAACCCAGTCAACACGTTTGCGGATGTGGCTGCTAGCGAAGGTAAATCTCGTAGCTGGACCATCGTTGGTGCTACTGGTATTTTGGGTGGCTTTTTAATTCTATCCTTCTATAGTGTGATCGGTGGTTGGGCACTTAACTATATCACCAAAGTGGCGTCAGGCAGCTTTACAGGTCAAGATAGTGATTCTGTGGCTGCGACCTTTGATGCGATGCTAGCATCAGCCGGTACATTGACGATTTGGCACACCGTATTCATGGTTTTAACGGCCGTTATCGTTGGTATTGGTGTAACGAGTGGTATCGAAAAAACAGCCAAAATTTTGATGCCACTATTGGGTGTGATCCTTTTCGTTATCGTTGGTTATAACATAATGAATGGCGGTTTTGGTGAGGCAGTTGCTTATTTGTTCACGCCAGACATGAGCAAGCTGACGGCTGACGTTATGCTTGCAGCATTAGGTCATGCCTTCTTCACGCTATCGATTGGTATGGGCATCATGGTTGCTTATGGTTCGTATTTGGGCCGTGAAGTGAACTTGATAAAAACTGCACGTACCGTTGTTATTTTGGATACGGTTATCGCTTTGGCGGCTGGTTTAGCCATTTTCCCAATTATCTTTAGTAATAGTCTAGATCCTGCGTCAGGTCCTGGTCTGATCTTCGTCAGCTTACCGATTGCTTTTGGTAGCATGAGTGCGGGTACTATCATTGGTGCATTGTTCTTTTTGCTTATTACCTTTGCAGCTTTTACCTCATCTATCTCATTACTAGAGCCAACGGTTGAGCTGCTAGAAGAGCGTACGTCGATGAGCCGTACCGTATCGACTATCGTTGCCAGTACTGTGATTTGGCTATTAGGTATTGCCGCATTGCTATCGTTTAACCTATGGTCTGAATTTACTATTATGGGTAACGGTATCTTTGATGCACTAGACAAGATTACCAGTAAGTTCCTGTTACCTCTAACAGGTCTTGCGGCCATCGTATTTGTTGGTTGGAAAATGGATCAGCGTAGTATTCAGCAAGAGCTTGGTTTATCTAATGCGACATGGCAGCTTTGGCAAATTGTTGCAAAAGTCATCGCGCCAATCGCTGTGATCGTGGTATTTGTTACCTCACTGATGTGATAGTAGTCAAAATAGACTCTATTTGCATCATTAAGTGATAAAAGCAGCACACATAAAAAGGGCTTAAGAATTATCTTAAGCCCTTTTTATATCTAATAATATCAATAAATACTAAAATGGATTAACGCAAGTTTAACTCAGGGACAGTTTGGCCACGTTTGCTATAGAACTCGCTGACAAACTCATCAAACTGATCTTGCTCGATGGCATCTCTGATCCCTTGCATCAAACGCTGGTAGTAGCGCAGGTTGTGAATGGTGGCTAGCTGAGCACCCAGCATCTCTTTACATTTGTTAAGATGGTATAAGTAAGCACGGCTGAAATTTTGGCAAGTGTAGCAATCACATTCAGGGTCGAGTGGGCCTTCATCATTGCGGTATTGGCTATTGCGGATACGTACCACACCCGCGTTTTCTGTGTCACCTGTCACAAAGTAATGACCATTACGGGCGTTACGCGTTGGCATGACGCAGTCAAACATGTCGACGCCGCGGCGCACAGCCTCTACGATGTCTTCAGGTTTACCAACACCCATCAAGTAGCGCGGCTTATCTGCTGGCATGGCATCAGGGATATAGTCGAGTACATCCATCATCTCATCTTTTGGCTCACCCACCGACAGACCACCGATCGCATAACCATCAAAGCCAATATTGAGCAGACCCTCAAGTGATTGTTGACGTAAATCAGGATACATGCTGCCTTGGATAATACCGAATAAGGCATTGGTGCTGCCGAGTCTCTTGTGTTCTTCCACGCAGCGCTGCCCCCAACGCAATGAGAGTTCCAAAGATTTTTTGGCTTCATCGTGCGTCGCTGGATAAGGGGTACATTCATCAAACTGCATGACGATGTCTGAATTCAAGCTGTATTGAATCTGCATCGATTTTTCTGGAGACAGAAATACCTTAGCGCCATCAATAGGAGATTTAAAATTCACGCCTTCTTCAGTGATTTTGCGCATTGCACCCAAGCTAAAGACTTGGAAGCCGCCTGAGTCCGTCAAAATGGGCTTGTCCCAATGCATAAATTTATGCAGGCCACCAAATTTGTCAATCACTTCCGTACCTGGACGCAGCCATAGATGGAAGGTGTTGCCAAGAATAATATCTGCACCGATGGCTTCGATATCACGTGGCAGCATACCTTTGACGGTACCATAAGTGCCAACTGGCATAAAAGCTGGCGTTTGTACATCGCCATGATTGAGATGAACGGTGCCGCGACGCGCACGCGTATTGCCGCTGGCCGTTTTATGTAAGACAAATTGCATATGATAACCGATATATGAGCTATGAAAATGTGGCCAATTATAGCATTGTTAGGGGTTTTTTTGGACATGGATATTTACGGGCATTCATACACTTGCCTGTGTCATGAATCAGCATCACTTCGCATAACCAAAAGACACAGACAACCGTCATGCCCAGTTGGTACAGTAAAATCACAAGGGTGATAGTTTCACAATCATCAGGGCACACTTCCAGTAATTAGGAAAATAATATGAAAAAGACAGGTTATTTATTACTACTGGGCGGCTTGGTATTGATATCAAGAAGCGCTATGGCGGCCGAAACAGAAGAACCTGACTATGCGCTATTGGCACAAAAGGGTAATTTTGAGCTGCGTCGTTATGAGGCGCAACTGGTCGCTCAGACATGGATAAGTGGTGACAAAGAGGATGCTAGCCGTGCAGGATTCAAAGTACTGGCAGATTATATTTTTGGTAACAATACCGCGCCCACGGGCGGTAGTAGCAAAATTAGTATGACCGCGCCTGTGACGATGCAGGCCGATAGTCAAAAAGAGGCGGGTGAGTCACAGAAAATTGCGATGACCGCACCAGTGAGCATGCAACAAGATGACGGCAAATGGCGCGTACAGTTTACGATGCCCAGCAAATACACAATGCAAACCTTACCGAAGCCGAACAATCCAGACGTTGAAATTATAGAAGTACCTGTACAAACTTATGGTGTGATCAAATTTTCAGGATTGACGGGTAGTAAAAAAGTTGCGACTAAAACGCAGGAATTGCGAGCGTGGATGGAAGAACAAAACGTAACCATCACGGGCGAGCCTGAATTGGCCCGTTATAATCCGCCTTGGACATTACCCTTTATGCGTCGTAATGAAGTGATGATCGCTTATGAGCAAAAGTAATCGTATGATCGGTAGATAATAGGGCTTTCAATCACAAGTTAAGAATATAAAAAAAGACAGCCATTGCTGTCTTTTTTATGTGATATCTGAATCAATTTGTCTAGCTGTTTTGCTCACGAACAATATTAAGCATACGGCGCAATGGCTCGGCTGCGCCCCACAGTAGCTGATCGCCAACCGTAAAAGCACCTAGATATTCAGGGCCCATGTTTAATTTACGCAAGCGACCTAATGCCACGGTAAGCGTGCCGGTTACGGCAACCGGTGTTAAGCGGTTCATAGTGGCTTCTTTGTCATCTTCGACTAAGTCCAACCACTGATTGCCGCTATTTTTTAGGGCGGCTTCAATCTCTTCTAGAGGGATATCTTTTTTGAGTTTGATGGTCAGGCCTTGTGCATGGCAGCGCATGGCACCAACGCGGACACACATACCGTCGATAGGAATGGTACTGGCCTCATCATTACCAAGGATTTTGTTGGTTTCAACGCCGCCTTTCCATTCCTCTTTTGATTGCTTATTATCTAACTGCACATCGATATAAGGAATCAAGCTACCAGCAAGCGGTACACCAAAGTACTGTTTTGGGAAGTCTGCTGAGCGCTGAGTTTGGGCAATTTTTTTGTCGATATCAAGGATGGCGCTAGCAGGGTTAGCAAGCTCGTCTTGTACCGCGTCACGTAACACACCCATGCCTGAGATCAACTCGCGCATGTTATTCGCACCTGAGCCGCTAGCCGCTTGATACGTCATGGCACTGACCCATTCAACCCAGCCTTTATTGAACAGTTCACCAATCGCCATCAGCATCAGTGATACCGTACAGTTGCCACCGATAAAGTCTTTTTTGCCATTTGCTAGCGCATCGTCAATGACACTGCGATTGACGGGGTCAAGAATGATAATGCTGTTGTCTTTCATACGTAGCGTACTTGCCGCATCAATCCAATAGCCATTCCAGCCACTATCGCGTAGTGGTTGATGGATTTTTGATGTGTAGTCGCCACCTTGGCAGGTAATAATTACATCACACGCGGCAAGCGCGTCAATATCATGAGCATCTTTTAATTGGCCGGTTTCGATACCATCAAACTTTGGCGCATCGCCACCAACATTACTGGTTGAAAAAAAGACAGGCGTGATATCGTTGAAGTCGTTTTCTTCTTGCATACGTTGTATCAATACTGACCCTACCATGCCGCGCCAGCCTACCAAGCCTACTGTCAAATTACTCATGAAATTCAATCCTATTTACAATAATGTGTTACCTCATCAACCAATAACAATGCCGTGAATGGCAAGAAAAAGCAAGGCGTTTTGCCTATTATTTGGTCGTTTTCTGTACACTATTAACTATGCCCGCTATAACTTTCAGTTATTATTCTAGCCATGCTTCAGGTTTGATAAATGGAGTTTGGTCGCTCAGAGATGATTGAGCCTTTAGTCGTGTATTCACTATATTGAATAATATTGTAATTTTTTATGGCAGTTGTCGCATAAGCGCAACTCACCGGTAGGCGATAATCTTACGAGATGCTAAAGTAAGTCTCTAATACCATTACCTGACACCAGTTAAGTTAAAACTATAATGTGCTTAGCTATAGGACAAATGACGTGTGTCATTATCACTTCAATAAACGGTTAGTACATACTATGGATTTCTCACTATTATATTACGGCTTACAATGGCTCGCAGGATTCATCGCATTTGTCACGATATGGGGATGGTTGCCGCTTGATAATTGGTGGGTACGCGGCGTTGAGTTTCCACGTATTCAGATAATGGTGCTGGGTGTGATTGCTTGGATTGGCATGATCTTATTCTTTTCAGAATGGCAATTAGGTCAGTGGTTATTATTCATCGTGCTTAGCATCACATTAGCGTTTCAACTCAGAATGGTATTGCCCTATACAAAGCTGTGGAAAAAAGAAGTTCAAAAAGCGAAAAATAAGCCAGAAGGGGAAGCACATGACCTAAAAATCATGGTGTCAAATGTATTAACACCCAACGATGACACTCAAAAACTGGTTGACTTGGTGGATCAAAAACAGCCTGATATTTTAATCACGCTCGAAACTGATAAAAAATGGGAAAAAGCCTTAGAGCAAGTCGAGTCTGATTATCCATATGCCGTAAAAGTGCCGTTGGACAATCTATATGGTATGCATCTGTATTCTAAACTTGAGCTGATAGATCCTGAAGTGAAGTACCTAATGATTGATGACATACCATCTATTCATACTCAGTTGCGCTTGCAAGGCGGCCGCGTGATTTGGCTGTATTGCTTGCATCCCATGCCCCCAAGTCCAACCGAAGCTGACAAGTCGACCACTCGCGACGCTGAATTGCTTATGGTTGGCAAACACATCAAAGAAAACAGTCAAACCGCGATATTGGCTGGTGATCTCAATGATGTGGCATGGTCAAAAACCACTCGTCGTTTTCAGCGTATCTCTGGGCTGCTAGATCCGCGAATTGGTCGACACTTTATCAATACGTTTCATGTCAAATATCCATTTTTGCGCTGGGCCTTGGATCACATTTTTCATAGTGCTTGCTTTACCGTCGTAGATATCAAACGTATGCCATCTATTGGGTCAGATCATTTTCCAGTGATGACGACTTTGCAATACGAGCCAGAAGAAACCCGTCATCAAGAGGAAAACGCACCGACTGCAGAAGCGGAGGATGTTGAAGAGGCTGACAACAAGATTGAAGAGGGCAAAAAAGAAGGCAAGAAAATGTCGGATGAGCACAGAGAGGCACAATGTAGCTTTGACTGATAGTAGAGATAAAAGGTAAGAAAAATTTGCTTTCATAACGTAAGCATATGCTTACGTCAAATAAGGTCTTTAGCTTATATTCGTGCTCAGTTGATTGTCCTATAATACATTCATCAACACAAGGATACGCAAGGATGCAGTGTTGAGACGGTATCAATAAAAGAACAGGTCAGCCCGCTGTCTTATACGTTACTGTTTATGACTTAGGATGAGTCAACATGGAAGAGAGATAATAACAATAATATGAAGCACTAAAGCTCCGAACCAATCGCCCTAGGTTCGGGGCTTTTCTTTGTGTACCAAAAAGTACATAAAAAACGTATGGCAATACGTCTGTTTATAAAGCTGAGCATGGAGGGGTTGTCTTTACGTAGACAGTTTGCTATTCATGATTTAGAGCGGTCAGTAGTGAAGCGCCAAAAAAAAGGGGTTATGCCCAAGCATAACCTCTTTTTTATTGATAGTCATAAAGCACTATTTTGTATAGCCAAATGAATATTTTATCGTTAGCGCATGTCAGTAACTAGCCTATTATTTCTAGCCTATTATTTGGATATAAGCCCCTGCACGTAACTCTTGTAACCAGTCTTCTTTTGCTTGAGGCGCTAGGCGTTGATAGAGGGCTTGGCGTGCCATATTACGGCGGTATTGGTCACTGACATCTTGCTGACGCTTACCATCAACTTTCAGAATGTGCCAACCAAATTGAGTTTTGAATGGAGCAGAGTAGTCACCCACGGCGGTGTTTTTCATCATGGTTTCAAATGGACCTACCATATCCTCTTCACTCACCCAGTCAAGGTCACCACCGCGCCCCGCTGAGCCTGGATCATCTGAGTAGGTTGATGCTAAAGCAGCAAAATCAGCACCACCGCGCAGCTGCTCATACAAATCATTGATTTTTTGTTCAGCCAGCGCGTCAGTTTGAAGCTCATCAACTTTCACTAAAATATGACGGGTATGCCACTGAGGTATCAGCATCGTTTCACTGGCTTTTTTGTCAGCCAGTTTGATGATGTCGATACCTTCAGGCGTCAAT
The DNA here is from genome assembly GCF_030454045.1 of Psychrobacter sp. Taxonomy (GTDB): domain Bacteria; phylum Pseudomonadota; class Gammaproteobacteria; order Pseudomonadales; family Moraxellaceae; genus Psychrobacter. Next base: position 27,123 of record NZ_JAKDJE010000014.1, on the reverse strand, counting down.
AATGGTTCACTGACCGTCCCAACCTCGAGGTTGGTGATTTTGCTCGACAGCTCTGTGGGCAATGACGCTGCCTTATGAAAGCCCATATCTCCACCTTGGATAGGGATGGGATAGCTACCTTGAGTTGCCGCAATCGCTTCAGAGACATTGACATTTGGTTCAAGTAAGCGCGCACGTAAGGTCTGCGCCACTTGTAGTGCTTCTTTACGCTGCGCGTCTGAGAGACGACTATAGTCATCTATATAGGGTACACGTACATGTACCGTTTGATACTCGTTTTGGTTTAGGCGTTTGGCTTCGGGTGAGGCTAAAAATGCATCAATATCTTGTTCGCTGATGCGTACACGGCGACTGATCTGACGCTGTTGTAGTTCTTGAATAGCAGCATCTTCTATCAGTTGAGCACGCAATGCGGCATAGCTGCCGGGGCGCGTGGCATCAAGGCGCTGCTGTAACTCTGATAGACTGCTTAACCCTTCAGCTTGAGCGATTTGACCAAGTCGCTGATTGATATCTGCTTTGTCAGGAGACAGACCGACACGCTTGACCATGGATAGTTGCAACTCACGTAAGATAAGCGCGTTTAGTACCTCAGACTGTAGTTGTGCTGAGTTTGCAATTGGCTCGCCTGCCGCTTGTGCACGGGCTTGGGTTTGCTGGATTGCATCAACCAATTCGCTCTTCAAGATAGCGTTTTCATTGACCAAAGCCACGATGCCATCAGTACTATTGGCAGGTGTCAAACGGTCGACGGTGTTTTGTCCAGCCGGATTCGACGTTTGTGCTACTGCAGGTGCCACCGTGGCTGCTTGAGCGCTCAAAGCGAGCGTAAGGCTGGCACCTATAGACAGTAGTACAGCGCGGCTAGTTTGACGTAAAGAAAAAAATCTCATGATGCTCCTCATCAATGTCATCGCATCGGATGGTAGTTGGTCAACACGATCCAATACTTTTAATCATCAAATACTCGACAGTGTTGTCCATAATTGGATTGTAGATAGTGCTTTATACATTTTTATATAAATAATATTTTACTTCAAAAAAGCCCTTTAGTCTTTCCATGCGGTTTGGACAGGTTCAAAGCCTAATATTTTGTCACTGAGTAACCGCGTTAGGCGGCTGCTACCACTGCCAAGACCATTTAATCTAATCTCTGCCATAATAGCTTGTGTTGGCTTGTCTTTGACATTCAAGTCATTATAGTAACGGCGACCATAAACTGCAAAGCCAAAACAGCAGTCTTCATAATCAACGCCAACGAGCGAATCAAGCGTTTTGTTGCGATTATAGTCATACTGACCCTGAGCCAATATCCGCCAGCTATTGTTTATAGGGAAAACAGCGGAGGCGGTAAATGCGGACAATGGCAACTGATCCGTATTTTCATCACGCTGGCGTTTGACATAGCCCACATTGAACAAGCTATTGTCTGATGGCTGATAACGTAGCTCAGTCGTGATATAGTTCAAATCATAGTCGTTAGTCAGCGCACCGCTCACATCAACCCAAAAATTGTTATAAGGTTGGGTGCTGGTATCCCATACCATGCCTGAGGAAGAAGAGTTGAATACTCTTTGCTCATCATCAAGCGTGACACGGCCGTCATCAATATAGAACTGCTCTGCAATGCTACCATCAAAACGTGTCACACCCGTTGCATCGATGTAACGATAGTTGACACCAGGCGTGATAGAGTGCAAGTCTTGCAAGCGATCATGGCCTAAAAACCAGCTGTCTGAAAACAGTTGCTCATAGTTGATAGAGGCAATACGAGTGTTAAAGTTGGGAATATCGTTCTGGTTTTTGTAGGGTGAATAAGTATATTTCACCCGTGGACTCAGCAGACGATAACCGCCCAAGGTGTCATCAAACGCCCCAAATGGTGAGCCTGCTTGGTAGAAGTTCAGCGCTGCATCAATACTCGCTTGTGGCACAAATACTGACTGACTACCATCTTCTTCACTCAGATCGTTATCTGCCAAGCTATCTTCATCATACGAGGTATAAAGATGCTGCAAGCTTAGCTTGGGTCTAATATAGCCCCAAGATTTCTCCATCGGATAGACAGCGCTTAGTTTGTTATAAAAGCGTACACCGCTTTTTTCGTCTTCAGAGCCATCATCAATAGACTTCTTAAAATAGGCAGAATCATGTACACCAGTGATATCAAAATTCTTCGCCCACGGCAGTCGATAGTTGAGCTTTAGTTGTGGTAGGCGTGAATAGGGTTTGTCTTTATCCTCTAGAGCCTCACCATTATCAGTAAACGCATCTAACGTTTGAAAGGTTTCTACTTTTAACTCACCATCGACGTAATCATTATAATAATTAACTCGAGCACGCCTTGGTAGATTGATGGTGTTATCTGATAAACCTAAGGTATCAAAATCATCAAGATAATCTGCATCTGATACATAGCTGTACTTGGCATCACCACTTAACCGCGGAATACTTTTGGATGACCAATAATGATCATAAAAAAAGCTTTTACGATCTTCGTCATTATATTCTTTGTCATTAGGCAAGTATGAACCGTTGAAAATGCCTTCTCCATAGTTTTCGGTCAAATAACGGAACTCACCTGAGAGCATAGGATTACGATCAGTATATACATGCGTATTGAGCGTGGCATCGTAGTTGGGCGCTAGGTTGAAGTAATAAGGAACATCAATCTCAACACCGCTCTCACTACTCACGCTCGCACTTGGTAATAAAAATCCGCTGCTACGACGACTGTTTATTGGGAAGTTAAAGTAGGGCAGATAAAAGACCGGTACGTCAGCAATGCGAAAAGTCGTATTATAGGCTTCACCGCGCCCTGTATCAGTATTCAAATCGATACTTTTGGCATCAAATTGCCATTTACGGTTGGTGGGTGGACAGGTGCTAAACATTACCTCGTCCAACTCGTACTCACTATCATTGGGCTTATTCAAGCGTTTAGCGTAGCCGTGTGCTTGTAGCCCAACACTAGCAAAAGCCACATCGTTGGCTGTTGATTGTCCAGTTTCAGTATTGTAATTTAAGCTGTCTGCAACCCCAATCAAACCACCTTTTTTTGCTCTTTCATTAAAGCTGGCTTGAGCGTTGCTCGGTGCATTGCTACGTTGCAGTGATTGTCCTGTCGCCTGATCGGTAAACATGACTCTACCTTGTGCAGCAGCCACGCCATTGCTTAGATCAATCACAACTTTCTCTGCTTCGATATGCTGGGTGCCCTGATCGACTTTCACATTACCTGATAGCTCAGCATAGTTGATATTATTGTAATAACCGTAGTCTGACTCTGTGAATAAAGGTGCTTGATTGTTGGGAATACTGTCAACATCAGGTACGGGTTGTCCATTTGCACCGCCCGCTTCATTCACAGCACGCTGATAATTAGGGTTGCTCTTTGGATAGACCCATTGACCTTCACAGCGTTGTGCACTATCTATAGCGTTTGGCAATAATCGTAAGTTTTTACCGACTTTTGGAATGGTCTGCGCTGTAGGCGCTAAGGTGCTCTGTGTATCATCAGATTCAATGTTTGCTACTGTATCGATATCATTGACGGTAGTGGGCTCTGTTTCTGGGGTGAGCTCGTAGAATTCTGCTAGGCGCATCAAGCTGGTTTGAATACTCTCATCGCTACTATCAAGCGCAACACTATCTGCTGTTTGAGTATCAGGCGCTGTGTTGGCACGTATGTCGTTATCGACTTGGTCGCTATCTATCATATCCGATGACTGCATAGCGACCGTATCAGAGGATTCGTTGATTTCGGTAATGGTCAAAGTATCATCAGGTATGCTTCTATTTGATGTACTATCGTTTGCGAAGCGGGTATTATTGATATTAGAAACCGGAGCAGTCTCTTGAAAATTATCAGTCTGTGCTGGCGTTTCTATATCACCGATATCGTCATCATTGACGTCTTGCTCGGCAAATCTATTGACAGTATCAGAGGCATAGTTGCTTGTACTGGTAGCACTTGATGGCTCGGTTTTTTGTGTGTCAGCATCGTTGATAGCAGCACTGACTGTCAGGCTAGATAAGCCTAAAGTGCCAAATAAGATCACGCGAATGCTTTGGTAAAGCGGAGAATATAACAAGGGCACACCTATGATTGCAGAGCCTATTAAATTGCGATACTGAATTGCATAGCCGTATTATTGAACCATATCATGATGTTCATAAATAGCTAAAAAATTACTCATCGATAGCGTCGACTCAAGAGTTTGGCTGTTTTACATATAATGACGACTAATCATAGTCAAAAAAAACCAAATCAGCTACACTATTTACCAAAATTTATAACATAGCCAAGCGGCTTTTAAATGAACTAAAAAATTTAGCTCAGCGCTAAATAATGAATGAGATCTTGATACGTCTATTGGCGCAGTTGTTGCGGCTTAAGATTACGCTATTTTAGCAAGTATTTACCTGACTTATCACTACTTTAATGATTTATGATTTATATTTAACCAACGATGCCCCTTATGACTGATAAAACCACTATAGAGCCTGACATGACTGAGAATAACAACGACAATCGCCAGCAACAGTTAGAGCATTGGTTACAGCAAGTATTTGTAGAAAAGACTTTTAGCCTAGATAGTTTGCCAGGTGACGCCAGCGCCCGCCGATATCACCGTATTCAACTGTCAGAGGCTGATGATGCAAACAGTCGTCGTTATATTGTTATGGATTCAGCCGATGAGCAAGAGGCCATGCGCCAGTTTATTCACGTGGCTAAGCTCATGTCATCAGCAATCAATGTGCCGACGCTCATCGCGCAGAATTTAGAGCAAGGCTTTTTGGTTTTGCAAGATTTTGGGTCAGTTGAATTTGCCCACTTGCTGGTTGATGCCTCGCCTGAAGCCGTTGATGCTCATTATCAAATGGCGATGCAAACGCTGGTCGCACTGCAACAACTGCCTGTGCAAGCGCCTTATACACTGCCACTCTATGATAAAGCGTTATTGGATCGTGAAATGGATCTGTTTAGCGAGTGGTTTATCCCTTATATCGGCGTGCGTTTAAATGACGCTGTATGGGAAGCGTTAAAATCGGCGTTGATGACTGAGATCTTGCAACAACCACAAGTGATCGTTCACCGTGACTATCACAGCCGCAACCTCATGCACGATCAGGCAGATGACTCGCGCTTGGGCGTGATTGATTTTCAAGATGCCGTGATCGGTGCCTACACTTATGACTTGGTGTCGCTAGTACGCGATGCTTATGTTGAGTGGTCAGAGAAGCAAATATCTGCATGGATACAGGATTTTTGGCAGCTACAAAAGCAGCACTCGCTCACCACAGCAGACAGTTGGGTTCAGCTTGAAAATGATGTGAATGTCATGGGCGTGCAGCGTCACCTAAAAGTGCTGGGTATTTTTGTCAGACTGTCTGAACGCGATGGCAAAGATCGCTATCTGGCTGATATCCCAAAAGTCATGCGAGATTTGATTACCGAATTAAACTGGCTAGCGGCGCAAGGGGATGACGCGATAAAGCGTGCCGTCCTACCTTTTAATCAATGGTTACAAGACAAGGTCATGCCTGCATACAAAGACAAGTTCTTCTCAGCGTAGATGATGCTCAACCAAATGAATGATATAAATAATAAAGACAGGAGTCAGCATGTCTAGCTCGACGATTACACAAGCCATGATTTTGGCCGCAGGCAAGGGCACACGCTTGCGCCCATTGACACTAGATACGCCCAAACCTTTGGTCGAAGTGGGCGGTCAGCCGCTGATCGTGTGGCATATCAAGGCACTAAAAGCGGCGGGTGTTACCGACATCACCATCAATGCTTCATGGCTGGCAGACAAGTTGATGGATGCGCTGGGTGATGGTGAGCAGTATGGTGTGCGTTTGCATTGGTCACTAGAGGAAGATGAGCCGCTAGAGACTGCAGGTGGTATTTTTCAGGCATTGCAGTCAGGCAAGCTACAAGATGCGCCATTTATACTTGTCAACTCTGATGTCTGGACGACGTTTGATTTTGCGCGTTTAACAGACTATACGCTGGGCGCAGATCAGCAAGCGCATTTGGTGCTCATTGATAACCCTGAGCACAACAGCGGTGGCGATTTTGCCATCAATAATGGTTTGGCCAGCGAGCAGCCGATTGCCGATGCGGACAAATATACCTTTGCAGGTATCAGTGTCGTATCGCCGCGCTTGGTCGATGGCTTGGCAGTTGGTCAGCCTGCGCCGCTTGCGCCACTGCTCAAGCAAGCGATGATTAAATTTCAGGTGACTGCCGAAGTGATGACTGATAATTGGATCGATGTCGGTACGCCTGAGCGTCTAGAGCAGGTCAATAATTTTATCGCAAACAAAGGTGCTGCCCAGCACCTCGGCAGATAAGCCAACCAAAACTATGAACAAAAAAACGCCGTAGAGACAACGAGAAGTATCGTTGTCTCTACGGCATTTTTTATGAGCCCTGTGGTTTGACGATTAGGGCTTGATGGATATGAGCATTGTACTTAAACGCCCATAGCGAGCTTGATAAGCTGTGCAATCGTAAAAATGGTCAAAAACCCTGCGCCATATAAGCCCATAAACCAAGCCCACTGTCTTTGTTTTTTACTCAGATTTTTCATAAAAACCTCTTGTTTGACAACGTGGTTGCAGACGCCATCAGCATGGATGACGGCTGCGACTGGGATGCTCCGCCAAACCTACCTTAATACATAGGCTCGTGATTACTCTTGCCCTTAAAGACGTAGTAAGCATAAGCGGTGTAACTTAAGATGATCGGCAGCATAATCACTGCACCAATCAGCATAAATGACAGCGAGGTATCGGCAGCGGCCGCCTCGTATACGGTCATCTGATAGGGCACGATATAAGGGAATATGGCCACACAAACACCGATATAACCCAGTAAGAACAGCATCACTGTCAGCAAAAACGGACGATATTCGCGCTCGGTGGTCAAGTCTTTACGCATGATAAAGAACAAAATCAAGGCAATAATCGGCATCGGTGCCAAGTACGGTAAGCGTGCAAGCGTGAACCAATCTTCAAGCGCATCAATGTCTGAAAAATACATGAAGATAGTGACCACAATCATCGCCGCAACAAGGGCCGAGAGTAGCCAGCCTGATATTTTTCTGGCCCAGACCTGTAGATCGTGTTCTGTTTTTAGAATCAACCATGTCGAGCCAAGCAGTGAATAACCAATAATCAATGCCACACCGCTGACCATCGAGAACGGCGTAAACCAATCAAACGGTCCACCCGTATACAAACGGTTGCTCGCATCAAGGCCGTGAACCAATGAACCGAGCATCACCCCTTGGAAAAATGCCGCCATCAGCGAACCGACAAAAAACAAGGTGTCCCAAATATAGCGGTGGTCGTGTTCTTTGAAGCGAAATTCAAAAGCCACGCCGCGCAAAATCAGACCGACCAGCATCAAGAAGACGGGCAGATACAGCCCAGTCATAATGATGCCATAGGCCACAGGGAACGCCGCGAATAAACCGCCGCCGCCAAGCACCAGCCATGTCTCGTTACCGTCCCAAAATGGGGCGATAGAGTTCATGATACGGCTACGGTTTTGGTCTGAGCCTGCAAAAGGGAATAAGATACCACAGCCCAAATCAAAGCCATCAAGTAGCACATAGACAAATACCGCAAGCGCAATCAGGCCGCCCCAAATAAGGGGTAAATCTAATACATCACCGAAGTTAAACATTAGCGTAGCCCTCCATCATCAGCGTCGTTATCGTTTGCAGGTTCATCAATATTGGGTTCGGTGGTATTACCAGCAGGATCACTGTCCCCACTTAATGTACGACCTTGACCTTCAGTGATTGAATGCTCGTAGAAATTGTCCTCTGACGGATCGGTATAAGGTTTTGGCCCTTGACCAATCAAGCGCAGGATATAAAAGCTACCGGCACCAAAGACAAAAGTGTAAACAACGATAAAGCCGATTAACGTGGTGGCCACTTGCTGCGCGGCAACCGGTGACATACTCTCAGCGGTACGGATTACACCGTAGACTGTCCATGGCTGGCGACCCGTTTCAGTGACAAACCAACCGGCAAGTAGCGCGATAAAGCCAAGCGGCGTCATCATCATCCATGCACGGTGGAACCACACACTATCAGGATTGAATTGCTGTTTTTTGAAGTATTTATAAACACTAAATAGACCCACAAGCACCATTAACATACCAATGGCAACCATAATACGGAAGGCCCAAAATACAATAATAACGTGTGGTTGGTCTTCTGGTGCCCAGTTTTTAAGACCCTTCACTTCACCATCTAAAGAGTGAGTGAGAATCAAACCTGTGACATAAGGGATCTTGACCTCATATTTATTGGACTGCGTTTCTTGATCAGGAATCGCAAAGAGACGTAATGCTGCCCCGCGCTCATCTTCCCAGATACCTTCCATCGCAGCGACTTTGGCAGGCTGATGCTCAAGGGTATTTAGCCCGTGCTCATCACCGATTAATACCTGCGCAGGTGCCACAAAAATCGCCATAATCATCGCCATACCCAACATCACGCGGCCATGTTTTCTGTGTTCGATGTGTTTTTTGGATTGCAGATAATAAGCACCAATACCGCCGACCACAAAAGCAGTGGTTAAGAAAGCAGCGGTCATCATGTGGGCATAGCGGTAAGGAAATGAAGGGTTAAAAATAATCTCAAGCCAATCGGTCGGATAGAGCAGACCATCAGCGCCCATCATAAAGCCTTGCGGGGTCTGCATAAAACTGTTGGCGGCCAAGATCCAAAACCCTGAGATCAACGTACCGACAGCGACAGTCGCCGTGGCGACAAAGTGCATGCGCTTACTAACGCGGCCCCAACCGAAGAGCATGATACCCAAAAAGGAGGCTTCTAAGAAAAATGCAGTCAGTACTTCATAAGCGAGTAGTGGGCCTAAGACGTTACCCGCCTTATCTGAAAAGACTGCCCAGTTGGTGCCAAACTGGTAAGACATTACCACCCCTGAAACCACACCCATACCAAACACCACGGCAAATATTTTTACCCAGTGTTTGTAGACTTCCGCAAAAACAGGATTGCCTGTTCTTAACCAGCGAAACTCAAGTACGGTCAGCCAGCTGGCAAGTCCAATAGAAAAAGCGGGAAAGACGATATGAAAAGAGACAACGAAAGCGAACTGGATGCGCGCGAGTGTCAGCGCATCGAGCTGGTCAATCATAAACGTAGCGAACATAAACGGTTACTCTCATCTGTTAGCTGAATAGCGCTGGCTTCCGTACAACGCTTAAGTAACTGTCCGTAACTGTACATAAATCAAGGTGACAAAGATTACGGGCAATGGCTCAGTGACGCAAAACTTTACTTTAGCAACATTAGGCATAAATTGTGGTTAAGCTTGCGATTCACTGTTTAGCTGAATTGAATAATTTATGTCCCTATAAATTCATATATTACAGTCATGTGCTGTATATATTATGCGCTTCCCTAGATAGTGACGCAACCCTAGATAGTGACGCAACCCGTGCGGTTAGACAGCTGCATACCTAGGAGTCAGAAAAACAATCATAAAACACCCTTGAAAATAAAATTAACTTTATGAATAACAATGACTTGGGAATAGCGAGTATTTTTTCATAAAACATCTGTTCTGTTTATTACTTGCTTTCCCATGCATTAAAATGTTCCCCAATAACAAAAACATACATCATTCTTGTAACTGTTTATGCAAAATCCGTCGCAGTGTCAAAATAGTTTGTGGATTGGTTTGAATACTATGACCGCCATTTATAATGGTTTCAGAGGCGGCGCCATCTAGGTGAGCACTGGTATAGGGAACAATGCCATCTGATAAACGTTGGGTTAGGGCCTGACTGATATTTTTATCAACAGTGACGGCAGCGACCAGTGGCTCAGGAGGCAGCTCTGATGTGTCATCTGACACGCTGACACTTGCGCGCTCGTCTTTAGCGTCTTCTTCTAGCGCTTGCGATAAATCAATTTTGGCACCGTCAGGCTGTGCTTGAGCCAACCCTTTGGTGATATCAGCATCATTGTTGGCAATAATTGAATGATAAGTCACACGGCTATTAATCGTCAGATCTTTGGTTAATTCGATAAAAGAAGATTTGTCACTGAGCTGACTGGCACCGTTTTGCAAATACAAAGCGCCCAACGGGTTTTGTGCCAGATCGCCTTGCGTGGCAATCGTTGCCAAGTTGTCAGTCACTGTTTTTACCAAACCGACTGGCAGATAGACAATGCGGCGCAGCGCACGAGTGAACCAGCGGTCTGCATAGTCAGTGCCACGAAATGGCGCAGACAAAAATACGGCAGTGTCTACTTGGGGCAATGAGTGAAGCTCAAACCGTTTTCTTAATTCCTTTTCGCCAAAAGACTGTTTGAGGGCGTCGCGTATTTGCCGCTTTTCACTGTTTGAGAGAATGTCTTGGTCATCCAGTCGGTCTAAGTCTTCAACCAGATTTTCATCGGATAGCATCATACGCGCGATGAGCGCGCCCATACTGTGGCTGACAATCACGCTATTTTTGCTGGCGCGATTTTGTCCTGTTGGGTCCGTCTGCTCGTAGGTAGTATTGATTAATTGCTGAATCTGATAGCGATTTTCTAAAATAGGCAAATTGGTTGGATAAAATATTTGCCAAACCTGGTAATTGTCGCGCAGTTTGTGATCATTGAGAATATCGTTGGTGAGATTGACCCACGTGGCTGGGCTAGAGGCCAAACCATGTAGCATAATGATGACACGCTTGTCAGGGTCATAAGGTTCGAGCATAAACAGTTTGGGTAGACGAGCATCTGGCTGGCGCGTGATTAGGTTCAGATAGCCCACACTATCCAACTGGTTTTCTGCCAGCCACATTCCATAACCTGCTGAGAAATTGGCTGCTAATGGATAGTTATCGTTAAGAATATTGACGGTTTCAGTGCGGTACGGGTTGTATAAGTGGATGTCGAGTTGTTGACTGCTCAGCACATCTAATACACTATCGCCACTGGGTTTGATCAAACCTGTTAGCAGTAAATGACCAGTAGGATAAATGCGTGAGCTTGGCTCGCTATCCTTTGTATTGTCACTTTCATTGGCGAAGCGACCCGATAGTGATGATGATAATAATTGGCGAATCGTGGTGGTATAGCGATCATCGAGAGAGGCAACTAAGCTGATACCTAAACCGGGACGTTTGCTAACAGAGTTCAGCCCAGAGAGACGTAGCTCGTAAGTAGAAACTAAGTCAGCAAGCGCAGAGTCTTGCTTATGAGCATTTTGCAAATAGTTGTTTTCATTGGGCAAATAGATGCCGAGGTCATAATCATCTACTTGTACTTTCATGACTTTGATTTGAGCAACAGCTTTGCCTTTTAGCAGCGCACGATTGGCAATGGCTGCTTTGTCACTGCTATCGCGCTTGGTATAGGGCGTTGGCAGGTACTCTACTTTTGTATCATTCATTAACTTATCTGAATGCTCAGTCGACCGATAAAGCTGTGTGATAACGTCATTACTAGCCGCATTATAGATATCTTGGGTCTGGATATCGTTGTCAGTTGGAATGCGGGTTTGTGTGTGAGCACTACTATAGCTTTCATCAGCACCCTCAAAATCATGAGTCAGACTGTCATAAAACAAATAGGTATAGCTATATTTAACCGCATCAAACAGTCTGTCCTGATAATTGTTTAAGCAAAGGTCGGTCTCTTCTTGCTGCGTTTTGGCATCGTCGTCGCTCAAAGGCGCATTGGCATAGTATGGGTCAAGTGGTGGACGGGCAAGCGCATTTCGACAGTTTTGTGAGTCAGCAAGTTGACGCGCTTTTGCATAGTGTAGTTCTGCAAAAATCGCTAGGGCTGGCCGATAGTGCTTATTTAAAATACTGTCTGTCAGCTGAGTCAGACACAAATCAAACCGCTGCATACAAGCTTGTTCATTGAGGCCTGCAGAGAGTAGCGCAGAGGCCGTATCGCTGCTCAACTGATTGTCAGTCACGATATTGCCCCGCTGGGTAGAAATGGTCTTGGCTGATGCTTGCTTTTCTACCGAGACAACACTACATGCTGGTAGTAAGGTTACCGCTGCCAATAATATGATCGATGAGAGAGGAAGCGTTTTTCTATTGGCTTGCGTTACCGTGTTTTTGCTAGGGTTAACAGAAGTCATAGGTGAGTCCGATAAAAGGGAGTTATGAAAGAGACAGCAATAAAAATACTTTTGGTTATAATAAGTTTAGCGTAACTTTTGTGATTAAACTATTTTATTTGACAGACCATAACGATAATCTGTGTATTGGCTCATATCATTCAATAATGGTTGTGATTGCTGAGCATCATCAAACTTGACGGCTGATAATGTCTTTTATTTAGAGAAGTCAGTTAAGGACGAAAAGCGCAATAATGAAGGTCTACAAAACAAATTTTTATGAGACACAAAAAAGCGCCTTTGCTTTATATTCATAAAAACAAAGGCGCTAGGTATTCTAAGGCTACAAAATTATTTATTTATCTTTAGTATAGACAAACAGGACCAATTTAGGCACCTGGTTTGACATTGATATCAGGCGCAGGGATATCCCAAATATAGAACTTACCATCTTCAACCAGTTTGATTTGCTGAGGAATGATTTTATTATTAGGATATTGTCCTTCAAGACGGCGTAGACGCTCCAAAGCACTGGCGCGGCGATCACTCAGTAGATCTGACTGTGCCAAGCTTTGTTCTGCTTCGGTGTAGCCAAGAGAGACCGCTCGATCTAGATATTTTTGACCTTCTTTAAACCCACCGCCCTCTGATAGCATCATGCCATACAAAAAGTTGGCTTCACCGCTATCTGGCTGGATTTTGAGCGCACGATCAACATACTGCCCGCCGCGTACTGTATAGTCTGATCCCAAGTCCAGATTACGGCCCATACCATTGAGTTTGGCTGCACGAATTAATACATCATAAGAGGCATCTGGTGATTTGGCATAAGGCTCAATCCAGTCCGCCAATACTTTGATTTTTTCGCGCGTGTAATGGCGCTGAGTACGGTTAGGAAAATTAGGAGGATAGTGACGAGCATTTGGTGATACATCTTCGATAAAATCATCAAGCAAGCTGACATCAAGCTGGTCAGTACCTAGGCCTTTTTGCTGTGGAATCAAAACAGTTTTGACAAAGCTCAGATCTGAGAGTTGTACTTGTGGCGTTGGAATATTGGGAAGCTGACCACTACGCAGATCAATGCCAGTCGCAGTCATCGGACCGGGCTCATACACGCGTGTGGTGCCATTCATCACAGGAGCGTCAGCAGGTGTCATCATTTGCGATGCTGGTGGCTGAGCGGCGCTGACAGGTACACGATTTGGTTGAGTACTGTTTGATTGCATCATCTGCGCTGCCTGTGCCGTGCTCAAAGGCGTACGGTTAGGCTGAGTGTTGCTTGACGGCATCATTGGCTGAGTATTAACTGACTGAGCGCTATTAGCAGGCGTAGCATCTGTTGTGCTTTGAGCTGTGCTGGTCGTTGCACCTGGCCTTGCTAGACGAATCACGCGTTTACTGGAATCTATAGCGCTCGGTACAGCAGGTGCTGATGTAGCAGCAGTGTCAGCTTCTGCAGCATTCACAGGCGCAGAAAGCATCATTGCACAGGCGGCCGCGAGCGCAGTCAAAGTGGCAAGCTTCGGTGACTTGGAAGACGCGCTATTAGAGAGAGTTGCTTTCATAAAAATCATTACCTTATTTAGTCGTTATTTATTTATTAATCGGTTGATAGTCAGGATATATGTTCGCTGCAAAATCGTACAAATTTTTAATACCCTAGCAAATTAAGCTTTGCGCTATCTGTGGTAGGATTGTTACTCGCTAGCGCTGAGCAAATCGAGTATTGCTCGTCATCTCAGACATCAAATTGCTATTTGCCTTTATAAATGATAAGCGGTCGCCTTCATACGGTTGGCCATCCAGCGCATCGTCTGACGTACAGGTGGTGACAATGCAGCGCCGCCACTTGCTAGTGCCAGCTCCCGATGATGCAGTTCCTCGATATCCATTTGAACCAATATCTCTTTTGATCGCTGATCATGCTTGGGTAACTGAGTGATATGATCTTGCAGGTGCTCGCTAACTTGTGCTTCTGTCTCCGCGACAAACCCCAAACTAAACTCATTTGAGATGGCACCTGCGACTGCACCTAGGCCAAAAGACATCCCATACCAAAGCGGGGTAAACACACTCGCATGGCTATCCAACTCATTTAAGCGCGTCTCGCACCAGACCAGATGATCGACTTCTTCTTCAGCAGAGTTTTGCATGGCTTGCTTGACGCCACTGTCTTTGGCAGCAAATGCTTGTCCATGGTAGAGACCTTGCGCGCACACTTCACCGGTATGATTGATACGCATCAGCCCTGCGACATGGCGCGCCTCTGTGATAGTCAGTTCAGGAATCTCGTCACTACTCACTGGCAATGGGCGCGTACTGGGGTTTGAGTTTGGCACGACAGCTCGTAATGCTTTGTCGACCCCAAGCAATAGCTGATCGATTTTGGATAAGGGACGCAGGGCCATGGTTCACTCCTGATGGCGTTAAATTCTATCAATAAAATAAGACTAGTGACTGCTCTAGGGTAATAATCCTGTGCACAGCTCTTATGTACATTACTATAGCAAACAATCCAAATTATCGGCACCAATATTATTACCTTGATAACCTATCGATTGCTATCGTTATTTGAGCTCAATATGGCTTATTTATATAACCACTTCATCATGGGTCTGGATGACCGCCTGTTTGATATGCCTATTTAGCTTAAGATATAACAAGATACCAAAAGCAATATTGAGTATACCTGTCACCAAAAATAGCTGCGGCAGACTGAGCCCTAATACATTTAAAATAACAATCGCAAAAATCGCTGATGTGACCATAAGTATGGCATTGAATATATTGTTGGCACCCACGATACGCGCACGGTGACTTTTCGGCGCATAAGCCTGCATTGAAGCATACAAAGGCACAATATATAAACCGCCACTGAATCCCAATAAAAACAAATCAGCAAAGACGCGCCAGCTTCCACTGACACCGAATAAATCACTGATGCC
This sequence comes from Psychrobacter sp., assembly GCF_030454045.1. Taxonomy (GTDB): domain Bacteria; phylum Pseudomonadota; class Gammaproteobacteria; order Pseudomonadales; family Moraxellaceae; genus Psychrobacter. The sequence continues at coordinate 12,046 of NZ_JAKDJE010000014.1, read as the reverse complement.
AAGCAATGTGTCATTATTCACGTTTATGTTTAGGCTTGAAAGTGAAAAGTACAAATCAATAGCAAAGATACTCAATCCAGCAATACCAAAAGGCAATAGGCGCAGGCTGACTTGGTTTTTGGTCAATGATTTGCATAATAGTGAGCCTATCGACACGCCTACTGAAAACAGGGTCAATAGAAAAATCACGACCGACTCATCACCATGCAAGATCACTTTGCTAAACTCAGGCACTTGGGTCAAAAACGTCGCCCCATAAAACCAAAACCAGCTGTTGCCAAGAATGACAAAAAACAAGAAGGGCAGAGAGTAGAGGTAGCTTACCGTGGACAAGCTGGTGGTAACGATATTCCAGTTAACCTTAAGATCTGGCTGCATGGCTGGCATGTTAGGGATATAGCGCGCTGCCAGATAACCCAGCACAGCGACGATCAAGACGGTGGCGCTAATCCAATATAGCGATTGTGATAACTGGGTTAAGATACCAGCGACAATCATCCCAACAAGAATGGCTAGAGAAGTGCCCATTTGAAACAGACCGTTGGCACCAACCAGCTCATCTTCTTTCATTGCCTGTGGCAGATAGGCGTATTTAATCGGGCCAAAAAAGGTCGAATGCGTGCCCATCAAGAACAACGCAACAAATAAAAGGGCGTACCATTCGAACACAAAACCAACCGCAGCGATTGCCATGATGACCAGCTCAAGCACTTTGATAAATTGTGTGAGCTTAGATTTTTCATACTTATCAGCGATTTGTCCTGCCAACGCCGAAAACAAAAAGTAGGGCAGTATGAACAACATCGCCGCCAAATTGTTCAAAATACTGACTTCGACGCCTAACTGACTAGCGGCGGTATAAGTCAGAACCAGTATGAGTGCTTGCTTAAAGATATTGTCATTAAATGCCCCCAGAAACTGGGTAAAAAACATGGCGCTAAAACGGCGGCGCTTAAATAGCTGAAACTGATTGGACATGAACGTTCCTACAGATGAGACGCGGCTGATAAAGTAAGAGGTGGCGCGAACCGCCGCTTACCATTTGATAGCAATCATCAATATTATCAAAAACTTATCAAAATATAGCATAGGTTTTATCAATATTAAGCCGTATAATAGCAAGGCTTAGGTAAAAATACATGTAATCTGCGCTATGATTTCATAATTAACTAAGTTATGATTTGTAAATTTTATGTGGTTGTATTAAAAGGTGCGAGCGGCGGTATAGGTGAAAATCTTCTATGCCTGAATACTGTCCGTATGGTGGTATACATCGAGTGCTGGCATTGGCACTAGAAGTGTTCATCATGATAAGCAATGTAGTAGTAAACCACTCATTTCAGCCAATTGCGATAAGTTTATTCACCGGTCAGCCTTAACGACAATCATCGTTAATCACAGTGTGCCGCGTGAGGGGATAGGACGTAAATATGACACAGCTGTCTTCAACTCGAGCACGCCACCTATCAATGAAGCAGCGTAGCCGAGCAAATATTCAACACAGTACCAATATTCAACCTTCTCCTACTGACGCGTCGCGTATTCGTTTTAAGCGCTCCGCGCTCTGTACAGCGCTCGCCACCAGTCTGGTTAGTATGACAACGGGCGCATTGGCGGATACTGCCACGACCAATATCGCTGATCAATCGACTGGCAATCCAGGCTCTAATAGCCAAGCGACTACTAATACATCAGCCACACTATCAGATGACGACACCCAGCTAGACGCGGCCTTAGATGCATTGCGTCTCAAAAAGGCTGTGGAACAAGGCATCATCGATCAATCCGTGTTAGATGACTATAGCGAGCAAAATTTGGGCATCAAAAAATCTGATGCTAATCCGCCATCTACCCAAAATAATCGCACTCAAAACAGCGGCACTCAAAAAGGCACGGTCCAAAATGAGGTTCGACAAGATTTGGATAATGTCGATGATGATATGTATACGGTAGATGACGCACCGATAGAGCCGTCTAATGATGACTTGTTGCAGCAGGCCGCTGCCATACAGCAGCAAGGCTATCAGATGATGACGCCTGAGCAAATTGACCGTGAGCTGGCGGCGCTCGATTTACAAAACACCCAAGATATCGACCGCATTAATAGCACTAATGATCGTGCTTTTGACGCCCCAGTTGCTACTCTCGATGACACTGCGCCGCCCATTGGTCTAGATGTTGACTTAGATGCGACCAACTTGCCTATGCCTAGCAATCTTGACACACTGGGTAGAAGTGAGGCCGCAGCAGAACAGGCAGCCACAACTGAAATTATGTCGCGCCCGATCGATGTGAGTGATACTGTCAGTAGTGGCAATGTCAATACAGCAAATGAAGTCAATAGCGAGATAATAGCGGGTAATAACACGATACCTAACCAAGGAGATGCGCCCTCAGATGTGATTGATCCTGAAGACTACCTACCGGATTATCAGAATGATACTCAGGCCGTCAATCAAAGCATCGAGCAAGCTGACCAGTCAAAACCACTTGCACGTAATAAAAGCAACATTGTCAAGCGTCTCTATAATCGCTTTTTCAATGGTGGTGTGATGGCGTTACCAAGTGTGGAGACCACAGTTTATATACAACAAGCTGGCGCCGAAGACACGGCAAATGGTCAACCAAAACTCATCAAAGCTGACGACGATATTCAGCCAATGAAAAACATTAAAGCGGCCCTTGATGATACGACAGTACAGTCGGTCATTGATTTTACCGCAGCGCTACCACGTTTGCGTCAAACGGCATTGGATGCCGCCAAAGCAGTGGGTTATTATGATGTCACTCTCAGCCTGCGTCAGCCTACGCGTGATACGATCAATGTGGTGATCGAAGAGCTGGGCGAGCCTGTTATTGTCGATAGTCGTATCGTGGATATCCGCGGTGAGGGCGGTGAGCAAGCAGAGTTTGTCGCGCTTGAAAAAGAATTACCGCCGCAAGAAGGGGATGTCTTTAATCATCGTGTCTACAAGAGTAGCAAAGCCGCGCTTGAGTCTTTGAGTAATACCTATGGGTATTTTGATCAGTATTGGTTGAACAAATCTGTCGATATTATCTTACCAGACAACAAAGCGGACATGTCTTTGGTCTACAACACAGGCGACCGCTATGAGTTTGATGATGTTGTTTTTTTTACCTATGACAAAGAAACCAATACGCTGACACAAGACCCTGACAAACTCCCAGTAGAATTGTCGTTATTGCAGCAGTTGTATGAGTTTGCGCCGGGTGACCCATTCTATCGTCCGTCAGTGACAAAGTTTAGTAATGACTTATCAGCGACTCGCTATTTCAACGCTGTCAACGTTGAATCAATATTGCCGCCAGATGACCGTAGTGAGACCAGTACACTGGCATTTGACAACGCGCCTGCCAATAGCAATGCTATATTGGATGAGGATGTTGATAATGATGGCATCTCAGATATGACTGGAGATAATGCTACTCTAGCAGTATCCAATAATCGTTTGGCTAGTACAGAAGATACGGGTAGTAGTACTGGCGTAGAGAGTGAAAGTGCCTTGGGTGACGGTAGTGGCGAGACGGTCAACGAAGCTGATATTGCTGCTATCGAGTTTGAGGCTGATGAAGAAACGCTTGATAAGCTACAGGCCGTTAAGCAAAAAACGGAGCGTCTAAGCCGCCTGCCGGATGACCGTGTGCTGGATGAAAAAGACCAAGAAGCGGATAACTTATTAGGCAAAATTAGTGATTCAATTAGCAATGTTGCCCAAAAAATATTCCCTGATGATGCAGACTTTACCGTTGATGAGGATTTCGTACCGCCAACGCTGGCAGGACGTAAAACACCGCAAGACGTTGCCACAAGCAAAAAAGTACCGTTGTATGTCTTTGTATACGCTGATAAGCCGCGTGATGCTCAGGTTGGTTTGGGTTATGGTACTGACACAGGCGTGCGAGCAACCGCCAAGATCGATTATAATTTGCTTAACCGTCAGGGCTATCAAGCAGGTGCAGAAACCGAAGTGTCCAGAATCAGCAAAAACGTCGCTGTCTATGCGAGCCGCCCTTGGAATCATCCACTCAATGATAAATTGGATGGGCGTCTGACTTATGAAGAAGAAGTCATTGACCAAGGCAAAGGTAATTTTGATTTGTCTACCACCACTTTAAAAGCGGCTTTGGCCCGCAATATCCGTCGTGACAATGGCTGGAATCGTAGCTACTCTGTACGGTATCGTTTAGATGAGCTAGAGACTGGCGTTGACGGCGCTGCGCGGGATGATTTACCTATCCGCTTTACCTCGTCAAACCCCAAGCAGCAAGCATTGCTGTTTGGCTATGGCATGAATAAAACCGACACGGATAGTGCGACCAATCCAACGCGCGGTATGCGTCAGTATTATTCGATTGAAGCAGGTGCTGACAAAGCGCTGAGTGATACTGATTTGGCCATCGTGCGTGCTGGCGTGAGCGGACTTTATAGCTTTGGCGATGACAAAAAACACCAAGTGCTTGGTAGTCTGAATGGTGGTTATATTTGGGCAGATGATTTTTATGACGTGCCTTATAAATTGCGCTTTTTCGCAGGTGGTGACCAAAGCATCCGTGGCTATGATTACGAGAGCTTATCGCCACTAAATGATAAAGGCTATCTGACAGGCGGGCAAGTACTGGCGGTTGGTAGTGCAGAGTATAACTATGAGTTCAAACCGGGCTTTCGTGGCGCATTTTTTACCGATGTTGGTAATGCGTACGACAAAGACTTTGATGCTGAAACCAAAGTTGGCGTTGGTATCGGTGTGCGCTGGGCCTCTCCTGTTGGGATGGTGCGTGTCGATGTCGCCGCAGGTGTGACAGAAGAGGATATTCCTGTGCGACTACACTTCTTTATTGGCTCGCCATTGTAAAAGCTTACTTCCTACATATGAACACAGATCGCTTGAACCGTTTTATTCATTACCCATCGTACCGATTGCTGGTCATCATTTTTTAACGTAGTTGAGTGTCATGCAGACAGAAAATACCCCGCCTAACAATGCACCAGATGAAGATCCAGCACAGCGCGATGCTCGTGCGGTTAGGCGCTGGTATCCGCTATCATTTTTACTCAAACTACTGGTGCTGGTCATTATCGTATTAGCGATCATGTTTGCGATATTCTTTTATGCAGCAGGTACTGATGCGGGTACTAAATTCATTTTAGAAAAAGTCAGCGCTGAGACAGGTATCGATTTCAAATATGGGCGTGGTAATCTGCGTGACGGTATTTGGGTGACAGATATCGATATTGAAGCCACTGAAGATCTTGAGGTATTAGTAGACAAAGCCTATGTCAAAATAGGTTGGCGTGCGGTATTTGCAAAAGAAGTACACCTGAGTGATGCCGATATACAGACCATCGAAATTCTCAATAAGAAACCACCGACTGGCGAGCCGTTTGATTATAAGACGCTAAAGCTACCAGTCAATCTACGTTTTGATCACGCAAAAATCAATAAAATTATTTATAAGCAAGTGACCAAAGAGCCTATTGTTATCAACAATACTACGGCTCGCGATCTCACATGGGTTGGCAGCACTGTGACGGTCGGTCGAGGCAGCTTACAATATGCTGATATTGTAAAAGTCAGTGCCTTACAAGGTGAGGCAGATTTACAAGGCGACTACCCACTGGATCTGAGCGCGATTGTAGAGGTGAGGGCGCTTGAAAAAGCTTATATCGATCCATTGAATATCACGGCAACAGGCTCGCTAAAACGTACGGTTGGTAACGTGCGTAGTCGCTATAACGACAGCGACGTTAGCGGCGATTTTGTCGTTCAGGGTCTGGATACAGGATCACCGTTTCAGGCAAAACTGAAGTGGGATGATATTTTGGTGCCTTATGCAGATGACCAAAATATTCATCTAAAAAGCGGTATGGCTACGGCATCAGGCGTTATCTCTGAGATACGGCTGCGTATCAATACAGAGCTGACCTCTAAAGATATTCCTTCGGGACATTATCAAGGGCGCGGCGTCATTGCAGACAGTCAATTGCGTATTGACCGCTTAGAAGCCGACGTTCCCTCTGGACGTTTGCTGCTTCAGGGCATCTTAGGCTGGAAAGAGAGCTTTAATGCGACAGTACGTGCGGCTGGTAGTAACTTTGACATTCGACGTGCGATTCCTGATGAGTATGCTGATTTTAAAGCGTATGCTCCTCAAACGCTCAATGGTAGATTATCGTTACGTTATCAGCAGCAAAACAGTACAGGTAATACAGAGATTGATGTAGACCTACGTCAGCGTGACGGCGAATATGTCAACGCCAACCTAGTGCGCGGCAAGACGTCTGCTAAATCTAAACAAACAGCGCCTTGGTATATTGATGCAAGATGGCAAAACCTGACCCGCCGTGATGTGCCTAATATTGGTAACATCAATAGCCCGCGTGGTCAGGCCGATGTGATCGTCCGTGGTTCTACTGTCTCAGTAGATGCCAATGCCGTGATTAATGAGCTCAATGCGGCGCCCAAAGGCAACTATGATGTGCGCTTGCGTAAAGCGGGCGATGTCATTGATATCAACCGACTCAATTATGATGGCATCGTAGGCGACCTATCAGGAACTGGGCAGATTCGGCTAGCAAATAAAAACCGCCCACTGACGTGGAAAATCGATGCATTGACCAAAGGTTTATTGCCTAAAGAGTACCGTAGTGACTTACCACTTGAGCGTCTAAGAGGGCGTGTGAGTGCTCGTGGTCGCTTGTTAAATATCACTAAAAACGGCGTTGGCGGTCAACGTCACATCATCACGGTTAATAGTACAGACCTGCAAGCACAACTGGATGCCACGCAAAATGGACGCGCTATTGGTATAACAGGTGGCGGTGATGCCAGTGTCGATATCGTGGGTGGTGAGCTGTCCGTATTTGATGCGCGTTTCGATGGTCAAGTTGACACAGCGGATGTACCAAAAGGTCGCTTTGCCATTGACGCAGCTGGTACGCCAAAATTAATTAGTATCCGTAAATTGAATTATGATGGCGAAGCTGGTGCGGTGAATGCCAAAGGTGTCATTGACTTGCGTCGTAATATTGGCTGGACGGTCGATGGACGTTTCGATCAGTTTAATTTAGGGTATTTTTTGCCGAATAATCCAGCAATTATCACAGGTGACTTAAAAACCAGTGGTGAATGGCAGCCTGCTACCGAAGGCAACACAAATGCGGTAGGCACGCTACAGAGTTTCGCTGTAGATTTCGATGGTGTTTTGGACGCTGAGCAGTTACCAGCAGGTAAGCTGAATATTAACGCGAGCGGTGATAGTCAGCTGATCCGTATCAACCGTCTGCGTCATGTGGGCGCGGCAGGTAGTATTGATGCCAAAGGAGAGGTTGATGTGCGTCAAGGCGTTGCATGGGACATTAGTGCCGTGATGGATCGCTTCAACATCGGCTATTTCCTAAAAGATACCCCAAGCCGTATCACTGGTAGGATTGAGACAGATGGACGTTGGGGCGATACGCAGCAGACCGTCAATATCAGACAAGTCAATCTGAGTGGTATGCTAAAAGGACAGCCGCTCAGTGCCAAAGGCAGCTTGGCTGCAAAACTGCGCCTGCCAAAAGACTTGGCCAGCTATTTTAAGCGTCTACAAACGCAAGATGCCCAAGCGCAATATCAGCAAGTGAATGCCTTGGTGGACAGTTTGAATGCTGATAACTTGGTGCTGCGCTGGGGCGACAATTATGTGACTGCCAACGGCAATGCCAAACAGCTACAGACCAAAATCAATATCACAAGCCTAGATCAGCTGTCAGATAAGCTTGCTGGCAAAGTCACTGGTGGAGCGACTTTGTCTCAACCAGTAGGTCAGGCACTACCAACGATTTATATCGATTTGGTCGGTGAGCGGATTGCACTACCGGGCTTTATTTTGCGTCAAGGTCGTATACGTGGCAAGCTGGTTAATCTAGCCAATAGCCCAAGCCAGCTTATCGTCAGCGCTGAAGGTCTGGATGCTGCGGGACAAAGCTTCGATAGTGTAAAAGCCTCCTTTAATGGGACTGAGCAATCTCATATCGTTGATCTAAATGTAGCCAATCAGCAGCTTGATGTTGGCGCTAGGCTTAAAGGTGGGTTCGATCGAAACACGTTACGCTGGTCAGGGGTCATCGGTAAAGGCCGCGTTGAATCCAGATACGCTACCTTAAATCAATTACAGCCAGCACAGCTGATTGTGAATTTGCCTAATAATCAAAATGGCAATAATACAGATCTCAAAGTACAGTTGGCTGCACATTGTTGGCAAGCCACGGACCAAACGGGCAAGCTATGCTTACGCAAGAATTTAGTGGCTTCTCCAGCCAGTGGTGAGGTCGATGTGGCATTGCAGAATTTAGATACGTCGCTATTCTCAGTATTTTTACCAAAAGATATTGATTGGCACGGCAAGATCAATGGTAAAGCGGTTGTCGGTTGGCAACGTGGTCGTCCACCAACCATTAATACGACACTCTATTCAGACAATGGCAAAATCGGCTTGATTCAAGATGGTGAGAGTACGCCGGTTACATTGCCTTATAAGCGTGTATCACTCATTGCACTGTCTGTACCTGAAGGTATCAAACTGCGTACTGATATCAATACGGGGCGCGGTGCTCGTGGCTACGCTGAGGTCGTTGTTGATCCTTATAAAACACCGAAACCCATCTCTGGTGCGCTTGTATTAAATGAGCTTGATTTGGCGATATTTAAGCCTTTCTTCCCAGGTATGCGAGTACTAAAAGGTAATGTCACCATGGCTGGTGGATTGGGCGGTACGTTAGACAAGCCGCAATTCTACGGAGACGTCAAGCTCTCTGATGGCCGTATCGCTATGCTGGATTTGCCAGTGAATCTGACCAATGTCAATACACAGGCCAAAATCCGCGGTACGCAAGCGACTATCGATGGTACGTTCAAAAGTGGTACAGGAACAGGCACACTGACCGGTACGGTCAATTGGCAGCAAAAACTACAGGCCAAATTGAGTATCGTTGGTGAAGGGCTCGTGATTACGCAGCCGCCACTACTCGTGGCTGAGATCAATCCTGATATCGACATCATCGTACGTCCAACGGATCGCTATGTGGATATTAAAGGCGCTATCAGCGTGCCAACCGCTACCATTCGTCCACCAGAAGCCAGCGAAGATATTGTGACTCAATCTGAAGATGTGGTTGTGTTGGATCGGCGTTTGATCGGCAACATTGATGAGGTATTGGCAATATCAAAACCTTGGTCTATCAATGCCGATATCGGTGTTGATTTGGGTGATGACATCAATTTCCGTGGTTTTGGTGCCGTTATTCCATTGGCTGGTGCAATTAATATCAATCAAAATGGCACGGGCATCATGCGTGCAAAAGGAGTGGTTCAAGTATCACGTCGTACCAATATCAATGCTTTCGGTCAAAGCCTAGAGCTAAATTATGGTCAAGTACGCTTTAATGGCGATGTCATGAAGCCCGACTTGAGTATTGAAGCGGCAAAAACCATCAACGGTAAAACAGTGGGTCTACGCGTAAAAGGCAATACCGAAAACCCCAATATCGTCGTTTTCAATAATGCAGGATTGACGCAGCAGCAAGCGATGAATGCGCTGGTGACAGGACGAATCAATAATAAGAGCGCCACTCAAATCAGTGAGCAAGGGTTTAAATCACAAGTGACCAATAACCTAGCCGCTGCTGGACTAAGCTTTGGTCTGAGTGGTACGCGCAGTCTGACCAATCAAATCGGACAGGCCTTTGGTTTACAGAGCTTGACAGTGGATGCCTCAGGCAGCAGTGAAGATACCAATGTCAATGTCACAGGTTATGTAACCCCTGACTTGTATATCCGCTACGGCGTGGGTGTCTTTAATGCTCAAAATAGCTTATCTGTTCGCTATCAGTTGACCCGCCGTATCTACGTAGAAGCCAGTTCAGCCGCCGAGAATGCGGTAGACGTGGTCTATAGTTGGCAGTTTTAAATGACGCATTTGGTAGACGGTTAATTTATAACTGACATTATTTGAAAACGATTTTTATTGCTATCCAACAAAAAACGCCTTGTAATGAAGGCGTTTTTTTATAAATGGCGTGAGCTTAGTTTAAAATTATTTGGTCAGAATCAGCCGATTGTTGCGAGTGAGGCGTAAGCGATACTCTTCGCCTTGATGCTCGATACGTACTTCTTTGGTCAGGGCAAATAGATGCTGCGACTGTAGCGTTGGTAGACGGTTTTCACGGCAGTTTAGATAACGAGAGATAACCATACTCATGGTAAATTCCTTTTGATAAGAAGTGGCTTAATAAATTAGCTATGTTCTAATGAACTTTAACGATAATCATTATCATTTAGATTGACGGAATTTGCAAGGTAATTGATAAAATAAAATGCAGTCATTGTGTAAACTTATCTAAGGCTACTGTCACAAAGCGAGAATAGAGGACTTTCTCCTTGTAGAAACACGGAATTTATAAGATACATAAAAACGATAGGAACCATAAAGACAGTCGCCACGTTATCATAGCTGCCAAGTTATATACGCAGAAGCAAGCGATTAAAAAGTCATAATGAAGAGAGAAATGAAAGGTAGAATTATGCCAAATGAGATGAGCGGCCAATCAAAAACCAAAAACATCACCACCGTCAATGTTGCGGTTGCGGTTATTCATTATGAAGACAAGTATTTGCTTGGGTTCCGAGATGCGGCCCAGCATCAGGGCAATCGCTATGAGTTTGTAGGCGGTAAAATAGAAGCTGATGAGTCAGCAGAGCAGGCATTGATTCGGGAGGTTGCTGAAGAAACAGGGATCGATATTCATCAAAATATGATGGTGAAGCTTGGGCGTTTGCATCATGACTATGGTGATAAGCAAGTGAGTTTGCAGGTTTATCAGGTTGAGCTGACCGCACAGCAGTATGAACAGCACAAGCATTGCGAGTATGGATTAGAAGGCCAAGCAATGACGTGGGTTGAAAAATCTAAGCTACTGGCAGGAGCTTATCATTTGCCCGTTGCCAATAGCACTATTTTAGAATGGCTAAAACTTCCTGAGAATATAGCGATTACTTATCCTCTTGCGCATTTCGATACAGATTCAAGCTCGCCGCAAGCATGGTTGCACTATCATCGAGAACAGTTAGCAACAGAGTCTTGGGTTTATATCCGACTAAAAGCATCTGAGTTAGAATATATTGCCCAGCAGCTAATGGATGTGCGTCCAGATATTCTAGCGATTTTGCCGTACGAAAATGACTGTCAGCGCTCCAAGACGACAAGTACCGATGCAATGGTAGAGGCAAAAACGACTGGTTCGATTGTCGCTAGACACCTGACGCATTCAGTATTAATGGCATGGTTCAATGGTACTCAAGATATTACAGAGTCTGAGCAATTGGCCGACGTATCGAGTGAGCATCCACTAATAGTCAGCTGTCATGATGTTGCCAGCATTCATGCTGCCAACAAACTGGCAAGTCTGCGCATAAAGCAGCAACTACCCCCCGTGATTGGTGTCTTTTTATCACCTGTACTAGCGACTCAGACGCATCCTGACACGGTGCCACTTGGCTGGGAGGCGTGGTCAGCTTTGGCACAGTTAGCTGACATGCCAGTCATTGGTCTGGGCGGCTTGGCTCCTAGTATGATAGACCAAGCATTAGCGCACGGCGGTGTCAGTGTCGCAGGCATTCGTCAGTTCCACGAATAAAAAACTAGAAAATGAGTGCTCATTAAGCAGGAATATCATTCACTTGACTATGTTTGCTTATTAAGATAGGTAAGTATAAATAACTGATTTTTAAGTTATTTATCCAGTCAGTAACTATGTGATTATGATGTGTGCATACCAATGCATAAACATATAGTTATTTACAAACCGTTGCGTTTTCATACATTGCACTACTGTTTTAATAGTCCAGCTGCCCTTAATATATATTGCATATCTACAGCGCATCTATTTTATTTTTAACGGTGAATGGCTTACTAGCAAAAAAAATCAAATTTATAGGGTGTGTATAGAATTCAAATCAGGGGCAACCAGATAAAGACACAAGCGAGC
>NZ_JAKDJE010000013.1 GCF_030454045.1 Psychrobacter sp. | reverse complement strand
CATCAAGACCTGAAATACGGGTTTGATGCTTACTGACAAGTACAGGCTCAAAGCTACTGTCGCGGTCTCTTGGGGTGGAGATCTCAAGCTCGCCTGTGTCGCTACGGACTCTCTTTTTAGTGTGCCCATTGCGCTTATTAGGCCTGTCTGCCTTTTCATGCTTGGGGTAGCCGAGATGCTCTTCCATTTCTGCTTCTAAGGCAGTGTCGATGAAGGACTGCATGAGCTGCTTTTGAAAGTCTTTGATGTCATCGAAGCTTTTCATGCTGCTGGCCATTTGCTCAGCCAGTTTCTTGATGTCAGATTGAGTAGTCATTGCTTATTCTCCTGTTAGTGGATTATAAGCAGTTACACAGAGTTTGGGAAACTCCCTAAGGTTGTAGTGACTTATTAATAATATTTATTTTTTCTTTTGCTTTGTTTTTAAATTTAGCAATATCTTCTTCACTGGGTATTTTATTATCCGAAACTAAAGCACTAGGTAAATCAGGAAACAAAGCATATAACGCATATTCTGTCATTAAGTCTGTTATGTCTTCATCTAATTGATAAACTTTATAGTTTATTTTTAATAACTTATCTATTTCTTCATTTGCAAAATCAAAATCATATCTTCCAAGTTCAGTATGTAGGTCATCTAAGAGTTCATTTATGTTTTCACCACCAGCCATAAACTGTTCACCATAACTACTAGTTAAGTACCCTTGTGTAAGGTGTGCAACCCACCAATCGCCATCGTCATCTTTTTCATAAGTAATTTTGATTAATGAAAATAAATCATCTTTAAGTTCATCATTTTTTTGGTACATCACCCCAAACACATACTCATTATCAGCCTTTAAATTCTTTTCTTTTAAATGTATTAACGCTTTATCTATTCGCATAATATTACCCTTGTCAATATGAAACTTTATTACTTGCTTACAGTTGCTTGGTTAATTCAAATTATCAGTGATTAATTGATTTATCGTCGATTTGATTTTCTGTAATGATAAGGATTGATTGGGTTAGGGTCAGCCCAAAGGCCAAGCTTCTTACGTTGAGCAGTTTTTTCCGAAGAGCTATAAATTTTACGATCATTAACTGATTGCTGATTAGCATAATATTTATAGTGCCAAGCCATACCATTTTTTACTTGCTGTAAATTGCAATCGACACCTTCAGCTAACACTTTTCCTATCATCCGAGAATAACGGTCACGTTGATTCCATTCTATAGTGACTTCTTTATTATTTATACATTGCTGTAAGGATTGCTTAGAATACTGGCCATAAGCTTGTGAGCTTTCAGGGGCATCAATACCTAACAAGCGAATGCGTTCACTCCTTTTATTTTTAGGCAAAACCTCTATAGTGTCACCATCAATGACACGAACATCGAATGTAGAGAAGCTATTAGCAGAATAGGCGTTTGAAGCAAGTAAAGGCGATAAAACAACAAGTAAGTATAAAGGCTTGCTGTTTAAAAAATTAAATAACATAGTGGTTTTTCCTATAAGTTTTTGAAAATAAATATAGGCCTAATGCAGACCAATATTTGAGAGAGTAGCCAAAGAATTTTTTGATTCTCAGAAATAGAATCATGATAAAAAAGGTATAAGATTAGAGATATGAGGCCAGTAACAAAAAAAAGACAAGCAAAGAAAATAGCTTGTTTAAGATTGGTATTGCAATCATTATCTAAGTCGATCATAAGATGCCTAAAGAAGTTGCTGGTTCAATATTTGAGGGGTAAAGCAATACCGTTATACTTATTTTCCCCACGCCAAAAGCTTGCCGTCACAGTCATTTGGGTCATACTCAAACCCATTTTTAAAATAAAATCTGATCAAATCTTGCTCGTTAATACTATTGTCTTGGGGATAAGCGTAAAGCGCAATCGGCAAGCCTAAATTAGATGCAATTTCTTTAACTCCTATAATTAGTTTAGTGCCTACACCGTTTCTTTTTTTGGTTGCCTGTATGTACTCAATGATAACTTCATCATCGCAGATATCGTACTCTACATAACCACCATCAAGAATTAATCTCATAATGCCTCATGCCCTTGCTATTTATAAATCATAATGCCGTAACGACATTATAATGAGCGTCCTATCAATTATTTCACTGTAAATCTTGGTTTAATCAAACAAAACCACTGGTCACTTTGACAAGTATATTCTAAGTAAAGATAGCGGTATTTAGCTACCTTTACTTAGAACTAAACAATGAATCTTAAATCCGTCTGTTTAGAAAAGTGCGAAGAGCATCGTAATTTTCGTCATACGTGCTGTGATTGTCATCAATGTAATCTGCAATCTTTTTAGATAAGTCAGAATCAATATCAATCGAGTCTAAGATATTGATAACATCGTCAATTTCTACTAAAAAACCCTGACTCAAAGAGGCGGTTGATGGATCAAATTCATCTGAGCTATCAGTGACGTTGGTATCGCTATCTAGGTCATCATCAAAGCCGTCATCATCGAAGTTATCAGAGTTAGCCGTAGTGTTTTTTGGGGCGCTATCTGAGCTATCAGTGACGTTGGTATCGCTATCTAGGTCATCATCAAAGCCGTCATCATCGAAGTTATCATCACTGCTTTCAAAGTCATCATTTGATGCGTTGGTATCAGCACTAAGGTCATCTGAATTATTCAATGATTTAATAAATTCACGAACGGCTTTTTGAGTAACATCCCCATCCTTGGAGTCTTCAATAAATTTAGCCACTGCTTCAGGGTGATCTTTAGAAGCTTTAGATAACGATACAGCAGACTCAACAGAGGTGATTAAACCTTGTTTTAAAGCATTCTGAATGTCTTCTGAGGCATCCATTATTGACAAGTGACGTGATACCCAAGTGCTACTTTTAGAAAGCATAGCAGCCAATTCATTACTTTTTAAACCTTGCGTTTCTTTAGCATGTGAAAGCCAGTTAGCGATATCAAGAGGGGTTAAGTCCTCACGTTGTATGTTTTCAAGAAACTGGCCAACCTCATTAATGTTATTGTCTAAAAAAGCAGGAATCAGGTTAAGTCCAGCAGTTTGAGCAGCACGAAAACGTCTATGACCATGATTGATCATGTATTCGTTTTCAATTTCAGGATGTGGTTTGATTGAGATCGGACATAAAACCCCAAATTTAGCGATGCTTTCAGAAAGCTCAGCAAGGTTTTTATCATTAAAAACCTTACGTGGATTGTTTGGGTCTTCATGAATAATATTTATTTCTACTTCAGTAATGGCGCTTACTACTTCACCATCATCAAGTAAGCCGCTGATGTTCAATTTTGATAAAGAGTCTAAACCTGACATAGTAAATCCTTATTTGTTTACAATTTTAGAGATAATATCTAAGAATACTGGACGTGTCTTAGTGCTTACTTTTGGTGCAACATGATCTTTAATTTCCCAAATAGGAAGGTTTAAATATGACGAGTCAGCAAAAGCTTGACGTTCAGGAACAACCATATCGTTTGGGTACATATAGCTACTAAATTTGTTAGTAAGATCATGGTAAATGGTCTTTTGACGGTTATTGTTTTTATTGAACCGCGAAGGTAGTAGCCCTAGAAATTCGATCTTAGAGTTATAATTTTTCTTAATGTTGGTTAAGGTTTTAAGCATATTCGTAGCACCATCAATAGAGAATGCGCTTAGCTCAATAGGGGATAAGACATAGTTGCAAACAAGCATAGGTGCAATTTGTGGCAAGCCTATAGTTGGTGGCGTATCAACGATGCAAATATCAAAATGATCAGATAGAAAGTTATGATTATTCACCCAAGTTTGCAGGTTCTCTTCACTGATATTTGCAAGCTTAGAAGTGCCTGATGCAAGATAAAACTCTACGTCAGAATTGATATCTGAAGAGGCTTCAGAAAACAAATTGTAGGTAGAGTTTTGCTCAAAGGTTTTGTCACCCTTAAAACGGCTAGATAAAAATTTAGAAGAATTACCTTGAATGTCAAAGTCAACAAACAGCACTTTCAAGTTCATTGAATGAGCTTGCATAGCTAAATGAGTTGCTATGGTTGACTTTCCAACCCCGCCTTTTTGATTTGAAATAACTACGGTTTTCATCACTCCCCCAATTTTTCAGATGCTTGGTAAATTTTAACGCATGAATCGACAATTTTCGATACATCGTGGCGTATAGCTAAAGGTACTTGAAAAGAAACAGTGAGAAAATCAAGCTTAGTTGCCGCTAGTATTCTGTCACAAGAGTTATTTACCCATTGTACAGAAACATCATATTTCTTAGATACCTCATTGGGAGATAAGCCGTCAACGATGACTTCACGAGCAATATCAACCGTTTTTTTCTTCATACGAGTGTTACTAACAGCGTTATCAAAATCTTGTTTTGATAGTTGGCCTACGCTGTGTCCTTCTCTTACTGGTGACTGATCCATAAAGGACTCCAATTGAATTGTTGTTAAGCATCTTTATAATAAAACATTAATATAATATTATCAAGCATTATCTTTAATATTTTATTAATGTTTAATAATATATTTTTAATATTAATACATAAGATTATTTTATTAAGTAAAACTTAATTATTATTTAAATGATAATCTACGCTTCTATTTAGAAGCGTAGATTTGTTTGCAGACTGAAGCCTATGAAATATAAGGGATTTACGCGATTAGCTGTAATAAAATCTACTAAATTGGTGATATAATCATAAAACCGTAGGTTTAATGAAAAGTGGGATAGAAGCCGCAATGACTAAAAAAGTTTGGAATGAGGGTAGATACATTGGCAGGAAGCCACCTTTCACCAGTGAGCAAGTGCAATTAATTAAACTAAGTTTAAAGGCAAGAGGTGAAGAGAGGGATTTGTTGCTTTTCTGCATGGGGCTTGATAGCAGTTTAAGGGGTGTGGATCTTGTCAAGATTAAGGTGAAAGATGTTTTTGATAAAGAGAATGGCGTTAAAGATCCTTTTCAAGTCATACAGAGTAAGACAGGAAGAGGGATTAGCTGTATTTTAACCAATGAAACGAAAAGGTATTTAGCAGATTATATTACTAAGAGAAGTCTGAGTAATGATAGTTATTTATTTACTTCATTATATGATAAAGAGGGAACAGGTAAGCACATAACGCCCGATCATTACAGAGATTTGATTAAGAAGTGGCTTAAAAGTGTAGGGCTTAATTATAAAATGTTCGCTTCACATTCACTAAGGCGATCTAGGACTTCTCACCTATATAAAGAAACAGGGAATCTAAGGGCTTGTCAATTACTGCTTGGCCATAGCAATATCCAAAACACTGCTAGTTATCTAGGTATTGAGGAAGAACAAGCCCATGAGATAGCAAGAAAACATCCTTTATAATTTGCGTTGACGCAATTTTTTACAGAGCATTGTTTGTTATGGGTGGTGTGGTAGTATCTTGACCAAACATACTATCGTGTGTTTGTAATAGCTCAACGCTTTGTATTTCAGGGCTTTCATTGAGTGCCGTCTCTAAGCGCCCTAATCTGAGTTCTAAAAACTTCATCAAAACAGACCATACAAGACTACGATCATCACTATCAGGATTATGTATCTCAAAAGTTTTATCGTAATAAAAGTCATCGCCTGATGACATGTCAAAGTTAATCAAGCGGCAGTCAGGCGTTATCTCAACGACAATTATATTGTTTGTCAATAAGCTGGTCGAGAATTGCAGGGTTACGCTATTAATAGAGTTGCTAATAGATACTTTCTGACAAAAAGGTTTGATGGTTTCAGATATATCATTAATAACAGGATTAACATTCTTATTTATATAGCTTATATAACTATAATTATCAGGATTTATAGCCATTTCAGCAGCCATTATACGCTTTAGTTTATCTTTAGATTCTTTAAACATTTATGAATACCAGTTATTTATTTTCTATTATTATAGTAAATAAATATAAAGTTGTGTAAAATATTTAAGAAACTGAATAATAATGTTTAATTTAACATAGGGGTGTAATGTGACTGATGAAATAGCTGAGATTGAGAAGATGCTACTTAATGAAAATTTATCTGCTAATGATTATAAGAATCTAAGCAAGCGGTTGGAAGAGACAAGACAGGCCAAAATAAAGACAGCATTAAAAAACATGGGTGAGGATATTATAAAATATTGTGAGGATAACGATATTCCACTAAAGATGGGATTGCGGATAGCTGGGTTAGGGGAGGGTATGAGAAAAGCACCTATCAAGTTTCGTGATCCACTTGACAGCTCAAATGTTTGGGCTGGAAGAGGTAGAACACCTTTATGGTATAAGGCTAGATTGAAAGAGGGATATAAAGAAGAGGATCTGAAAGAAAAGGATTAATACTAATGTAATATTAATATATTTCCATTAATATTAAATGTATTATACACATATTATTTTATTGAAATTATATTATTAATATAATAGAATGATGATAGTGTATAGGAGTTTATATAATGGAAATTAATAAAATAAGTAAATCAATTGAAAATCCTAGCAAGGATTTTCCAAAATCATTTGAAGGTATTAGTGATAATGTTCTAATAATGAGTGAGCGTGACAGAGCAGGCTACGAGTATCTTGTTAAGATTAGAGGAAGGGGCGCGGTTGAAATGGCTGTGAACCACCTTGCAGGTAAACGAAAACCTTATGTTAGTAATATTGCAAAACTGATGTGTGTAACGATACCAACAACGATACAGAGAGAAGAGCTACCAGTTAGTGACGAGGTGGCGAATAATTTCTTGGAGCAAATGAAAAAAATGTTGAGTGAAGGAGGGTTGAATAAGTGATCAGTGAAGCGGCAAAAAATGCAAATGACAAGTGGTTAGGGAAAACTGTAGGGTGGAGCGTTAAAATATCCAACGAAAGCTATCCCTATGAGGCAGAGAAACTTAGTGAGCTGAAGAAAGAAAAAGGGTTGGTAGCAGAGTTATTTAGAGATTTTTTATCTAATTTAACAGACGAAGAAATTGAAAACGCAAGGCTCAATTTGGAAGTTGAATAAATATTAAAGAGGTTTCAGTGGAAAAATTAGACGAAGCGCAAGATTATCATAGTGAAGATATACCAACTATTAGCGGCTTAGATGTTGACGGCTTGAAGGTCAGTGATATTGATAACCTCATAATTAAACTTGATAAATTGAGACAGGAAAAGAAGGAAAAAGATCTTAAAGAAGCTTGGCGTAAGTTTGAGGGTACTGTCTTAGGGTTGGGTATGGATATTGATGAAGCTTTAGATATTTGCAAGGCTAAAGAAAGTAAGGCCAGTAGAGTGTTAAGGATAAAATACAAAGACCCTGAAAACCCTAAGAATGTATGGGCTGGAAGAGGTAAAACACCTAAATGGTTACGTGAGTACGAGGAACAGGGTAGATCTAAGACTGAATTTAGAGTGAAATGAGTAAGTTTAGAATAAACTTACTCTACTTCAATATATCTTTGAACACCAATAGAATCATATATATCTTTAGCTAAATCTGACCACCCAAAAAAATCTGTTAGGTCTTCAACCAATAAAACGTTTATAGCGTCTGTTTGGCCATTTACGGTTTTAGACAAAACCATATTACAGTTTTCTGTAGAGTATATTTTGAATGTGGTATCACCAGCACTCTTCTCTAAAATCAATGCACCCCTGAATTTAATATCAGGCTTATTCAGAGATTTCATATAATAATTTTGTATTTTGCTTTTTCTCTTCTGTAGTAACTTATCTGACAGCTTATTAATAATAAATATATCTTGGTAGCGTTTAAGTAGTTGTGACACTGCTTGTTCAGATACAGATATGCCGTATTCCTCACCAATGCGCTGACTGATCGTATTCCAACTGGCTATCTTACCCTCTATTGGATAGCGCATATTGAGCGCAAGCTCAAAAGAAGAGTCTGTTAATTTACTTCTTTTGTCTATAAAACGATTATCTGCATTTGGAACTCTAGTTTTTCTCATAATAACTAATCCATATTTTATAGTTAGTATTATAACATAGATAAAATTTATGTAATATATTAATAATATAATATAAATGATTATCTTTCTATGCTAATATTTATATATTAGTAATATAACCACTTTCGAGGCATTATGTTTACTACAGATAATAAAGGCTTAATATTACTATGCAAAATAGCATCTGTTGCTTTGTTGGTTATAGGAGTGTTGATGGGCTGGATCAGTTTGGCCGCAGCATTCATTATTTTTGTATGGTTTGCTATCGGTCTATTCTTGTATTCATGGTATTAGAGGTGGTGATTTGTTAGAAATGTTAGAGCAAAGGTATAGCTGGATACAAGACTATTTAGATCAATATATAGCGGTAGATGTATTGAACGAAGAATTTGTAATAGGCTACATTAATGAATTTAAACCTGATTATCAGGTTCGTTTGTTAGGAGCGCCTAAGTGTTCCCAACTAAGTAAAGACTTAGGCGCAATGTATAAAAAAGGAAAGTTAAACAGGTCTGCTATAGGGCTTCCGCTTATTGAACGAGGGTTTCCAAAATGGGTATATGTATATACGAAGAAGGAGTTAGACAAGTGAATAATAACAGTACAACGGTTTTTGAGGGCGTAGTATTAAAAGCAGATAGGGATAACTTTACGAAGCTAAGAAAAAAACATTTTCCTTCAGATAAAATTTTGGTGCTAGCGAAAGCTATTGGTTTGAATGACTTAGATATGGTTGGAGATATTGAGAGTGGTGACATGAGACTAGATGATAGAACTTACTCACTTTTTTTACTCGTTTGTGGCGAACATCCAAGTTACCAATTGATAGACAAACAAATCATAAGTAATAGTGATTTGAAAACGCCACTTGCAATCAAGCCGCCAGCCACAGGCGAAGAGATAAAACAATATAGAGAAAATGCTAACGCTATGCGACAGGGGAAAATGGCATGGTTGTTAGGTCTATCAAGTAAAAAGTATGTTTCTTACTACGAGAATAAAGAAAAAACAGGAGTGTCACCAAGCATTCAGTGTTGGACTTTATTTTTATTGATCATAAATCAGCATAGTTTTTTTAGATTGAAAAGAAAATAGTTTGATTAATATGCAAGGGTTAAAGATGGCAAAATGCGGAGAGTTGACGGTAGCTATTAAGGCGAGATCTACAGAGTTATTGGGTTATGAGGTTAAAAAAGAAGAGCTTGCATTCATGCCTTATCTTAGTCATTTGATAGCTAACAATATTAGTCTTAACAATCTTAGCGATGAAGAAGAGATTGTTTTGGAAGAACTGAAATCTAAAGGTCTTGTAATACAAAGTAAGCGACTTCAATGTACTTTTGATTATTGGGTGGCTATGCAAGAAATATGTTACATAGCTTATATCGACCATTCAAACAGATAAATAAGCTACAGGAAATGTTGTAATGGATAGAGAAAATGGTGAAAAAGTAAAGATAGTTTATATGGGAAAACGTATAAACGATAATAAAATCTGTCATTTATACGGACATTATGAGAGTCTTGAAAGAAGCTTTTTCGTTAGAGGAAAGCTTGGTGAATATGGAGTAGGGGCTATTATAGAAGTTTTTGATCATGGCAATTACTTCAAGCCACCTTATATATGTATTGGTAAGATTAACGATGTGGTTAAAATTGCCAGTTGGGAAATAGAGCATATATTAAGTGGCCAGCAGAAACAATCACAACAACATTGGAAAAAGCTAGAGAACAGTGAATATGAAAGGTTGGTATCTAAAATCAATAACATAGTTTCAAGTCTTCCTTCTAGTCAAAGAAAAGCTTTTTTGTTCAGACTAATAGCAGATATTGATTTTAAGGGATGAGTATATAAATCTTCAGGGGAATATGATGAATGCTAGAAGAAGGGTTATTGAAAAGCTGAATAAAGAGTTTGGTAAAGCGATTGGAGGTCAAATACCAATATCACAACCTATTAGAAGCCATAGACGGAAGTATAAAAGTCAGGGAGGATTGTCATGGTACTTCCTATCAAATCTACCTAGTACAGATCAAAATAATAAGAATATCTACTATTCTGATGATGAATTGCGTGTTGATAGTAACGCTTGTAATGTTGGCAGTGTCTATACAATGACGCAACTACTTAGTAATCAGAATTGGGTTTTAGTCAAAAATTTATCAGATCGAGGGGCATTAGACATATATTTTGCTGATGATGTATCAGGAGAGTTGTGTAAGGATAATATAGTATATCCAATTGGAAGTTAAACTATAAACATTTTAAAAGTAATATAGTACACTTGCAAATGTTAGTCATATTATATATAATAGGTTTTATGAGGTCGGCAAGGTGCTGACCTAACCAACGGAGAAAATCATGTCAAAGTTTAAAAAATTGTCACCAAGACAGCAAGCTAAGTTGGAAAAATTGAAACTAGCTTTTTGCAAGGGGTTTGGTTGCGAAAGACGTTTAGCTGAAGAGTTAGCAAGTAGAAGTGTCGTGGGGGAGTTTGGAAGCAAAGAAGAGTTTGTAAGATTATGGCTTGAAACAAATAATGAAGCTTGGAGAGGGTCTGATCCTAAAATGCTGAAGAAAGTAGTTGATGAATTGTTTGGCCGTTTCTACTTATTCGTAGATGGGTTTGTTTTTTTTGATCATTGGGCTAAATAACAAAATAAGGTGAAGATCATGAGTTGTACAAAAAATAATTTTGACGTGGCTACTTGGCAATCGGTAGTTGTTAATGCTGATGCTAATAAATTCATTGAAATTAGAGAAGATTTTGGCAGTCAAGAATTGGTGGCAGATATTTTAGGGTTGAGCAATCAGAGTTTAATATCTAAGTATGAAAATTTTGAATCAGATATTGACGATAGAGTTTATACGTTATTTCTACTTTTTACTGGTGAGCATCCACACTACCGACTGATGAATAGACATAGTGAGGATGAAGTCTTTGACAATGAAAATGTACCGTTAATAGTAGGACAACCTAAAGGATCTGAGATCAAACGTATTAGGAGTCTTACAAAGCTCAATCAAACTGATTTTGCAAAACTTTGGGGTAGATGCACAAAGGGCGATATATCTAAGTACGAGAAGGGCGAAAGACATATCACAAGTCGATCATGGGCTGTTATCTTATTGGCCACTAACCAGCATCCAAATTATTACCTAATACCTAGAGATAGTGAGTTGGTAGGGTGATAAATTATTTGCGTCAACGCAAATTAAATTGGTTTTATAATCGAAATGAACTACGGAGACACAATGGATAACTCTGAGAACAATGATGGGTATAGCAGCAGCAAGCGCCTTACTGAATACTTTGAAGCTGGGTGTTTATGCTTGATTGTAGGAAAGATTGATCAACCTAAATCTACCAATCTTAAAGAAAGGGCTGATTATTATATGGATAATTGCAATTGTAGTAGGCATCCTGAAAGTGCAAAAAGAGATTGTTGGGATAAAAAAGTAAAAGTGTCTAATATAGAAATAGCAAGCAATAGGTTGGATTATCAAGAAGAGCGTGAACAACAGATAGTTGCCGCAGAGGAGGCATGGTTTAACGATACCTATTCTCATGAATCTAGGAAAGCGTTTGGCCTTGCTAATGCTTTTATCGAAAAAGTGTACGCTAAACATAATATTTGGCTCGAAAAACACAAGACCCAAGATGACAGAAGGGCTAATAGCGATAAAATGTTAGGTGATAACGCCTATGAAATAAAGATTACTGAAGAATATATTCATAAAACCGACTTCCACTCGATAGATGTAACTCTTTTCCAAGAAAATAAACCTTATATTCTACTTTATTGCCAAGCTCGAAGTGGCGTAAAGAGAAACGAGATATCCATTAAAAATATCTATATTCATGAACCTGTGATTAAGAGTCGTGTGAATGAAGATGCTTTCATTTTACCCAATGCCGAAAGTTTGGTTATTAAAAATATAGTTAGCAGTATGATTGATTATAGCCTTAGTTTTAGATAATAAAAATATTAAACTGGCTTTATCAAAAAAAACAGTAAAGGTTGATACTAGCTGTTAACTACAAAGGTGAACTTTAGATGTCAAACTTAGAACTTAGTGATGATGAAAAAATTCTAGTTAATAATCTGCTTGTAAGGTATGGGCGTAAGTTATCTTCTGATATCAAGATAGCTGATGATAATGGTGTTCCTGATTACGAAGAATACTTAGATGACAAAGCAGAATATGAAACTGTAATTAAGTTAATTGAGAAATGGAATGCTGTATAAATAAGCGAATAAATGTTTTCTATTATATAAATATTAATGTATAATATTTATTAAATTTAATTAACTTATTAATAAAAGGTTTAGTTATGAGAGGGATTAATAGAGTAGTAATAGCAGGTAATTTAGGTGCTGATCCAGCAGTCAAGAATTTTAATAATGGCGGCAAGGTGGTTAATTTATCTATTGCCACTCAGGAATACTGGATAGATAAAAATAGTGGTGAGCAAAAAAAATCCGTTGAATGGCATCGAGTAAGCTTATATGACGGGCTTGCTAATGCGGCAGAACGATTTCTGAAAAAAGGCAGTGCTGTATATATTGAAGCTAAGCTGAAGACAAGAAAATACAAAGATGAAGATGGTAATGATAAATACATAACAGAAATTCGTGGTTATGATCTGCAAATGTTAGATAGCAATAAAAAAGAAAATGATAATAGTAATGCTAGCACAGTACAGAATAAGCCTGAAGAAGATGCTTTTGATGATGGCTTTGATGACGGCTTGGACGATAATAAGCAAGAACAAGTAACTGAATCAAACGAAAAGGTGGATGGTCAGACTGAATATAAAGAAGGTGAAGAAAAACTAGAAACAACTAAAAAAGAAGATACCGTTGATTCTAATGAAGAGGTTGACGTGGACGATATATTGGACGATTTTTAAAATCGGTAATTAAAGTTAGCGGAGAAAGATATTGATTCACTAAATAGGATTTAGGTGACAATGACTATTAAAGATGAAAATGACCGCCTAATGAAGCGCATTAAGCATTGTTTGGCTATGGCATCATCTAGCAATGAGAATGAAGCGGCCACAGCGTTGAGACAAGCTACTAACATGATGAAAAAACATGGTATTAGTGAAGAAGATATGCTGATGGCAGATATCACTTATTCGACAAGCAATACCAAGCTACCAAGAACGGCAGTGCCTTCTTATATTTGTAGATTGTCTGGAATGGTAGCGCGTATGTTTGGCTGCAAGCATTATTACAAATATGATTATGAAAGCGATAAATATAAAGCGTGTTATGTTGGTTCTAACATTCATGCAGAAATAGCGTCTTATGCGTTCGATGTTTTATCTAGTCAGCTTAAGGATGCGCGTAAGTTATACCTGAAGAACGATCTTAGGCGTGTCAGAATTAAAAAGAATAAATATTCACGCGCAGATAGGTTTTGCATGGGCTGGGTAAAAGGTGTTGAGTTATTAGTAGGTAATATTACCCCACCAAAAGCTGATATCAAGCTTATAGAACAAAAAATGCAAAGTGACCTTGGAGCATTGAGCGTTACTAAAACAAGTAATACTGGCAGCAATGCACCACGTACAGGTAGCGTTGACGACTATATGCAGGGGTATATAGCAAGTGATGACGCTGAGCTACATACGGCTGTAGGGGCAGATGAAGCTAAAGCGATGATTGAACAAGATATGGCCATCTAAAAAAGGAAGTGTAAGATGAATAATCATAAGTTGAGTATATTTAGTTTAGATCGAAAGACAGTATTCATGTTTTTATTCATGATTTTTGAAATAATAGTCATGCTAATTCTATTTTCTTTATTGATCAAACTAGATGTAAATATTGAAGGCTTTAAGAGTAAGCTGTCAATATCAATAGTTTTTGTTGCCTTGTTTTTTACATTGGGTTTAATGTATGACAAGCTTGATCGAAAGTTTTTTGGATATGCTTATCCAAAAAGATGAATTGTATGTGTAGGTAATGGGCATTAGAGGATAGGGGTAGTGGGATGTTCAAGATAAAGATTTTCAATCGTTATTATGACTTTGCTTATGTATCAAGCTTTATTGAGGTTGCAGGTCTTATGATATTGGTATTTGCTTTATATAAGAGTAGTTTAATGCGTGATTTTGATAATGCTATGGTAATTGCAGGAACAGTTACAATGACTTTAGTGTATCGTACATTTTTTTCTGTTGCTGAAGGCAATATTAAAGATGTTTTGTATAAGAAAGGCATTTTAGAAAAGAAAGAATTTTAAATACTGAAGGTGAGTTTATTGTGTATATTTTCATAGCATTGCTGATAGTGGGTTGGGCGATATTCTTTTTTGTCTTAACGGATGGAAAAGTGCCAAAGAAGAAAAACAAAGAAGTAAGCGATGAAGTGAAGAGTTATGGAATTACCAGCAAAAAACTAATGACTGAACGTGAAAAAGCTATGTTTAAAAGCATGGAAAGATCTTTGCCTGAATGTTATATATTTTCACAAGTATGCTTAGGGGCGATACTAGACGCGCCATACCAACACAGAGGTAGGTTTGCTCAAAAGATGGCGGACTACGTGGTTACTGATGATGAATTTAATATATTGGCTGTGATTGAGCTTGATGATAGAAGCCATATCGGTAAAGAGAAAAAAGATGCCAAGCGTGATGAAATGGTAGAAGCTGGTGGCCATAAGGCATTGAGATACCCAAATATACCGCCAAGAAAAGAACTGAGACAAGATGTTTTAGGAGAGGTGTATGAAGGTTGATATTGAAGCAGATAACAATGAATTAGAAACCCAGTGTGAAAAAGTAGATGTAAAAGTAGAAAAGGTTAATAGAAAGTCACGGCATTTTGCATTGGCAATACTATTATTTATAGTTTTCCTAATAGTGGTATTAGGCGTGGTTTTTGTGGTTGAAGACGATTATGGCCGCTTTGAAGAAAATTATGATTATGAGGTAAATAGCGATAATAGTTGGAAAAGGAATAAAATAGACTTAGGAGACGCTTCTTTTCATGAGCCAATTAGTATTGACGAGTCTTATGTGTCGATTGATGATTTAGAACAGCAGGTTGAGCTAAGTAAAATTGGTGACAGTATATATTTGATGCCTAAGCGAGATAATAGTGTAGATGTTTATGAGAATGGTGAGAACCAATTAATTATAAAAATAAGAAATTAATATAAGAAATAGCAGTCTGTCGGACGGGCTTTCCGTTCCAATGCCGTATCATTGCGACTAAGGGTAGCTAAGCATAAAATTGTCTCATTCGAGCCAATTTTAAGCAAGCTTCCCTAAGCCTCAACGCTACGTCATTTCCACTGCAATCCCTGACAGAAAAGACAAAAGCGGATCAGTGCAGTTAGATAGAGTGGGGAGTAATTAGAGTTAATGGCCACCACCACCTAGCCATGATTATAAATACAGTTCACTACTTGCTGTCAATGGCCGTTTGTCAGCTTTTTAATTAATTGGCTTGCGAAAAGATGCAATCAAATTAATTAAAAAGCATCGTAATGCCCTAGTGGGGCATTACTTGCCAATCCGTTGCATGACAGCAGTAGCAAACTGCTTTTCTTGTGGCTATGGCGGTAATGTCCGAAGTTGTGTTCAGCAAAAATAGATAGGCTATGAGAGGGCGTAGGGTCGCGCAAGTGAAGCGGTAAGGGTTCAAGCTGGTACTGGTAGCAGCAGGGCAATGAGGGGCTAACATGGCGATGTTAGCCCCCTTTTTTTTAAATATCTTCACGGACGCAAGCAGAACATAAGCCTTCATTTCTGTCTAGCTGTGAGTAATGGCTGGGGTTGGAGCAAGAACGGCAAGGATAATAATTTGGGGTGTAATCGTGAAATTCATTATCAGAATTTAGATTTTCATTTTCAATATTATTATTGATGCTATACATGGTTTTTTTCCTAAGTTTAATTTATTAATAATTGAAAGGGCGAGGCGGTATTTTACCGCCAAGCTGTGCCGCACTGGATAAGTTAGGCTACATTGCTTTTTATATCTTCTGACTTGTTAAGCCAGTTATTGATAATGAAATCAGATGCTTTTTGAGCGTCAGCAGCAGCTTTGAAAATAGCTTTTTTATCAGCTTTTAAAACCTGAAGCCATGAATCTAAATAACTGGCATGATTTGTTAAGGTAACATTTAATAAGTCTAATTCAGCACATAAAAAAGCCGCGCCTAATTCTGCTACAAGCTCTTCCTTGGCATAGTCAGAATCACCAAATTTTTTACCGCTTTTTCTATCTAAGCGTTTAGGTGAGCCAGTTCCATGAGTTAATTCATGAAATACTGTACTGTAAAATTCTGCTTCATTAATAAACGTTTCTTTAGGTGGTACTTGGATAGAATCATAAGAAGGGGAGTAAAAAGCACGATTGCCACCTTCTGTTATTTTGATATCCGTATTTTTTATAATCAATTGCGCTTTTTCGTTTTCTTTAAACTCAGTAATAACAGAATCAATTTGACCGCCTTTTACTTCGTAGCCTTCAAGCTGTGAGACATTAAAAACGCGGAATGACTTCAAGAAAGGAATGTTTTCGACTTCTGTATCACCGTTTTTATTTTCTTTTTCTGCTTCAAAAGTTGAATAAAAAACCACTTGCGTTGATTTTTCACCTTTGCGAACTGGTGTACCGTTTGCTTGCGCTTGTTTGTAGGTGAACCAAGTATTTTCAGGGTAGCCGCCTTCAATGTAAGACAAGCCAAGTATTAAACGGTTAACACCATTATATTGTTTGCCAGTTGAACCGCTTACAGGGGTAAAAGGTGCATCTTGATTTTCAGTTGATACCCAACCTTTTTGCCAGCTACCAGTACCGCTTTCGATTAATTTAATAATTGAATCGGTCACATCTTGATAGATATCTTTTTTAGCAGACTTTTTAAACTTTGACATGATTTTCTCCGTTGGTTAGGTCAGCACCTTGCCGACCTTGTACCTAATATTGTATATAATATGACTAACATTTGCAAGCGTTAATTACAAAAAGGTGAAAATAATTTTCCGTATTTTCGCAAAGCGAAAATACGGTTCGCTGGGGCAATTGTTTCACAATTGCCATACCGCCATTTTGATTTTATCGAATATTAAAAGGTGCAGATATCCATGAGGCGTTAAGGTAGCCGTTTAGCTAACGAAAAGATGTTAGCTAAACGGCTACCTTAACTAACACAGTCACGGACTATCCAATAGCTACTAGAATGCCATAAAAGGACTGTAGAAGCGTTCAATTCTTAAAATGGTAGTAAGTACAGTGTTATTTATTAAGGCGAAATGGTGGAGCTGTGAAGCTAAATTACAGGGAGAAAATAGGTAGTATCAGGTGAGTGTCTAGCAGAAATATATTTCTTAAGATTATTTTGCTACTAATTTTTATACGAATTATTTAAAGATAATTTAATTGACTCATATTAAACGCTGGATGAATTTATTGTCACTGTAGTATGGTTGGGTTAGGCTGTATTTTAAGAGGGGTTGTAGTGGATGCTGTGGCGTTTAAACTGCTTGTTTTGGAATTGGACGAGCAAGTATTCTAATAAATATTTTTTGGTGGTAATGGTTAATAATTATATGGCTGTCGGACGGGCTTTACGTTCCAATGCCGTATCATTGCGACTAAGGGTAGCTAAGCATAAAATTGTCTCATTCGAGCCAATTTTAAGCAAGCTTCCCTAAGCCTCAACGCTACGTCATTTCCACTGCAATCCCTGACAGAAAAGCTAAGGGGGATTTCATGAAAATAACGGTAAGGCTGTTATTTTCATGAAATCCCCCCCCCACGCAAGATAACAACAATGTGCAAGAGCAAATATTAAAAGCTATTAAAAAAACCTTCAAAAGATAAATAAAATTTTATTACATGCACACCTATGAACAAGCAAACAAGATCAGGAGAATACTTCAGCAACTTCAGAAATTTTCTCTTCCCACTTAGAGACAGATACTTTAAGCAGACCCTTAGATCTTAGAACTTTCAAGATATCCTTCTCATTTTTTTCCTTCTGCTTTCGCTTCTGAATTTTATCCTTCTCTTTAAGCTTGCGTAGCTTTTCCTCAGCATCAAGAATTTGCTTTTCAGTAGCGGATAATTCTTTAGTAGGTTTTTCTTTTGTAGGGGCAGAAGAAGCATCATTAGAATCTTGATTATTGGAAGGATCAATGTCGCTACTGGAATCAGTATCGTTACCAACATCTGAAGAAAATCCACCAGCAACTTCATTAGAGGTATCAGTAACAGAATTATAATTTTCACCGTTGTTAGAGTCACCAACGTTTGAATTATTTTGAGATAAAAAAGTAGAAGTATCGTTCATGATTAACACCAATAAAGTTTAAGTTTAGGGTAAATACTGCTTCCGCAGTATTGGCAAGTTTAACAAAATATTTGCTAAAAATCGAAGTAAAAGTATATCGGGAATAATAAAAAGATAAAAGCGAAAAGAGTCGTGCCGACGGCAAAAGATTAGTTCACACACCATGCAACTGGTTGCAAACGACTTAAAGCCACGTATAATAAGGCTTTCACTGTGTAACGCGCCTCGTTACGTGCGTTACACAAAAGACAAAAAAAACCGCTATAAGCCTTTATTTTAAAGGCTTTCACTGTGTAACGATAGGATTTTAAAATATGGCTGCTAGAAAACATTTAGCGTTTAGGGTTGAAGATGATATTTACCGTCTTTTAAGGGAGAATGCTAAGACAAGTGGTGAAAAAGATTTCACTTCATATCTGAAATCATTGATAATTAGAGGCTTGATGGCTGATGTGGAAGAGCTTTATAAAAACGCTGTAAAAAACTCAGAAACAATCTATGAGAATGCGTTGTATATAGCTAGAGATAGTGAGAAAAAAGCTAAAGAAGAAGAGTATAATTTACTATTATCTAAGATTGATGAGTCGAGATCTTATATTGATACTCAAGTGAATTTGATGGTCAATATGTGTTTTTCTGAAGGTGTGGATAGAGAAAAAATAGAACGATATTCTAATGATGTTGATGAAGAAAATGACGTTTCAACTAAAGCTAAATTCGTTAATCGTCTTGCCGTTGAGCTTGCTAGAGCGAAAGGGTATGACGGAGAAACTATCAAAGGTTGGGTTAAAAAAAATTAAGGGGTAATACTGTGTCAAGACATAATGAAGGCGAAGTAATGAACTTCACACGAGGTTCAGAAATTTGGATGTATCAAACTCACATGTTCATCATTGCGATATTTAATGCACTGCTTTTTGGAACAATTGTGTGTATTTTAGTTGGATGTACTTACTCTTATTTTAAGACAGATAGCCTTCAAAGAAATCATGGTTTTAATTATTTATATTCGCAAATGATGATCGCTGTCAATATGGATAAGGGCGAAGCTGACATAGATATTGGAGATAGAAAAGTAAAAATACCTATGGTGGATGTTCCAAAAGTAACAGAAGCAAAAGGTAGCCAAGCTATAACAATTATGAAAAATGGGTTTAAATTAGGCGGTCTTTTTGGATTGGCTTTAACCATATTTACGACAATATATTGGTGGCAGTATGGGCGTGGACAAATGGCTGATTCAAGATTAAGGGGATCGGAAAAAGTAGAGAAAGAAACGCTTATTGAGTTACTAGAAAGTGAAGGTGTTGCGAGTGATTATAGCATTGCAGATGTACCATTGGTTAAAGGAACAGAGCCACTAAATATTGCTTTAACAGGGGCGCAGGGTGTCGGTAAATCTCAAAACTTCCACAGACTTATGAGGCAGGTTCGAGCAAAAGGTAAGAAGGCAATTGTATATGATCCTAGTGGTGATTTTACAAAAGAGTTTTACAGAGAAGGGAAAGATATCCTTATGAATCCTTTTGATAAAAGAAGCCCTTCATGGAATGTGTGGAGTGAAATTGAAAACAGAATGCACTATGAAACAATGGCAAACGGTTTGATACCAGCGCCATTGCCAAGTGAAGTTCCTTTCTTTGCTGAAGCGTCAAGAATGATTTTAAAAAACGTTTTTAAGCTGCTTCATGATGAAAAAAGAACAACTAATAGAGACTTAGTAGAAGCACTGATTGAGGCTGATTTTTCTGATGTGGTTGACCTATTAGAAGGTACGCCAGCAGAAAAATATATGTCTGAAAAGTCTGAGAAAACCGCTTTAAGTGTACTCATGACAATGCAAAATAAGCTTGAATGTTTTGAATATATGAGTGATGAAGGTAAGCCTTTTTCTATTAGAAAATGGATGAAAGATGAATCTGATGACTCTTGGATGATCATTAGGACAAGCGAAGAAGCTAAAGATGTTTTGAAACCTATTATGTCACTTTGGATCAATACTATTATTAAAACAACATTGACTCTACCACAGACAGTAGGTGATGAAGATAAAGATAAAATTTGGTTATTTATTGATGAATTGCCGACACTACAAAAGCTTGATGATCTTCCTCTATCTTTAACAAACACACGTAAATATGGTTTGGTTCACGTACTAGGCTTTCAGGATTTTAACCAAATTTACAAGCTGTATGGTGAATACGATGCTAAGACAATTTTGTCAGGTTGTCAGACTAAATTACTCATGCGTGTTACTGATGACTCTTCAGCAAGTTCAATGGCAAAAGCATTGGGCGATGTAGAAATGGATGAAAAAGAAATATCAAGATCTATGGGTGTTCATAGTGCAAGAGACGGTGTGAGTTTCTACGGCAGACGTAACGTTAAAAATCTAGTATTAGGGTCAGAAATTCAAAATTTAGACAATCTCGAAGGGTTTATTAGTCTTGCTGGTAACTATCCAATTGCTAAAGTTAAATTTGATTATACACCTTCACCTGAGAACGCTAGTCCAATAGAATTCAATGATAGGTTTGATATTAAGCCTACGAAAAGTAGTACAGAGAAAGTGTTAGAGAAAATCAAAAGTGACTTAGAAAATGAGGATAGTAAGTCAGTAGAGGAAATTGAGGATGTTGATGACTTCTTACCTTTTGTCGGTAAAAAATCAGTAAAGAAAGAAGTACAACCAGTGGTAGAGGAAGATGGATTATTAGATACAACAAACGAAGTGAAGGTAGAAGTTACTGAAAAACCTAAAGAGAAAATTGAAATATCGGAAAATGAAAATAGTGATTTTGCGTTAACGCAAGAGGAAGAAGTCACAACAGATAGCGCAGAAGAAGCGTTTGCTAACGCTTCTCTATCTAAGAATGTTTATGAAGGTATTGGCATAAGCCATGATGAAAATGATTACAGTGACTATAACAGTGATGATGAATTTGATTTTGGCTTTGAAGTACAAGATGTGGGATTTGATGATAGTGATGAAGTCGTAGATGCAGGTAAAAAGGGATAAGTGTCGGAGAAGGTTATGCTAAGCGTTTCAAATGTAAGTAGTGCTGGTCAGGGTATGAGTTATTATGCAAGCGATAACTATTACACACAATCAGAAGGGGTTGAAAATTCATCTTGGCATGGGGAGGGGGCTAAAGAGCTTGGCTTAACTGGAAAGATTGATAAAGAAAATTTTGAGAATTTATTAAACGGAAAGGTTGAAGGTCAGCAGCTAGGTAAATTAGAAACAGATGAAAACGGAGAGAAAGTTTTTAAGCATCTTTCAGGTATGGACTTAACCTTTTCAGCACCTAAATCAGTATCCATTATGGCAGAGATTTTTGAGGATGAAAGAGTAAAGGAGGCTCATAAGGAGGCGGTGAATGAGGTGCTAGATGCTATTAGTAAAGAAGCAATTAGCACAAGAGTGATGAAAGATGGTGTGATGACGCAGGAGAAAACAGACAAGGTTATTATCGCTAAATTTGATCATGATACCAACAGAAACCAAGATCCAAACACACATACACACACTTTAATATTAAATGCAGTAAAAAGTGAAGATGGAAAATGGAAGAGTATAGACAATAGAGAGTTATACGCTTCTCAACGTCTTTACGGAGCGATGTACACCAACAAGCTTGCAGAAAAAATTCAAGGGCTTGGTTACGATATTGCCATCAAAGACGACAAAGGAAATTTTGAAATCAAAGGTGTTTCTGATGAAGCTATTGATAAATTTTCTAGTAGAAAAAATGAGATAGATGAAAGATTAAGTGAAATGGGTTTAACTAGGGAAAGTGCTAATGCTTCTCAGCGTGAAACTGCAACCTTGGCCACAAGAGAGAAAAAAGTTGATCTAGCACATGACCAATTAAGAGGGGAATGGCAAAAGGCGGCTGAAAAAGTAATGGAGGTAAAGGGGGAATCTATAATTCAAGGATCAATAAATAAAGAAAGTGATCAGTCTAAAAATACACAGTATGAAGGTGTTAAAGGCGCGAAAGAAGCGACACGTTCTGCTTTAAAGAATCTAACAGAGCGTGAAGCGGTGGTGGATGCAAAAGAGCTAAGACAAAGAGCTTATGAGCGCGGTGTAGGGTCAGCTACAACTAAAGATATTGATAAGCAACTTGGGGCGCTTGAAAAGGAAGGAGTGATTCTAAAAGTTAATGAAGGGGAGGTTACAACAAAGGCGGTAATAAACTCAGAGAAGTGGACGATTAATACGATGACAACAGAGAAAGATGTTATCGAAAAGATTGTTGATGAAGATAGGGTGGTGGATCATATTATTTCTTTTGAAGAGAAGCAGGGATTTAAACTAAAAGAAGGACAAGCAAACGCTGTTAAAGATATTTTTAATACCAAAGATAGGTTTGTTGGTGTGCAGGGATTGGCTGGTACTGGTAAGACAACCATGCTTCAGGTTGTTAAAAACGTAGCAGATGAACATAAAATTCCTGTTAGGGGTATGTCAGGTACTAAGAAGGCCGCTAATACTTTGATGGCTGAATCAGGCATTAAAAGTCAAACTACAGCTTCGTTTATGCTTGAAGGGAGAAAGGCGCAGCGAGAGTGGGATAAGGCACTCAAAGACAATCCTGATGCAAAGAGAGAAAAAGAGATTTGGGTAGTTGATGAATCTTCTTTTGCTGGTCAAAAAGATCTGAATACCATAGCCGATTTAGCAGTAAAAGCAGACGCAAGGGTTGTTTTCATAGGTGATAAATTACAGCTTCAAGCGATTGATTTTGGTAAGCCCTTTGAGGTTGCACAAGAAAAGGGAATGCAAACCAGTGAAATGAAAGATATTAATAGACAAAAAACAGAGCAGCTTAAAACGCTAGTTGCTACAACACTAGGTAATGAAAAAAACTCTCTTGAAACTACAAATATAGAGAGAGCTATGAAGTTTATGCAAAAAGAAGGAATGATTGTTGAGGTTAGAGAAAAGAGTAGAAATGAAGATGTGGATTTAAAAAGTGATGGAGATAACCAAAAAACTGACAGCCTGATTTCTCTTGTAGATAGGTATTTAGAAATGTCGAAAGAAGAAAGAGCAGACACTAAAATCATAACCCCTTTTAACAAAGATAGGGTGGCCGCTAACGATCTTATACGTGAGGGATTAAAAGATAAGGGGGAGGTGGGAGCTAAGGACGAAACAGTAGCTATATATAAAAGCACTGGAAAAACCAGTATAGAAATGAATGAAGCTTGGCACTACAAAGAAGATGAAATTGTAGTTTTTGGCACTGATGTTCGTCACCTTGGTATAGAAAAAGATGAAGCCTTTAAGGTTAAAGGTCTTAATGAAAATAGAACAACAGTGCATTTGGAGCATGAAGATGGGCGTGAAATAGAATGGAATCCTGCTAAGCGGCATAGGGCAGTTGTCTATAAAGCGGAGAGTATCGGGTTATCTGAAGGGGATCAAATACGCTTTACAAGGAACGATAGCGACAATAGGTACACAAACAATATGGAAGGCTCAGTAATAGGAGTCGATGAAAACGGCAGTATTAAGGTGGCCACAGAAGATGGTAA
The DNA here is from genome assembly GCF_030454045.1 of Psychrobacter sp. Taxonomy (GTDB): domain Bacteria; phylum Pseudomonadota; class Gammaproteobacteria; order Pseudomonadales; family Moraxellaceae; genus Psychrobacter. The sequence goes on along the minus strand of NZ_JAKDJE010000013.1, from coordinate 29,324 downwards.
GGAATTAACCCTCAATGATGAAGATAAGTACATTGATCATAATTACACGTCAACAGTATATGGATCACAAGGGTCAACCTATAAAAACACATTCTTATATGTAAACGTGGGAGAAGATTTAAGTGAAAATGAAAAGAAATCTATGAGCAATGTAGTGGGTGATCGAATGCTATATGTTGCAATTACTAGGGCAAAAGAGAACTTTAGTTTATATACTCCTAATGCAAAAGCGGTGGAAGACGTGGTGAAACTAAAGCAAGACAAGCGGTTTGCTTTAGGTGATATGGAAAAAAATAAGCAAGAAAGAACGCAGGAGATTTTGGATAAAGAGGCAGATAAGGCAGTAGATAAAGCAATAAATGATGAGGGTGTCAAGAAGAATTTAAACAGAAACAATGTAACTAATAATATAGCTGATTTACTCAAAAATAGGCAACAAAAAGCGGTTAATTCTATCGAGAATGAAGAGCCAAGCAAGAATAAGTCATTACAAGAATTAGTAAATGGCAACTTGCAAAATATTGATAATCGTGATTCAAAAAACCCAGTAGTAAGTGACGCTAGTGGCAATAAAGCACAAGAGAAAGAAGGGCAAAGTGCCGAAAATATTAGCTTTAAAGATAAAATATCGGCTTCTTTAGACCAATCTCAGCCTACCAAACAAAGAGATATAGATGATCAACTACAGCTTTAATATTTAGTTAATATTATTAGGTTAAGTAAATGCCAACCTTATAATATTATTTCTTTTTTTATTAATATTTAGGTGGTAATTTATGTTTGTTCGTTTATAATAATAGACACAATCAATTGCAAAACTATACAGTCATCATGAATATTAAAAAAATATTAACATTATCATCTTTGATGTTTTCTAGCATTTGTGTTAGTCAGTACGCTTCTGCTACTTGTTGGAGCAAAGCAGGTGGTGACTATAATATTGACCCATTGTTATTAATGGCTATTGGGTGGCAGGAGTCAAATGGCCGCACAAATGCTGTGGGTAGCTTATTAAAAGATGGCAATCGAGCATTAGGGTTAATGCAAATTAATACCATCCATTTACCTGAGCTTGAAAAGTTTGGGATTAAGCGTGAACACTTATTTGAGCCATGCGTTAGTGTGATGGTAGGGGCTTATGTATTGCGTGATTGTTTAGATACATTCAATCAAGACACTTGGAGAGCTGTAGGGTGTTATTACGGTGGTAAGTATTCAAAAGCCTACACAGCAATGAGTAAATACTCTAAGAGTGTTAGAAGTCATTACGAAAACTATCAGATTATGTTTAGAGGCCAAAATTTTGCATATACCGCAGCCAGTACACAAAATACTCCCCAAAAATCGCCAGCTAATAAGTACCGCAATATTGAGTACATTTTTTTTGATCAATAGTGGTTGCGCTCAAAAGTCGGTCGGTTGGCATTATTCAGGTGAAACGTCCTTAAACTCACCTTCTCCTATTTCAGCATATGTGGAAGTCACACAACAAAAATTAGATGGTAGTAATAGCCAGTTTGTGACTTGTGAAAGACCATTATGCCCTATCTATCAAAAGAAGAATTTAGAGCATGGCGTTGATAGAGGTGGCAAGGTTGCTGTCATTGTTTCTCATTAATTAAAAATCGCGGTAGGTATTTTTTTAGCCCTAGCCTACTGAGATTAAATAGATAGGGCTTTACATAAGGAAGGTATATGGATAAGTCGGTAATGGGTATTGATGTGGACTACGCCAACAAACAGTTAGCGCTAAAAAGCAAGCAATACGGAAAGGCTATTTTAACGGCCATCTTGATAGTGGCATTTATTGCAGCAGCAGTTGATATTGCTGAAGCAACTACTACTGGTGCTGGTAACACTGAGTTTGATGATGCCGCTGACAAATTTGAAAGCTGGATCAAAGGCAACTTAGGTAAAGCGATCTCTTTTGTTGCTTTGATGTTTGGTGCAGCGTTTGCAGCCGTTAAAAAAGACGGTACTTATTTTGTTTTTGCTATTTTCGTCGCGATTGGTATTCAAATTATTGTTGGTATTATCAACTCTTCGTTTACCGCGCTGGTCTAAACTGACTTTGAAAGCCAGTTTATTTTTTTAACCGTTAGAGGCTACCGCTAGTGATAGAACCTGAAAACCATGAAGTGCCAACACGTCTTGATGACAAAGGTAAGTTTTTATTTTTTGATTACGATGTGGCTATGATCTCATTGTTCCCTTGTGCGCTAGGAACAACAGCAGGTCATTTTTGGTCAATATTAGGGTTGGCTTTAGGTATATTCCTAGCGATGGGGTATAAGTCATTTAAAGCAGGTAAGCACGATAAAGCGGTAGCCCATCTAACTTATTGGAAGACTGGTTGGCCAAAACCAAAAAAGCTACCCGAGTCTCACAACAGAAATTTTTACGGTTGATCTTATGCTAGTACAAGAAGGAAAAGCGACCATTAGTGAGGCTAGAAATGAAACCTCATTTTTAAAAAAAGTGCTACTAATTAGCATGGTCTTAAATATAGGGTTATTAGCATTGATAGCTGTAATTGTGATAAGAGAACGAACGATTATCACACCCCCTATAGTCACAGGTAAATATATCGTTAGTGGCGCAGTCGGCAACGAGCAATATATTGTCGATATGGCTGAGTATGTTATTACCACACTACGAACGATCAATAAAGACAATGTTGATAACAACAATCTTATTATTCTGAGAATGACACGACCTGAATCAGTACCAAAATTAAGAAGTGTTTTGGACGCACAGGCAAAAAGAATAAAAGAAGAGGATATCACTACTGTTTGGTCAGGATCGACAATGCCGCCAAAAGTGATCGTAGATCAAAATACTGTTTATCTAACAGGCGTATTGAAGACGTACTTTTCAAATAAATTGGTTAGTGAGCAACCAAAAAAATACAAAATCAGTTTTAAAATGTCAGGTATAGGAAAAATTTATGTTAAAAGCGTGGAAGAAATCGACATTAATAATGGTAGCGATGGCGGTGCTGGCAACTAATGCTCACAGTGAAATTGAAGTTGTGGGTTCTGAAAGCCAAGTCGCAGAAGTTGCAATATCACGATATGAGCAAAACCTCATTGAAATTAAAGACCGTAAAATAAGTTCTGTTATTCCGTCTGTTAATGGATCTTTAGCTTATCAAAAAGACAATACCAATGGCGTTCTTTATTTCACGCTTGCAAATCCAAACTTTTTAGGAACAATCTCCGTTTTTGTGAATGACGATGAAGGAGAGCGATACAAGTTGATACTTGTTCCAACGCAGCAAGCCGCACAAGAAATCATCATTGTACCACCTACTAGACCATTAGATGATGGTAGCAGCGGTGTAGATAGCTTGGATCTAAAAGAAAAAAGCGGATCATATATTTATGAAATTAAAAGAATGATGTTCGATCTTGGACGCGCTGGTAATGGTGAAAATACGCAAGATGTGATGAATAAAATAGTGGTAAATCAAAAAATACCATTATGGAAGCAAGCAGATTTGGTATTGGCTAATCGCTACGACAACGGAGTGTTGATGGGTGAAGAATACTATATGACTAATACAACCAGTAAAACATTGGTAATCAGAGAACAAGAATTTTACCGCAACAACGTACTGGCAGTTAGTGTAGATAAACTTAACCTTGAGCCAAATGAAACAACAATAGTTTATGTGGTGAGAGGTAGATAATGAGTGCAGTCGATCAAAATAAAGAGCGTAAGAAAAAACAGCTTGTACTTGGTGGTACAGCATTAGGCTTGATCACTATGGTTGGGCTTGGGTCAATGTTCATGCTAGATAGTGAAGAAGCACAAACACCAGCAGATGAAAGTCAGGCAGTAGATTTGCAAGATGTAGGCGGCATTGACAATCAAGATTCGTGGCGGCGAACAATGGGAGAGCAAGAAGAAGAAAGAAGTATGCAATTAGCAGACTTGGAAAGAAAACTTGCTGATCAGACACAAACTAACGAGCAAATGCTGTTAGAGCTAAACGCCATGAACCAAAGGATTAATGAGACACAAAACCAACCACCACAAGTTATTGAGAAAGTCACTAGAGTTGAAGTGCCAGTACCAAGCAGATCAAACAACAGCAGCAATTATGGATCTTCAAACCAAGGAGCATACAACACCAGTAGCGGATCAGTATTGCCAAACCCAAATCAGGCTAATTCATCGCCTAGTGGATCTTCAAGTGGGGCTTCAGACGCGCTAGCAAATTATGCGAATAGTAATAATGGCGGTGGATCAGCACAACAGCCAATGCAAGCGCAACCACGAGAAGTTGAAGTGATTAGTTTTGATATTCCCCAAAAATCATCAAAAAGCACTGTTCCAGCAGGAACAGGTAACAAAAGTGGAAAGACAAACTCAACAGCTAGCTTTATTCCATCTACCTCATTTGTCGCAGGCACTCTTTTAAATGGTCTTGATGCACCTACAGGCGGTCAAGGTCAAAGCAATCCGCTACCAATAGTTTTACATGTAAATAACCTTGCAAATTTACCTAATAACAGAAAAGCCAACATTAAAGATTGTCGGTTTTTAGGCGCGGCTTGGGGTGATTTATCTAGTGAGCGAATGATGGCTAGAATTGAATCGCTGTCTTGTATCATCAATGGGGTTTCTTATGAAATGCCAGCTAAAGGTTACATTATTGGTGAAGATGGTAAATCAGGCATGAGAGGACGATTAGTTAGCAAGAAAGGTAAATCTATTGGTTTATCATTCTTAGCAGGGGTCGTAGGCGCAACAGGTAGCGCAGTGCAACAAGCAGCAGGTAGCACAACCTCATTAGGTGGCTTAACCAGTACAAGTATAGATGGGGGAGAAGTCGCTAGAGCAGGAATAGGGGGAGGCGTTGGCAAAGCAGGAAGCGCACTTTCTGACTACTATGTGAGACAAGCTGAAATGCTATTTGATGTGATTGAAATTGATGCTGGTCGAAAACCTGAAGTATTAGTGACTTCAAGTATCCAATTCCCTGATGGTGTGGAACTCAAAGGCAATTCTAAAGTTACTACCGCTAGACCTAAACGGAGATTAACAGATGATTAAAAGTAAAGAAGGCAAGCTTGGCGCGGTAGGCGTTGCACTTATTGGCACAATGGCTGTAACAGGTGCATTTATTGCTCATGCTGAAAGCACTGAGAATAAAAAAGTAATTGTTGAGGACGCAAAGAAAGAAGTTGCGTTGACGCAAAAAAAAGTCAATATCGCAGAGATTGAAAAGCAGATTAAAGGTAAGTACCCATCTACGCAAATAAAATCTGTAGAAGAGTCTCCTATATATGGCATTTATGAAATAAGTATGGGTAACAATATTGCTTATACAGACAAAGAAGGCAGATACTTTTTGTTTGGCCATGTGTATGACATGCACACCCAAACAGATTTGACCGCCAGTAAAGTAAGTGCAAGCAGCACAGAAAATGCAAAAGCGGAATGGCCAAAAAAATACTTAGATCAGGCGCTAGTCATCAAAAAGGGGAATGGTGAAAATGTGTTCGCTGTCTTTACCGATCCTAATTGTGGATATTGCCAAAAGTTAGAAGTTGAGCTAGACAAGCTTGATAACGTGACAATTTATAAGTTTATTATTCCCATGCTTGGGAATAAAAGTGAATCAATAAGTATTTGGTGTTCTGAGAATCCAAAGCAGACACTTAAAAACAAAATGTTGAATGGTAAAGGCGTGGTAATGGCCAGTTGCAATAATCCTATTCAAAAAAACCTTGATCTTGCTGAAGAAATGGGGATTAGAGGCACACCATTTATGATCAAGCCTAATGGTATGAGTAAGTACGGTTATACAGAAATTAATGAATTAAAAGAATGGGTATTGCTATGAAGAAAGTGTTTATCGTTACTGCTATTGGATCATTCTTAGGTTTATCAGGTTGCGCCAGCTTAACTGGTTTAGATGCTGACAGTAACTTTAGCTGTGCTGCTCCTGAAGGGGTTAGTTGTGACTCTATGGGTGGCGTGTATGCCAACATGGGTAAACATGGTGGAGTTAGCGCAAAAGACAAAAAGAAATCTGATTATAGCTATTTGGGTGGTGTAAATTACGCTGAAAGAAACAAGGCTGGTACGGACTCATACGGAAGGCGACCGATGACGTATGGCGTAAATAGTGGCATACCTATAAGAACAGAGCCAAAGATAATGAAGATTTGGGTAGCGCCTTGGCAGTCGGTAGATCGTACTCTTTATGATCAGTCATACGCATACATAGTTGTCGATTATGGCGATTGGGTACTTGCTCATAATAAAAACAACATTATTGACGAGTACGCCCCAGTATCAAGCTCAGTGGTTCGCAATAGTGCCTCAGAAGATCGAGTCATTAATATTCCAAAAGTTAATAATGTTGGCATAACGGCTGATGAAGATGCTTTTACTAAAGAGTCTAATGAGACTGGTTTAGACGATGACAGTTTCAAAGACGTACAAGATAAAGCATTAACGTCAGGATATTCAGCAGCTAGAAAAGCTTCAGATATTGCCAAGGCAATACAAGAAAACCCTGAAGCTTATAGTAAAGAGATTTCAGGAAGTATTGATGAAAACCTATTAGAGCAATATTCAATTAACGCAAACGGAAAGTGATCAAATGGCTTTTGATTTTGTCGGACAATTAAAAAGGACTATAGAAAGCTGGCTTTTAAGCGATAACTTGGGATCTAGCAACTATACAGATGCAAATATCGCTAATAGATCTTTTGTTGAAAGTTTTGGCATAGAAGAGATGTGTCTAATAGAAATGTATGATGATGAGCAAGGTGTGTACTTCACACCTTCAATCATTGGGAAATGTTTAAGCTTCAAGAAAAAGAATATAGACGGTGTTTTTTTAGAAGAGTTGACAGGTTTAATTAAAGACAAATTACCAAAAGGTTATGGTGTTCAAATATTTAGCTATGGATATAAAGATAGTCTTGAAGGCCATGAATTTTTACTTAGCGTATCTTGTAGTGGCGGTATTGAAAAAAAAGAAGAGATTGATAGTTTAGTAGAAACTTTTGACGGTATTGAAAGTAGTATCAAAGATATTGCAGACGACACCTTCAAGGTGTCACCTAGTTTTTTACTAGACTATATAAACAGAATATTTTTCCCTGAAGAACAGTTTACAAGTGTGGTTTGCCCATATTACCAAAATGATAAGCTGATTAGAGAGCAGCTTATAAAAAGTGAAGATACAGTTGAAGTCTCTTGTAAATCAGATCGCATTCATTATTTAAATAAGAAAACAAATAAAAGCTATTCATCATCATTATTAGGTGTACAACAATACCCTATTTTGAAAGATGAACAAAGGCTGGATGTAGATTTTTATAACAATGTGTTAAAAGGTGAAAATACTGAGAATGATCCTGAAATCATAATGGTAAGTGTTGGGGTCTATAACCCCAAAGAAGAGTACAAAGAAAAACCAACCGTGTCAGAGATTATGGGCAACAAGATTGGTGTTTATAGTTTTATATGTTGCTTCTCACAAAACGATCCTAAAGAAAGGATATTAGACAATGTAGAGAAGGTAAAGGACAAGCTAAGCCATATAGACTATAAGTATTCTGTTATTAAGAACAGACAGCTTGGCGCACTTAGTATGTTCATTCCACTACACCTTGATAGTAATATCATCAATCAGATTGAAAAAATGAAGGTGCTACATAGAGTAAGCGAATTAAGTAGAACGGACTTTCTACCATTACTTTTTTGCCTCAACCAAGATAAAGAAAGCGAGTAATCTTATGCAAGATACCTTAGATAAAGTTTATAAAAAAACAAAGAATGTATTTAATAACTTCTTTGCTACCAACCTAGATATAAATAATAAAAAGTATGCGACAGAAGATGAGGTATCAGGATTAAGAGAAACTTTTGGTATTAATGAAGTGTTGCCTTATGAGCTGCATGATGAAAAAACAGATTTGTTTTATACAGACGACAGCTTGGCGTTTTGTTTGGAGGTTCAACCACAATCAGGGGCAGACGATAGTATTATTACACGACTAAATACGATGTATTCAGTTATCGAAAAGAATTACGGTATGCAGTGGTGCATGATCGGAAGCTCTTCAATGGAAGATGACTTTAACGATTATGTAGATATCAGAAGTAAAGTTGAGAATAGTAGTAGTGGAGACTTATTTGTACAGTTAGCAAAACAGAAGGTTAACTACATAAAGAAGTCGAAAGGAAAACCGCTATTTACAGGCTCTAATTATAGCATAAAGAAAAATACATTATTATTAAGTTTTTCAATAAAAGGTAATATTTATGATAGAGAAAAAGTTGAAAATGTTATAAACTTAAGAGAAAACATTATCTCTAATTTAAAGTCAGCTCAATTTAATAGTATTCATTTAAAACCTATTGGATTGGTCAGAATATTAAGTATGTTGATAAACCCAAACTCAATGTTTCATGAAGACGTAGTTTTAGGGAATATAAAGTTTGATATGGGAAAGTTGATCAAAAATCAAATTTTAGATTTTGGATCAGTAGCAACAGTCAATAGCAAAGAAATTGTTTTTGGTGAGTTGGCAGAAAATACAGATGATGAATACAGTTTAGAGAAAGACGAGAGAATATCAGCAAGAACGCTTGGCATGAAGAAATACCCAAAATATAAAGTGCTATGGCAGATGGAAAAAGCAATTGGTGATTTTTTCAATAACACGCTTCAATATCCATGTCCTTATATTATAACAATGGGTGCTTACTTCATTGATAGAAACGAAGCTGAAAACAAGGTGATGGTGAAGTACACAAGGTCAAAAGAGAACGCTAGATCACCAATGGCCAAGTGGCAGCCTGAACTTGCTGAACAAGCCAAAGATTGGGCTTATGTACATAAGGCGCTTGAAGCTGGGGGTACAATTTGCGAGGTATATCATACAGTAACCTTGTTTGCTCCAAGAAATAAGCTGAACCAGTATGAGCAAGTGGTAGCCAACCTTTGGTCGTCTATGGGGTTTAGATTATGCGGTCTTGAAACAATACAAATGCCAGCATTCTACAGCAGCTTACCCTTAACCTTTAATGGCGATTTACGAGACGACTTAAAGAAATTAGGTTTGATCAGCACGAAAACCACAGTAAACGCAGTAGATATGTCACCTATCATTGGTGAGTGGAGTGGATTAGGTCAAAACAAGGTGCTGTGTTATTTCGGCAGAAAAGGGAATCCAGTATTTTTAGATTTATTCGCTAACACCGCAGGTAATTATAATTTATTCGTAACAGGCGCTTCAGGATCAGGAAAAAGTGTTTTGTTAGGTGATTTGATTATGGCTTACCGAGGGGTTAATGCTCAGGCATACGTTATTGATAATGGGCGCTCATTTAGAAATATCGTAGAAAGAAGTGGAGGCATTTTCCTAGATTTTGATGGAAGAACGCCTATCTGTATCAATCCTTTTAGTTGGATTACAGGTGCAGAAGATTTTGAAAAAGAACTTGAAATGTTAGTGCCTATTTATTCAAGAATGGCATCCTCAGATGAACCGCTTAGACCATATCCAAAAGCCTTGTTAAGAGAGGCGATCAGTAGCGCTTATTATGCGTCTGTTAACGGTATGGAAGTGGTGCAAGATAATGGAGAAATTATCAAGTACCAGCCTGAACGTGCAGATGTTGATGTTGTTATTAATATGCTAAAGCTTATGAGAGATGAAAAAGGCGATTATGACCGAGAAGCGTTTAGGCTTGCCAAACAGCTTAGTCCATATTCATCAACAGGCAACTATGGCAAGTTTTTCAACGGTGAGGCTAACCTAGAGCTAGATGGGGATATGGTGGGGTTGGAGCTTGAAGAATTAAACAGCTTTAAAGATCTCAGAAAAGTGGTGGTGCTTACCCTAATTATGCGAATTACCGCACAGATGTATTTATCAAGAACTCGAAAGAAAATTATGGTCATTGATGAAGCATGGGATTTATTAGGTGATGACGATGACGCTGCAAACTTTATTGAAGAGGGTTACAGACGTGTGCGTAAGTATGGTGGCATTTTCTGTATTGGCACACAAAGTATTCAAGATGCCGCTTTAAATAAGGCTGCCGCCGCCGCATTTGCAAACGCTGATTGGAAGATGTTCTTACGTCAAGATTTAGATAAGTTAGAACAAGCCAAGAAAGAATCTATCATTGCTTTAGATGATACAAAGTTTAAGTATCTTGAATCATTGCAAACGATACAAGAAAGATATGCCGAGGTTCTTATCACAAGCCCTATGGGTATGAATATAGTTAGACATGTGGCAGACCCATATAGCCTACTATTATCAGCGTCAAATGCGCTTGTGTACAACGAAGTACAAGAGCTACGTGATGAAGGCGTAGATACTAAAGATATTTTAAACATCATGGCGCAAAGGCGTGGAATGGAGGTTATTGAATGAGCGACAAAGAAGAAAATCTAGTAGAAGTTGGCCGTGATTCATACGAGCAATCGAAACAGGATGGAGATAAAGACGAGCTAAAAGCTGAATTTGAGCAATGGAAGACTGAAAAAGCGAAAAGAGAGGCAGAAGACCAGCAAAGAATTACCCTCGATGAAGAGGTGGTCATGGTAGAGGAAGTTACAAAAACGACTCCTAAAAGCAATGAAGCTAAAGAAGATGTTGTTGAAAAAAAGGTACTGACAAAAAAGGAGAAGCTTAAGAGAAACTGGCTTTCAGAGAGTATGTTAAATGGAATGTTACTTGTTTTTATGTCAGCCCTTCTCACTTTGGTTTGTTTAGCGCCTGTAGGCTATCTGATGTACAAAAAAGTGCCAAAGCCTATCGGAATTATTGATGTTCAAGAAATTGTTAATGAAAACCAAAGGGATATCGTATCGGCATTTAGTAACTCAGAGTATATCAGTGAGCAGCAAAAAGTGGATTCCTTGAACAAAGCTCAAATGTTCACAGCAAAGTTAAATAAAGCGGTGGAAGAAGTATCAGAAGAGTGTGGTTGCGTACTTATCAATAAAGCGGCTGTGTTAACAGAAGCAAAGTCTAATGTAATGGTGGACTATACAGACACGGTAAGGAACAAGGTTAAGTGATTATTTATCAAGAGAATGGCAACAAATACATTTTAGGCTGCAAGCTAAGTAAAGCAAATGCCATCTTTCTTTTTATCGGATTTATGCTGTGTGCGGTCATCTATATGGCGGCCAGCAGCAAAAGGTTTGAGATTGATTGGAACTTAACTGAAAGTTTGCCCCAAAAGTTTTTTGTTGTAGATAACAAGAAAACACCAAAAAAAGGCGATTATGCCGCCTTTAATTACTATACAACCGCTGGTTTAAGTCAATGGGATATAGAGCGCGGTTTTTTAGATGAAAGAGGAAGAAGATTCACTTTCATTAAGAAAATTGTAGGGGCAGAAGGGGATGTGGTAAGTGTCAAGGGTCGAGAGGTATTTATAAACAACAAGCTTGTTGGTAGAGCGAAAACCAATGCTACAGCAGATAACCGCGAGCTTTACCCGATAAAAGAGTTGGGAGTAATACCAAAAGGCAAATACTATTTTAAAGCACCACACCAAGACAGTTACGATTCAAGATATTCAGAAATAGGCTTAGTAGATAAAAGTGAAGTTAGAGGAAAAGCTTATGGCTTCTTCTAAAAGATAATATAAAAGGTGGGTTGTAATGAGTGTGTATTCAAAAATATTACCAATATTAACCGTTATTTTATTTGCGTCAACGCAACAAGTGAGCGCTAAGGATTTAGGGGTTATTGGTAAGACATATCAGATCAAAGAACAAGATGCCGTTGAGCAGATTAAAAAAAAGCTGATGGTAATGCAAGAAAATGGTGAGCTTGAAAAACTAAAAGACAAAGCGATCAAAAAAAGCTTGCACACTTTAAAAAATCCAAAGCCTAATGATTCGATAACAACCGCAAAGAAGCGCAGTCAAACGCTTCATAACCCTACAAAAACATATGACGAAGCAGTAACAGATGACGAAGGTAGAATACTTCTAGCGGCAGGATCTAAAGTCAATCCACTAGATTATATGTCGCTTTCTAAGAAGATAATATTTTTTGACGGTAGAGATAAGGAACAAGTCAAAGCGGTTAAAAAAATGGTCAAGCAGCAAGGCGCAAAATTAAAACCAGTATTAATAGCAGGAAGTTGGTTTGATATAAGTAAGGCGTGGGGGCAGCAAGTTTATTTTGACCAAGGCAGTTACTTGACCGCGCAATTCAACATTAAAGAAGTGCCAGCGATAGTAAGTCAGGAAGGGAAGTCTTTAAAGATTGAAGTAATACCAGCTAAGGATTTAGGCAAATGAAGTGGTTATTAGCAGTGTTTTTGATGGTAACGTCTGTAATTTTCGCCCCAGCCAATGCAGCAGGTGGAAAGTGTGTAGGTAAGTTTGCTAACCCTATAACGGATATTTGTTGGAGTTGCATATTCCCTTTAACCATTGGTGGCCATAATTTATATAGAGGTGGTCAAGAAGATAATGAGAACCCAAGCGATATCTTATGCTCATGCGCTGTACCACCTATTATCGGTATTCAAACAGGATTTTGGGAGCCAGTGAGACGATTAGACGTGACAAGAAAACCGTATTGTTTAGTGTCTCTTGGTGGACTGGAATTGGATTTAGGGTTTAAAGCGCCTGAAGGTGAAGTCAGAATCAAAGAAGATGGAACAAAAAATTCATTTTGGCAAGCCCACTGGTACGCAGATCCACTTCTTTATATCTTAGATATTATGGTAGAACACCCATGCGTAGAGACAGGCGATTATGACGTGGGTTATATGACTGAGATTGATCCATTATGGGATGATGATGAACTAAGCGTGTTGTTGAACCCTGATGTTTTCTTACTTAGTAATCCTTTAGCAGTGGCAGCATGTGCAGGAGATTGTGTTAAATCAAGTACAGGATTTGGCTCAAATAAGCTGTTTTGGTGCGCTGGGTGTAATGGGGTCATGTACCCGATGAATGGCCGTGTAGGGTCGCATGTGTCGCTTGTACAAGCAAGCTCATTGGTTGCTCAAAGAATGACGGCAAAGATGCACAGACAGCTACTTACTCACGGTACAGCAGGAGAGAAAGGGTTGTGTGGTGCATACGTCCAACCAATTATGCAAAAAGACCAATATAAATACACTATGTTATATCCAGTACCACAAACCAAAAAGAAAGGCAGTAGTGAAGATAGCAAATGCTGTCAGCCATTTGGTAGAACAACTTCTGTTATGGGCGCTGGTAGAAGTTACCCATATAAAGGTGAAGACTTCTCTTACGAATTATTTAGAAAGAAAAATTGCTGTTTGGGGCCGATATTATGAAGCATAAATACTTAAAATTGACAAGTGGTTTACTTGCGTCTGCTATAGCAATAGCGCTTACCGCAAATGCAGAGACGTTTTTTAGTGAAGGTAGTGGTAACACCAAAGAAGTAATACAAGACAGCGAGATATTTAAAAAAGAGCTTGGGCGTATCAATAAAGAAAAAAACGCAATGCTAAATGGTTTAAATACCAAACAAGTTGCACCCGATGTAGAAAACCTCAATCAAACAGCGCCACAGGTAGATATAAGTAATTTTGAGGGCATTGATATTGATGCTATTGCTCAAAAATACGAACGAACTGAACAGCAAATACAGGCTGGTGAGAGAGTTTATATTTTTGTGACCTTAGATATGCCTAAAAGCACCCTTAGAAAATTAGCGCAGGACGTAGCAAAAGTCGATGGGGCGTTAGTATTAAGAGGTTTTTATGATGGTAGCCTTAAAAAAACTTATGCAAGAATTGGGGAGCTAGGTTTAAAAAGCGGCAACATCCAAGTGAACCCCGATGCCTTCAAAAAATACAAGATTGATAAAGCACCGTCATTTGTATTGGTTAAAAAGCTTGGAATGTATGAAAGCCTTGATTTAGATGGTTGTGCTATCCCTGAAGACTATATAAAAATTAGTGGCGATGTGTCACTAGATTTTGCATTAGAGAAAATGGAAGCTTCTGTAGAAGACGCTACTGAAAAAAATATGATTAAGAAGCAATTAAACAGGTTGGCATAATGAAAGCTATTTCAATATTTGCATTAGCAATGTGCGTTGTAATGACCTTAATAACCTTGGTGAGTTATGCCGATGACGGTATAAGACAAGGTAAAGATTTAGGTTATGCGTCATTAGGTGGTGTGAGAGAGACGGTAAAAGAAGGCGCTGCATCACAAACTACTAATGTGATATTTGATCATAGCAATACTTATTTTTATGACAAAGATTTAAGTGAAGCGCAAAGAGCAGGTAATTCAAAAGTGGGGAATTGTGAGCGCGTCTTAAACAAGCAAGTGGCTTCTACCCCAAAGCAATATGCAGAGTGCGAAGCCATTTATTTCTCAGCTAAAAATAAGGATTCAAGGCCAATTTATGAGATAGACCGCGACAGAGATCCTTTAATTGTTAACTCAAAAAAGACCATTGAAGATGCTGACGCTGGTGATTCATCAACAGGTACATTTTGTAGAGTAGTAAGAAACGTAACCCCAGCAATCTATGAAGAAAAAAGTTGTATGTCAACGCTAGCGCCTTTTCGTGAGTCTTCTGAGAGTTGTACAGTGAGTAAAGAGAAAGTTTGCAAAAACTCAGGAGGCAATTATAACTATGCAGAAGGTGGTATTGATATTAGTGAGGATATGGAGGCAGTAACAACGCCTCATGAAATATGGCTTGGTAACTATCATTGGAATACGATAACACTACCAAGTAGCATAAATATGGGTAGTCAGAGTTTGTTGATAACATTAAATCCAAATTATAGTAAACAAGGTGGGGCGGTATATAAGGCAACTTATAAGTTCAATATAAAGAATTACAAAGATCTTCCAAAAGCAATATTTACGCATGGCCATGTAGATGACGGTATAAAACTCTATGTTAACGGCAATCATTTATACACGCATGGCTGGGGTAGCAGAAAACGATGGGATATTAGACCCAATCTCAATATCTTAAACAGCCTAAAAGAAGGTGAGAATGAAATAATAGTAGAACTTTATAATCATAGTGGGAGAACAGGATTTAGCTTGTACTTTGATATACCAGTCGCTAGTGATTGCAGTATAGAGACAAAAACCACATGCACACCGCGCCAACAAAATGAAAATGTATGCACCGTAGTTTCACAAACTTGCACTAAAAAAGACTCTAATAACCAGTGTGTAGAGTATAAAAAAGAATTGATGTGTGGCGATGATAAAAAATGGGTTAGTGAATGCAGCAAAGATGAATTGAAAGGTTGTGGTCAAATTTCTAGCGTATGCACTAACAAAGATGCAAGTGGTAAATGTTTAACCTATGAGCAAAAGTATAGATGTGAAAAGCAAAGTGAGCAAGTTGTTGAAACAACAGAATGTGAAGAAAAACTGTGCGAAGGAGACAACTGTATAGGTAGAGAAGCTGAAGAAGATGGGGATTTTGGATCAGCAATCTCTATGATGGAAGTACAAAGACAAGCTGGGGTTTATGGTAAACAAGCCGATGGAAGCTACAATATTTTCAAAGGTGAAGGTGGTGAGTGTACCGTTAAAGTATTAGCTGGCCATAGTGTTATGAGTTGCTGTAAGACCATCGAGACAGGCGATAAGTTTCAAAACAGAATACAGGGTGCGAATCAGACTGAGAATTATGGTAATGAGCCAAATCAGCCAATCACCACAAGTAAAGGTAGTCAGTATGTTTATGATGAAGTGTTTGATACTGATAAAACAGTAGCTCAAGTGCAATCAGCTCTTACAGGAGGATGGTTGTCTTGCACGAAAGACGAGGCGGCATTAGGAGTTAAGCGCGGTAGCAACCTTTGTTTTCAAACAGGCGAGAAATGTACCAAGAAAACATTTTTCGGATCATGTTTAGAAAAGACACGCTCATATTGCTGTTTTAAATCGACATTAGCTAGAATTATTAATACCGAAGGGAGAAGGCAGCTTGGTAAAGGGCAAGGCTGTGATGGATTCACCTTAAACGAGCTTGAAAGACTAGATTTTTCTCAGATGGATTTTTCAGAGTTTATTAATGAGATTGTACCAACAGATATTAATGTTGATCAGCGCAAAAAAGAAATCACCGACAAGGTAAACGATAATTTTTCAGATAGGGTTAGTTACTATGATCAATAAATTTTTACTAAGCAGTTTACTAGGTGGTTTTCTGCTAGTAGGTAGTAGTGCCTATGCAACAAGTTCTTTTAACTATCCTTCTGTTTGGCAATGCGATCAAGTTAAAAAAAATTGGTATTGTGACGAAGAAATTTTAAAAAAACAAAGACAAGAGGCCATAGCTAAGGCGCAAGAAGAAAAAGCACAATTTGAAAAAAGTAAAAATCAAAAAGTGCCGCCTATGGCTTCTGAAGCATACAAGGCAAATGCTTCAAATGAGCCTACAGAAGCGCCTAAAACAGCCGCTACACCACCCAAAAAGAAGTTAGAAAGCTTGGAGGATGTAAAGTCGGCTGAAGACCTTAGAGAGCTTCTAAAGGCCAAAGAAGACAAGGCTATTATGATGCCAACCGAAGAGAACGTAAAAGATTATTTGGAGGTTTGGCAGGTCACGCAAGAAAAAGCATCTATGTTTGCGGATCAATGGCAGCGTGTAGTGTGGAAAAATCCGAAGCTAGATTACTCTATTGAGCATCCTACTTCTACTTTTGGGCTTAATATTAAAAAAGAAGAAAAAGCTGTGCTAAAGGATTCAGCGATGCAAGACATAGCGCAAAAACACGGCATCATCTTTTTCTTTAGAAGTGATTGCCCATATTGCCATGCAACATCAAAAGTTATTAAAGAAATGGAGCAGCGTTACGGATTAGAAGTAGTAGCAGCAACATTAGATGGTGGTGGCTTGCCTGAGTACCCAAACTATAGAGACGGTCGAAAACTAGGGAAAGAGTGGGGTGTAGATGTTGTACCAGCGCTATTTATTGCTGATAAGGAAACGGCAGAACACGCGCCAATAGGTTTTGGTGCTATGTCAATGAGTGAGATAGTAGATCGCATGTACCAATTAACCAATGTAAGCGTGGGTGAGGGATTCTAAATGAAAATGTATATCAAAGCTTTAGTGACCAGTATTGCCGTAATAACTTGCGTCAACGCAAATGCTTCAGAAATGGATAATGTTTTTGATGATCTAAATGCCAATGTTGGAAACCCAACAGTGCTAAAAACACAAACAATGAATTACTATCATGGCGGAAATTTAACGACAAACTCACCAGTTAAAAGCTATAACTTAGCGTCAGCTTCAGCGCCAACGGTTAGTGCTGGATGTGGCGGTATTGATTTACACATGGGCGGTTTTTCTTTTATTAGTAAAGATCAGTTTGTATCACTACTTAGGAATATCGGCTCAAATGCACTAGGTTATGGTTTTAAAATTGCATTACAAAATATATGCCCTACATGCGAAAACGTCATGACCTCGCTACAAAATACAGCGGATAAGATTAATCAATTTAATATCAATTCTTGTCAAGCTGCTAAAGGTGTAGTAAATGCTACAGCCAATCAAATATGGGATACGCAGTATGATACCAAGGCGATAGAATGGGGGTCTGCTGATGGTATTTTTAGCGATGCAGTGGAAGCCTATAGAGAAATCAAGGGCGCGGCTACTGGTACAAAAAGAGCGGATGTTGCGAGAAACGCTGTCGCTAATAATCCAGCTCGTGAAAATGAGCTACCTTACGGTAATGTAACATGGGATGCTTTAAAAAGCTTAGGGGCTGATCAAAGAACTAAACGGCAAATTATGGGGTTAGTAGGCACTATTATTTTTTATGAGGATGGTAGGTCTGTATATATAGCACCAAGCGAGGATTTATCAATAGGCAAGCTATTATCAACAAGACAGACAATACTTATGCCGATGCCAACGTGTGATGGTAACGACTATGTTGATTGTATGGGCGTAAATATGAACGCCAAAGAAAATACCAAAACCTTTCATACAATGGTTATGGAAAAGATGAGAAAAATATCAAGAAAAATCAGTTTAAGAGAGGATTATGGTGCAGAGAAAGACGATATATTAAGCTTTATATCAGCCACAGAACTACCTATTTACAAAATAGTGGCATTGGGTAGCTCAATAAATGATACAGCAGTAGCAGAGAACCTAATGGCTCAATATAGTACCTTGATCGCTGCTAAATACGCTAAAAGTTACATTGAGATGGTGGCCAAAAACACAAGAAAGGCGCTAGAAGCAGAGCAGCAGAATTTAGATAACGCTGGTAAAGTTGAAGCAGTTGAAAAGCTCTTAAATCGTATTGCAATGATTGAGAGTAACTTAGACTCGGATATAGCGACAATTTATAGATCAGCGAGAAGCACGATGGAGATTGCAGATCAAATTAGGCATTTAGAAGCGACAGTAGCAAGTAGCTTATCTACACCGATATACTCATCATTAGAGTATGGAAACAACCTAAAATAAGAGGATATTCAAACGTGCTGTTATCTACCATAGTTATTGAAACACCTTTTGATCCGCAATATATGTATATCGCGTTTAAATATGTTGGTGATATTTTTGGATCAAGCTCTTGGGTGAGCCTGATCAGAACCTTTATGCTGATTGCGCTAATTAGTGGTTTGATATCGGCTGTAGCGTTTAGAAAATATGATTTTATCCAGCAATTTTTAATCACACTGGTATTCACAACAATACTAGCAATACCAGTTAATGACACACTGGCTTTTAAACGATCAGACACAGAACGTATTTGGACGACAAGCAACAGCGAAGCCCCTTTTTTATTGGTTGAGGCTTTTAAGCTTGTTAATGACGTAACAAAATGGTTTACGATCAAAGCAGGGGCGAACCTTAGCAATCCGACATATTCAGGTATGTTTGATGCAGGAATAGGTAGCCGCGCCAATATTTTAAGAAACAGCCTAGAAGTAGCCTTTGAAGATCCTGAAGTAAGATCTGATTTAACACAATTCATTAAAGAATGTGCGCTTTATGATATTCGTGATGAAGTCTATACCATTCGTGATATTAAGAATAGTTCAGATGGGTTTGATCTTATTTTGAAAAACACGTCACCAGCAAGATTTGTCACAGTGAAATCATTAAGTGGATCAAGCGATCTTAAAACCTGTAAAGATGCAGGAATATATCTTAATAGCAAAATGGACTCTGAGGCACTTAAAAACATCGAAGAAAAAAGCAAACTATTTTTCTACAAGAATGATAATTACAGCGGTAACTTTGCTGAAACCATGTATAAAATTGCGGTAGAAGATACCTACCAAAGTCAGCTAAATATCAATGAAAACGTCACTAAGATCATGCGCCAAAATATGTTTAGCTACATGATGGAAGTTAGCGGCTCAGATATGGCGCGTATGCTAAAAGATCCTTCAATGGCAGAAAGTGCAGCAATTCACATGGGGGTCGCTCGATCAGCGAAAAAGGCAGCGTTTCAACAAAGTGTCGTGGCACAGCTTGGGCGCGAAACACTACCAGCGATGGCCAGTTGGTTTGCTGTTATTTTAATCATGCTTTTTCCATTTGCAGCACTCATGTTTATTGTCGGTAATTTGCAAACTTCTATACAAGCTATTAAGGGGTATTTTTTAACGCTTTTTTGGATATGTTTGTGGCAACCTATATTTGCAGTGATTGATCAATTAGGAAATTGGGAGCTTCACAGGCAGTTATTAAA
The DNA here is from genome assembly GCF_030454045.1 of Psychrobacter sp. Taxonomy (GTDB): domain Bacteria; phylum Pseudomonadota; class Gammaproteobacteria; order Pseudomonadales; family Moraxellaceae; genus Psychrobacter. Next base: position 9,614 of record NZ_JAKDJE010000013.1, on the reverse strand, counting down.
AACCAATGCCGCAGGAGGCGGTGGCGTACCTTTTGGCTATGTTCACACGGTATATGACAGCCTAATTAACAACCACAGCCTTGTAGGATGGATGATCATGTTAACCCCAGTGATTGCAGGGGCGGTAGCATGGAGCAGCTACAGAGGGCTTTCAGGCATGGCTAATGGTGCATTGGCTCAGTATCGAGGGTCAACATCTTCTGTGGGTAATGAAATGGCTGATGGCAACCTAAATATGGGAAATACAAATTTAGGAAATAAGAATGTAGAAAATTCAAGTTATAACAATAGTAATGCCAATAAAATGGATCATGATATTACATCTTTTGCAGGTGGGAGTGTATCAAGAGATGGTGCAGGCAGCACCATGATGAGTTATCAGGAAGCAGCGTTTAGAAAGCATGAGCATTCAGATGATGTTTATGGTGAGTACAGTAGCAACAAGTCTTCATCAAAAGATGATTCTATAGCCGCTTCAGCAACAGGCAGAGGGGAGATTAGCAATAGCAAAAACTTCACGTCTGGCCAAACAGCTACGCAAGGCTCAGTTTATGATAAAGCAAAATATGAAGATAGCTCAGTATCAGTATCTCAAAATGAAGAAGTTGGAAGTACAGCTTCACAGAGAATAGGGCATGAAAGCGGAACAACTAATACTGATAGTAGTAACAATACAATAAGTAATAGTAAAAATAGAACACAGCAAGCAGCAAGCCACGTTAGCGCTGGTGCAGGTGTTAATGCTGGATTGGGTGGTGGTGTTAGTTCAGGTGGTGGACGTGGTGTTGGCCTTAGAGATACAGAAGGGAATCAAGGTGTTCAAGGCGGCGGTCAAGGCGGCGGCGGTGGCGGTCGTGGCAGAGGCGGTGTTAACTTAGGAATGAGTGGAAATCTAAACACTGGTGTCACGGCAACTGCATTTGGTAATACAAGTGTAGGTGAGAGCGATGAAAGAAGCCTAGGCACTACTCAAACTGATTCAAGATCTCAGGGAAGTAGTTACGAACAATCAGCGAGAAGAGGAACATCAAGCTCAGATAGCGATCAAACAGGCAATTCTCAGAGACTTACAGATAGCTCAGGATGGAGAAAAGAGGTTGGTAGTCAAGAGACGACTTCAGCCAATTCAAGTATGAGCAGTGAACATGCGGCAAGTTCAAGAGTATCAAGCCAAGATAGTATGTCGCGGATTCAGAACCTTAATAACCCTGAACAAATATCAAGAGCGATGGATCAGTTATCTGTTAATAGAGATAATGAAGCTTACCTAAATCAAATCCTTGCAGACAATGGTTTTGATAGCCGTGAAGATTATGAACGTCGCTTAAGTACAAGTCCTACAGATGCCTTGGCTGTTCAAGATGAAGTAAGACAATTTTACTTCTCAGATCAGAGTGCAGCGCTGGGCGCAGCTTCAGGAAATACCTCACCGTCAGTTGGCGGTAGTCCATTGAGTAGTAGTGCTAATAACTCAATAGGGCAGTATAGCAATGAAGGGGATAGATTGATCAGTACAGGTGGCGATGCTGTGAACCAGTCTATAGGGCAAAATCAATCAAAAGGAAGTAGCTTTCAGCAATTAAGTTTTGGGGCAGGAGCGCAAGCAGCCCAAAACAATATTACTGGCGGTATGCAGCAAAAAAGAGACGGTGTAGGTGCTTTAAGTGATACAAGGTCAGGTAGAGCAGATGGGATATTAGAAGAAAATAAACCACTACAAAACAGAGGGAATCAAACAACTACTGAAGCGGCTTACTTAGTAAATGAACGTACAGGAAACGTATTTAATGCTATAGAAAATGCGCCTAAAAACATTGCTGAAACTGGTCAAAACATAGTGGATGCTGGAAGAGGTATGGTTGATAGTGTTATAGATACAGCCAAAGAAAGCCAAAAAAGTGGTAGCGGCTGGATTGGCTCAAATCAAAACTGGGGAGATCTCAGTGGGAGTGATGAAGCAAAAAAGCCGTAGGTGGTGCGTCAAGAGGCGGTGGCGCATCACAAGGAAGTCAGGCAGATAAGGCGGCAAGTTATATCACAAGAAATTCGTTGGGGAGTTCGTCAGGCTATTGTGCAAGGTATGTTAGAAAAGGGCTGCAATCTGCTGGTTATAAGTTTGATCAACAGAGACATGCTTATCAGTACCATACAACAGGGCAAATGAAAAAAATGGGTTTCACCCAAGTACCAAGTGCTGATGCAATGAAGAACCCAAAAAGGGGCGATATTGTGGTATATGGTAAATCGAGAGGGCACAACTCAGGCCATATCCAAATGTATGATGGCAAACAATGGGTATCAGATTTTAGGCAGAAAACTCACTTACCTTGGAGTCATGCAGCAAGTGGAGGTGTCTTTTACTATAGAGATATGAATAGTCAAAAGTGAATTAAAAACACTACATGTAGTAGCGACCGCAGCTGATCGACATACTACATGTAGTGTTAGTTTGGCCACCGCAGAGTACAAGATGTAGTGTTGAGTGACTAACGATGATGGTTAAAAGGTGGTGTGTTGGGATTGGTTATATCATAGATGTATGGAGAGCCGCAGTTACCATTATAAGGAGCGTACAAAAGAGGTTGATCCCCATAATCCCTAGTGTTGTCAATTTTGTTTTTATTGCCAGTGACAAACAGAATGCAGCATAAAATTTCGATAGGATAAAAGACCGCGACAACCCAGCCATACCATGACCAAAAATCAGCATTGCCAAAAGACATGCCGTTATTGTAGAAGGGTATCAAGAAAAATAAGATTGCAATCTTAATACCTGATAAAAAGGGATGGTGTGTAACTGGATTTTGAATACGCATATAATTACTCTAAGTTTGTTTTTCTATAATTATAGTATGCCCACTTTTATAAGGGTATGCAGAAACAACCCGATAACCAAGTTGATATAACTCATAAACCGTAAGGGATTGACCTTTTTGTATATTAGCACAGCGGTAAACAGCACTATTAGCTTGACTGTGCGACATGCAAGTATCGCCTTCCAGAGCAGCATGAGAAGGCGTAGATAGAGCAAATAAAACAGGAAGAGCGACTAGGGCAGACATGATTTTTTTAGTAAGCATTTTTGTTCCTTAATGTTTAATAGAGGTAAAGTAGATATATAATGTTTTATTATAAATATTATATAGCATAATTTAGTTAAATAATCTAGTAAAAAGAGGTGATTATGGAAAATGAAGATATAGAAGCTGTGGTAAGAGAGCCAGCACCAAAAAACGCATTAGATCAAAGTTTGACGGAGCATGGCGAAGCAAAAGCAGCATTAGAGTCTATTGAGAGCCGAGAACCTGAACAAAAGATACTACATAATATCATGCTCAAAGAGGGCGATGGTAAAGAGGTGGTAGGGCAAATAGTCTATAAAGACCGAAGTAATGGCATCGTGCAAACCAGTAAGAATGTAGGCTACAGATTTGATGCAGAAGTCATGGAAGGTCATGAGATCAATGAGCGCGTGGCGGTGGTGATGGTTGGAGATAAAGAAAAAGCGATAACTGAGAGTGAGTACAATAGAAATCGTGAGAATGAAAGAGCTTTAGCAGTTGAGGTTGATAATGACGCAGCAGCAACAAGCCATTTGGATATTTAAGCTCAAAATGTTTTTAACAATTTAAAAGGTTTTATGTTGTGGATTTAAGCTTGATCGTGTATGATTAACTTAATAAAAAACAAGCCCACTGATACGAATACCAATGGGCTTGTTGCTTAACATTCAATCTGTAGAATAAATTGCAGTGCCAACCAAAATTTATTCTAAACAACCAGTAATATAAACGGCTGAACACAGTTCACTAAATTCACTATTAAGATAATGCCTTAGTCAGAGGCTTAATAGTTAGTTAGTTAGTGTGCCATTACTGATAATTGCAATTCTATTATAATTATCTAATCAATGCAACTGTGTACTTATTTATAAAATGAGTTATTAGCCGTTTATCAAGTATTTTCGTAAATCATTTTAAGAAAATAAATGATTATTTACTGATAAATAATGGACTAATGATTGTTATGAGTGCATTCCCTCAAAAACGAATCAGTGCTACAAACGATTTCTACGACTTCATTCACCCCACGAAACGCATGGAAACAGTGATACTATGGGATAAAACCCGTAGTAAAGGGGCTTGGACATGTGTTGACCCAAAGGAAGATATTACGAACCTCCTTGATGGTCTGAATTATATGACGGATATTTACTTTTCTCCTAACGAATTTTACAAATGGAGACTAGGGAAAAACCTTAGAAGATTAACCAGTTTTTATGTAGATGTTGATTGTAGGAATTTAGATAATCTTAGCAGTAGCGATTATAACGATTATATTATTAATGTACTTCAAGACACACTCAAAAAAATTGATGATCTTAATATTCCTAGTCCTAACTGTGTGGTTTATACAGGCAGAGGGTATCATTTATATTGGAGGTTTGAGCCAGTAGGGGCTAAATGCTTACCTAGATGGAAAGCGGTTATGAAGCGTTTGATCGAGGTAATAGATAACGCTGATCCAGCGTGTACAGATGCCACTAGGATGATGCGACTACCAAACACGTATAACAGCAAGAATGGGGCGCTTAGTGATATCGGTTTTTTATGTGATGATTATTACACGTTTGATGATTTGTGCAATCAGATTTTACCGCACACAAGATCTGAGATTAGAGACTTTAGAGCAGCTAGGGCGAAGCGCGGCTTAGAGATAAAGAAAAAAACAGCAGGTCAGCGCGGTAGAGGGAGTATATACGAGCGTTGGTATCTAGTTTATCAGGATGTTCAGAAGTTGATCGTTCACCACTTTACCAAAAATAAAAGTGAATCAGTGCCAGAGGGTATGAGAGACAGGTTATTATTCCATGCAGCAAACGCCCTTAGTTGGTTTACCCATAAAGAAGCGCTAGAGAGCGAGGTTAAAGAGCTTGCAGCAAAATATTTTGGATCGTTAGAGTTGTCAAAATGCTTGGCTTACTGTAGTAGCGTATTAAAACGCGCATCGAACACAAAAGCAGGTGAGGAAGGGGAGCTTAGGTATAAATACAAAAGTGAAACCCTATACGATGAACTGCAAGACTTGATTCCCAGTGAGCTTAGAAGCCACATGAGAGCGCTTGTGTCATCCAGTATGCGTAAAGATAAGAAAGCAGCCGCACAACGCGCCTATAGGCAAAATAGAGGCGCTGTAAGTCGCTCAGAGTACCAGTCCAACATGGAAAAGCGCAAACGTGAAGCTGAAAAACTTGCAAAGCGTGGAATGACCAAATCTACAATAGCAGAAAAATTAGGCGTGTCACTATCGACCGTTAAAAATTATCTAAGAAAAATTGTAGCAAAACCAACCATAAAAGAAGTGGGGGCAAGAGAAAAAAATCAGGGGTCAAAGTCCGTTTCTTTGTATAGTGGGCGAAGCCCTGAGCTTTTTGTGAGTGTCAGTGTGGCTTATGTGGTGGGCTGTCTTCAGTATGCGCGGCTTTGCTTCTTCCCCCTAAACAAATCAAAAAAGAAAGCCGCTTGCCCAGCAGGGCAGCGGTATAGCCAAATCCTTGACTCTTCTTGATGGTGATTATTTATTGGTGGTGGCCAGTGCGTTTAAGATTTTTAATTTTACTTGAACTTGTGGTGGTGTTGCTTTTAGCGTTTCTTGCTAGAAATGAGTTTTCTTATGGCAAAGTGGTTTCAATATTTTTATGCTGTGGTATAGGTTTTTTGATCTATTACCAAGCACATTCGATAAGCGAGGGCGGTTACAGTTATCGTATCGCTTTTTGCTACAAACTTATTGGTGCTGTTTTGGTCGCGTTTTATCTGAGTGTGGGGATTGATTTATGAATATCAAGGAGTTATACATTACTGAGAAGCCAGCGGTAGCTAGGGCTGTGGTTGAGGCTTTGGAAGGTAAATTTAGTAAGCGTCACGGTTATTATGTAGATGACAATGGTGTGGCTGTAGCGTGGTGTATTGGCCACATGTTGCAATTATTAGAGCCTGAAGACTATGACAGAAAGTTGAAGGCGTGGTCTTTTGATAGCTTGCCATTATTTTTCAGTGACTATAGACATAAACCTAATCCAAAACTTAAAGAAAACCTTGATGTTATTGAAGGTCTTCTGAAAAAAGCAGAGACGGTGATACATGCTGGTGATACGGACGATGAAGGCCAGTTGCTAGTTGATGAAATATTAAGGTTCTATGGTTATAAAAACCCTGTTTATCGAGTTTTGATTAACGACAATACTAAGTCTGTTGTTAAAAAGGCTATTGCGAAAAAAGAATCTAATGAAAAGTTTGAACATTTGGGGTGGCGAGCTGAAGCAAGGTCACTATCTGATCTTCTTTTTGGTTTCAACTTAACAAGGGCGTACACTCTAAAATCACAGGCTGAAGGTGGTGAAGGGGTTATATCTGTAGGGCGTGTGCAAACGCCAATTTTAGGTTTGGTGGTGAGAAGAGATAGGCTAAATAGTGGTCATAAAAAGCAATATTACTACGATTTGTTATCTAAAATAAGTGCGAACGGCTACGATTTTATATCGTCTTTTAAGGGCTATAGTAATGAGTTAAATGAAAAAATAGCTAATAATCAATCAGAGTATTCAGAATTAATAAAGGATGACAAAGGTAGGTTTGTTGATAAGGCGCAATTAGTAAAAATAGGCAAGGCATGTAAAAATAAAGTGGGTATCATAAGTGATTTTTTAGAAAAAAAGGAAGAAAAGTCAGCGCCTCTTCCTTATAACCTAAATAAGTTGCAGCAGGACGCTAACCAAAAATGGGGGTATAAACCAAAAGACGTTGTAAAGATAACGCAAGAATTAAAAGATACCCATCAACTGATAACTTACAATAGAAGCGATTGCCAATATCTTAGCGATGAGCAATATGAGAATGCAGATGAGATCATTAAGGCTGTGGCTCAAAATGTAGAAGGGTTATTTCAAGAACAGGTGAAAAAGGCAAATCCCCAACTTAAAGGAAGAGTGTTTAATAGCGCAAAGGTGGGAGCGCACCATGCTATTGTACCCACTCATACCACTGCAAATTTAAGTAAGCTCACAGAGCAACAAAGAAACATCTATTTGATGATAGCAAAGCTTTATATAGCTCAATTTTACCCAAGCTCAGTGTACATAAAGAAAAAAGCAGTAGTCAATATTGATGGTTTTTTGTTCAACGCTTCATCAAGCACTAGGGTTAGTGATGGATGGGAAGCACTTTTTTCCAAAGAAAAAAATAGCGACCCCAAAGACGAAGATGAAGAGTATATGACAGGCTTAGACGGTATTAGTAAAGGGCTGTCTTGTGAATGCGTAGGGCTGAAGCTTAATAACAAAGAGACTAGGCCACCACCACATTATACTGTTAAAACGCTACTGTCTGATCTGACTCGCGTAGCAAAGTATGTGAAAGATCCAAGGCTTGCAAAAGTGCTAATAGAAAAGGATAAAGATAAAGATAGTGAAAATGGTGGGATTGGCACTTCTGCTACAAGACACGTAGCATTAGACACCTTATTTGAAAGAGGTTTTTTAGTAGAAGAGGGTAAGAAAGTTGTCAGTACAAATAAAGGCCAAGCGTTTTATGACAAGCTTGATGATAAAATAAAATACCCTGATATGAGTGCAATATGGGCTGAAAGGCAACTCAATATTAAAGACAGAAATGACGTTATAAATTTCTCTAAGCAAATGATGAAAGAGGTGGTTATACCTGAGATCAAAAAAATCAAAGGTAGCATTAAATACTACAAATGCCCGAAATGTGATAGAAACATGGTAAGACATGTAGGTGTAAAAGGTACTTTTTGGGGGTGCAGTGGTTACAACGATAAAGAAAACCAGTGTACACATTCAATGGATGACGAGGACGGAAAACCGATTGCTAGAAAGCCCAAGGCAAACGATAAACCAGCCAAAAGAACAAAGTTTGATTGCAAAGCTTGTGATGGTAAGTTGGGTTACAAGAAAGGGAAAAAGTCTTATTACTTTGAATGTATGAATCAAGATTGTAGGCAGAGATATTTCAAAAGCAAAGAAAGTAAGACACCTGACTATGAAAACCCACCTAAATAGGGATTGCTGGATATGAAACTAACAATATATAAAAATGATATAAATAGCAGCAGCATGGAGACAGCTTTAAATCATGAATTTGGAGTTGAAAAAGTCAAGTCAAAAGACATAGAGTTTTTGGGTTTCGTGGTTTGGTGTAATGATAAACTGGGGTATTTTTCCCAACCAAAAAAAGGTAAGGAAAAAGAGTTTGATAGTAACTTTGAAAGTGCTTTAGTTTTTAAAAATAAACAGGTTGCTATAAATGCACTGCTAGAATCTAGCAAGAATGGAAGCGTTTGTGTGTCATACATTGAAGATGGTACAAGAAGTATAGTTGTGCTACTAGATAGTAGTGATTTCAAAAAACAAGTTTGCTACTAACGCCCTTCGGTTGTTGGGTCAGTTATTAAGCTTGATAACGAAAAGATGTTATCAAGCTTAATAACTCGACCTTCATGTAACTTTACAGATAGTTGGTAATGGATACACTACATATAGTAGCGACCGCAGCTGATCGACATACTACATGTAGTGTTAGTTTGGCCACCGCAGCGCACAAGATGTTGTGTTTTAGAGTGAATAAGAGATATTTTTATTGCAAAAGTTAGTCATATTATATATAATTGTCTTACAAGGTCGGCAAGGTGCTGACCTCGCTAATCACAAGCGTTTAATGTGGTAATAGGACTGTTAATATGCAAAAGAGAATTATAGGACTGCTACAAGGCGTAGCGCAGCATAAGAATAGGCATAGGGTTTTCGAGGATTTTATTACGATAGTAGCAGTATGCTTACACAATCAAAAAGCTTGGTTTGATAAGAAAAGAGAAGAAGAGTACCTAAAGGTCTTTAACAGTTACCATAAGAGCGATCAGGAAGCGTTTACAGAGGCTTTTGGGTTATTGGTCATGGAGCTAGGGGTAGAGCCTAAAGATGTTCTAGGTAGTATTTATATGAGCATGGAGCTAGGCGATAGCAGGAACGGTCAGTATTTTACGCCTGATAATGTTAGCTATTTAATGGCACAATTTCATTTAGGCGATATTTATAACGATTTGAAAGATAAAGACTATATATCTTTGAGTGACCCAGCTTCAGGATCAGGAGGGATGATTTTAGCGGTAATAAAAGGAATGTTGGAAAAAGGGTTTAATCCATCATCAAATATTTGGGTTCAAGCCACAGATATCAGTAGGGTTGCGGCATTGATGTGTTATATTCAATTATCATTATGGGGAGTACCAGCACAAATAATAGTAGGAAACTCACTTAGCTTGGAAGTTAGGGAAGTATGGAATACACCTATATTTTTACGTGGCGGTTGGATTTACAAGCAATAAGCTAATAAATTAAAAGGTATTTGATTAAAAACCAGTAAGAGGTTACTGGTTTTTTTTGCTTGGTTGCTGTGAGCAAGTAATAAAGTTTCATACTAGTTTTAAGGTTGGAGACCATCCCAGATTCTGTGTAACTGCCATTTAGATTAAATGCTTACTAATACGATCATCAAACATAATCATAAAGCGATTCAGAGCAGACGTCCAGTTACGGA